>DEQB01000082.1 GCA_002359085.1 Erysipelothrix sp. UBA3377
CAAGATTATTGTATCTTCGGCTTTAATGGGGATTGCGATTATGATTCTGAAATCACTGCTCGCAAATGTGCTCTCAGACTTCAGAATGCTGGTACTATCCGTCATTGTGGGTGTCGCGGTTTACTTTGCTTCCGTTATGTTCTTAAAAGTGGAACTTGTGTTATCAATCTTGAAACGAAAATCTTAATATTATATAAACTGAGACCAAAAAGGGATTTAAAGACCGATTTGGTCTTTTTTTTATTTCTTTTAAAACCGATAAATTTATTGCATATGGGTTCTTTTTTATATTGGATATGCTATAATTGTGGTACAAAGTGGTAGTTAGTGGTAGAAAGTGGTGAATTTAAAGATGTTCATGGGAGAATACCAACACAATTTAGACACAAAAGGTCGCATTATTATTCCTGCGAAGTTTCGTGATGAATTGGGAGATACAATGGTTGTCACGCGTTGGTTGGATGGATGTCTTGCGATTTATACCATGGAACAATGGCAATCACTATACGAAAAACTACAAACCTTGCCTTCTACTAAAAGAGAAGCACGACGCTTCACCCATATGATTATGGCAAAAGCATCGGAGTGTACCTTAGATACACAGGGTAGAATCAGACTACCACAACCCTTAATTCAGGAAGCAAGTTTAGAAAAAGCGTGTGTCGTGATAGGGGTCAGTGATCATGTAGAGATATGGGATCAAGAGAAATGGAATGAATACTACGAAGTTGCGAGCGAAAGTTTTGAAGATATTGCTGAAAGTCTTACGGAGTTCTTCTAATGCATATTTCAGTACTATATGAAGCTTCAATAGAAGCACTCAACATTAAAAAAGATGGTATCTACATTGACGCAACTTTGGGTAGAGCAGGCCATACACAAGCTATTTTAGAAAAATTAACAACAGGAAAACTGATTGGATTTGACAAGGACATTGAAGCCATTGAATATGCGAAATCAATTTTAGATGAAGATAAAGCCATTTTGATTCATGATAGTTTCGCGAATATCGAGAGAGTATTGGATGATTTAGGGATTGAATCCGTAGATGGTGTGTTATTTGACCTGGGGGTATCAAGTCCTCAATTCGATACACAAGATAGGGGATTTAGTTATAGATTTGATTCAAAACTTGATATGAGGATGGATCAAACACAAGCATTCTCCGCATTTGATGTGGTGAACACATATGAACAAGATAAATTAGAATACATATTGAAAGTATACTCGGATGAACGTTATGCAAAAGGGATTGTGCGTGAGATTATCGCCGCAAGACCGATCAACACTACCTTTGAATTGGTAGACTGCATCAAGAAAGCCTATCCCAATTATGCGTTGAGAAAAGGCCATCCCGCAAAGAAGACATTCCAAGCCATTAGGATGGAAGTCAACAATGAATTAAAAGATATTGAAAATGCATTGGCATCTGCTATCAAGCGCCTTAAAGTTACAGGTAGATTGGCTGTGATTACATTCCACAGTGTTGAGGATCGGTTGGTTAAAAATATCATGAACGATGTCGCAACCCCTGAGAAGGTTGATCCAAGAATTCCAATTCCCATTGAAAAGGAAATTAACTTTAAATGGATCCACAAGGCACTTAAGCCAACGGAAACAGAAATTGAAACGAATAATCGCGCGCATAGCGCCATACTTAGATGTATAGAGAGGACGGATGAAGATGGCTAAAATTGTTAAAAAGAGAACCATAAGAAAAGTGAATTGGTCAGGTGTTGCTCAATTGTTTTTAGCACTCACAGTTGTATTCTGGTTTGTTTCAGCAGTATTCGTTCGTTCAGACAATGCTAAGTTAGCGCGTGAAATTGAAAGAACAGAGATTAAAATTGCTGAAGTGAAACGTACAAACGAAGAAGTATTACGTGAAGTAAATGCTTTGGGTGACTATGCAAATATTGTTGAAAAAGCAGAAGCGGCAGGATTGCAACACTACACAGACAATAGTGTCTTTGTAAAATTGGGTGATTAGTTGTGAAGAAGCACCAAAACAGACGCATATTTTATTTATTTACATTGATAATGATCATTTTTTCCGTGCTCATCGTCAATGTTTTTGTTGTTTCTGTATTGGGGTATCACGTCAATTCTAAGACAGACATTAAAGAAGTGGTTGAAGGGATCCATACGGTCTATGAACCTGTGTATGCTAAGCGTGGTAATATTCTGGATATTAACGATAATGTTTTGGTAGAAGATGCAGAAGCCTATACGCTTTACGCTTATATTGCAGATGATCGATTTGGGATTAATAACGTTCCAGCCTATGTTACCGATAAAGAAGCAGCTGCTACCACTATCGCAAAAGTATTGGATGCACCGTATTCAGAAATTTTAGAGTACTTAAATATGGATGCCAAACAAGTTGAATTTGGAAGTTATGGAAAATATATTTCAGCCTCCCAAAAAAGAGAACTTGAAGCTTCGGATATCACAG
This sequence comes from Erysipelothrix sp. UBA3377, assembly GCA_002359085.1. GTDB lineage: Bacteria > Bacillota_I > Bacilli_A > Erysipelotrichales > Erysipelotrichaceae > Erysipelothrix. The sequence continues at coordinate 2,456 of DEQB01000082.1, forward strand.
GGTTGGGTTATACACCCGCAGTGAAAAGAGATTACTACTCCAGTCGGTTTGCGACCACATTGCTTGGTATGACACGTTTTGATGAAGAAACGAAACTACAAGAGGGTATCATGGGTATTGAACAATATTATAATGATGTACTAAGTGGCACCAATGGTGAATCCGTGTACCGACAAGATAGCAGTCAATATCGTTTTGATACCATTGATTCTCTATCATATGAAGCGAAGAATGGTAAAAACATTCGTTTAACAGTAGATAAAATCATTCAGTCTTCATTAGACAATGCTTTAAATAACTTCTTAACTTCAGAAGAAATAAATGCTGACGAAGCATGGGGTGCCGTTGTAAATCTTAAAACGGGTGCAATATTGGCAATCAGTGATGCACCATCCTTTGATGTAGAAGATGAAAATACACTCTACTTAAACAGAGCTACAGAATATGAATATGAGCCGGGTTCAACCATGAAGACGATTACGTATGCGATTGGGTTGAATGAAGGTGCCATGACACCGGATGATCTATTTGATGGGAAGCCATTTTATTTAAGAACGGATCCTGAAACAGGTGCGCTCTCTCGCGCACCATCTCCAGGTCCTTATACGGTAACCATTAACAATCCAAGTCAGGAAGTATATCCAATCATTACGTTTAAGGAAGGACTACAACGTTCATCAAACGTTATGATTGCTGAACTTTTAACCAATCGTTTGAGTACAAACGTTTATAATGATTATTTACATAAATTAGGATTCTTTGAAGAAGTTGGGATCGGACGCATTCCAGAAGCCGATGGTGTAGAACTATGGAACTATCATCATGAGGTGATTACAACGGGTTATGGTCAGGGTTCAATGGTCACGATGTTACAGTTGATTCAAGCCCATACTGCCGTCTTTGGGGATGGTGCCGTCACAAAACCATACATTGTGGATTCAGTCATTGATACTGAAACAGGCAATTTGGAATATCAAGCGAGTGTTCAAAAAGGTGAACAATTGTTTGATGAAGAAACCGTCCAATCAGTAAGAGATGCGCTGTATGGTAACGTATATGTTACAAGATTTGGGAACCAACGTTATGCCATGGAAGAAGTGAACATGATGGCGAAAAGTGGGACTGCTGAAATCGTAATTGATGGTCAGTACTCCAATCGAAAATATATTTATTCTGCTGTATTGGCTTTTCCGTATGAAGATCCAGAATATATTGTATACTATGCATATAAAGCGAATGCAGGCCATCGTCTTGGGGCTGCATCAACTGAAATTAAAAACGTAATTAAGACAGTAATTACAACGTATCCTTTGGATACCATGGTTGACAATGAAACAGACAGTGTTGTGCACCAAGGAGAAATCGGAAACTATGTGAATAAATCAGTGAAAGATGCTGTTGCGGATTTAAAAGAACAAGGGTATGATGTGGTAGTCATTGGTGATGGCAAGACTGTATTGAATCAATATCCACAAAAAGGAACGTCGCTATTAAACAATGAACGTGTATTATTATTATCAAAAATAGAAAACATGAAAGTACCAAACATGTCAAAGTGGTCTCTTAAAGAAGTGAATGCTTGGGCTAACTTTGCGAATATAGAAATTGTCATGAAGGGCAGCGGATTTGTTAAAGCACAATCCATCGCCCCCAATACAACAGTTACAGATGGTATGGTACTCACCGTTGAGTTAGAATAGGAAGTATAATTATGATATTAGGATTTATAGCATTAATGATTACATTTACATTGTCGTTTTTAATCTACCCACGCTTTATTGCGTATTTAAAAGCGACGACTGCCCAACAAGAAGTCAGTGAATATGCTTTGGATGAATTTAAGGAAAAAGAAAAAACCGTTACATTTGGCGGTGTGATTTTTGTGGTCATGCCCATCTTGGTCGTGTTCACACTTTTCTTATTGAAACTAAACATGAAACTCATCTTACTAATTTTAGTATTCGCATCTTATGGCCTTTTGGGTTTTTTGGATGATTACAAAATTATTAAAGAAGGAAAAAATGATGGTTTGAGTGCGAAAACCAAGCTGTTAATTCAGTTCGTGATTGCAGCTGCATTTTATCTTATTTACATAAATATCGGTGGTAACAATACAATCAACATTCCAATTGTTAATGTGACTTTAAATTTGGGTTATTTTTACTTTCCATTTGTTGTCTTTATGTTTGCGGCATATTCTAATGCCTTTAATCTCACAGATGGTATGGATGGACTTGCAGGTGGAACCAGTATTTTAGCGTTTATTCCATTTGTAATTTTCGCATACCAAAGCCAAATGGAACTCTTTGTATTCCTATTGGCAGTGATTGGTGGTTTGTTGGCGTTTCTGATCTACAACTACAGTCCTGCAAAAATATTCATGGGTGATGTTGGTTCATTGGCATTGGGCGCGTTATTTGCGGTCTCGAGTGTCTATTTAAACATGGAAGTGTTGTCCCTTATCATTGGGGGTGTCTTTGTTTATGAAACAGTTACAGTTGTGATTCAACAGGTTTATTTTAGATTTACTAGAAAAAGAATTTTTAGATATACGCCCATTCACTATAGTTTTACCATGAGAGGGTGGGAAGAAATAACTGTTGTTCATTTCTTTTGGATTCTTGGATTGGTTTGTGCTGTAGTGGGCTTGTGGATAGGATTGATATAATGAAAGCCTTAATTATTGGGGGCGCACGTAGCGGTTATGGTGTGGCACGGTTACTTCGTAGTATGCAATACGAAGTCTATTTGGTCAGTCGTGATGATTTTGAGAAACGATTTGAGCTAGAGAATCGTGGCGTGATTGTATCTTTAAATGATCAAGATACAGATGCTTATGATGATGTAGATTTGGTTGTGAAAAATCCAGGAATTCCAAATTCTCATCCATTGGTCAGTCGTTTTGATCATGTGATCAATGAAATTGAAATCGCAACACAGTTTCATACCAACGGACATTATTATGCGATATCTGGAACCAATGGAAAAACTACAACCACAACCTTACTCTATGAAATGTTACTCCGTAAAGACGAAAGTGCTGTTTTAGCAGGGAATGTAGGGATATCCTTAAGTGAGAAAGTGGATGAAATTGGGAATGCTGATGTGGATGTTGCGCTTGAGATTTCCGCCTTTCAAATTGAAGGAACACCCAACTTTAAACCAGATGTATATGCGTTGTTAAATTTAACACCAGATCATTTGGATAGATTTGACTCAGAGTATGATTACTATCAAGCTAAACTCGCTTTAATCCCAAACAGTAAAGTCTTTATCCGTAATATTGATGATCAGAATATCGTAAAGTTGACTGCTAAGACTGAAAACACTTTGGATGTCTCACTTGAACAACAAGCAGATATTACAGTAACTGATGGTTGGGCAATGTATAAGGACATAAAACTATTTGACGTAGCTGATTTAAAAGTGGTCGGTAGACACAATGTATTCAATGCATTGGTAGCTGGGACAATCGCATACATGGCGGGTGTAGCAATCGTTGAGATTCAGGCTGTCATTCAAAACTTTAGCGGTGTCAATCACCGTATAGAGTATGTGGATACCCTTAATGGTGTACAGTTTTATAATGACTCTAAAGCTACCAATCCAGAGAGTACCGAAAAAGCGTTGAAAGCATTTGATGGGAATATTATTTTGTTGGCAGGGGGGTATGACAAACACATTTCATTTGATTTGTTACAATCTTATAACGACAAAATTAAAAAAGCATTCTTATTTGGTGAAAGTAAAGTTGCGCTTTCTAAAGTGTTTGATAATTATGATATGGTTCAAGACATGGCGTCTGCATTTCATAAAGCACTTAAAATTGCGAAGCCGGGCGATATCGTACTTTTATCTCCAGCATGCGCTTCTTATGATCAGTTTGAGAACTTTGAAGCACGCGGTGATTACTTCAAAAAAATGGTAAATGACTTAAAGTAGCAGAAGCTACTTTTTTTATTGATTTGTTTTGTTATAATATTAAAGAGGTGCATTATGAATACAAGTCAACAATACATACAACTCTTAATAACCATTAGATTAAGAAAACTACATCAAGAAGGTTTTGCGAATGTACGATTCAATGATTTGGAACGTATTTTTGCTTCTTATGTATTTAAAAGAAACAAACCAAAGCATTTAAATATTTTAACGGATCGGATTTTGAATATTTCAGCTGATGAAATCATTCGCTATCTTTCTTTGGATGCCAGCGTAAGTGTGAAAAAAACATCGCTGGGTGAAATATTACAGGGAGTTATCAATGAAAGTTAAAAAGTACACAGGACTCATCATCATTTTGATTGTGTTGGTTTCACTGTTGAGTAATTTATTACTCAATTCGAAATCTTTAAATTTTGGTGTGGGTTTCGGTCGTAAAATGTCTATCATTACGACCTCTGTGGAAGACAATGACAGCTTCAAAGATTTTAAAGATAACTTGCCGAGATATAAAGCAGAGTTATCTGTTTATGAAGTGGAGGAAGGTCTTTCTCTGATTCAAATTGAAAGTACAGGGGACATGTCTTTGATTTACAATTCTTTTTTAAGACAAGTTTCAGATATTGAAGTGCTCGAAGTGGGAACCTTTGGTTCCATAACCAACGTAAATCAAACGATTTCTAACATGCAGCTTTATTTTACGCTGTTCTTTTTAGTTTTTGTTGCTATCTGGTTTTACCAATTTGGGCTGTTGGGACTCATCCTTTCCTTGTTGGGTTCTTTAATGGTCTTTCTACCCGTCTTCATAGGCAATGCCTATAACTTTATCTTAAATGTGCATACATGGTATGTCTTTGTGTGTGTATATATTCTGGTCATTAATTACTTCTCTTGGCTTTTGGATAAAATATACATTCGAGAATCAGTGAAAGTCTTGGCGCAGTCTACCTTTATGTTTAGTTTCCTGTTTGTATTAATGGGACTGGTGTTTCATTATTTGGATCCAATCTTTAAGGGTGCTGTATTTTATGTCATTGCGATTTCTATTTTGTTTGTGATTTTGAGTGGTTTGATTCAATTTGGGTTACA
>DEQB01000065.1 GCA_002359085.1 Erysipelothrix sp. UBA3377
ATATTCTCCATCTTTAATCCTTCCTGAATGGGGTCCAATGATCGCATTCAGGTAATAGGGATTATCTTGACTGTAGGTATTCAAATCTTCATACTGAAGGGTTGTCTCAACCCATTCACCATTTCTTAAATACTGCATGCTTAAAATTGAAGCACCCACATCCAAGATACTGATCTTTAAATTCTCATTTTCTAAGTTATAAATCATCTTAAGACTCCTTATCGATGGGCAACCACACCATCATATCTGTATGCGCTCTGTTGGCCCATAGGTAGTAGGGTATTAAATTGAGAGCACTACTTGCTTCCAATGCTTCGGGTTCATTGCTATAAAGACTGTCTTGGGTTACCACATATCTGGCACCCACTTCTAAGTTATAACGTCTACCCAATGCATCATTGTGCCATTGTTTGAAAATGGTTGTGGGGTTGACACGATACTTATAAATCGCTTCTTTTTGATCAATGGATTCACCACAATATACAAAGGGTCCATATTGGAAGGCCACTTTGTTTGAATTATGAACAACATTACCGTTGGTATATAAAGTCAAGGGTTCATAATCCATTTCCGTAGTAATGGTATAGGTCCCTTCTGCCAACCAAATCACATTATCCACGACGGTTCCATTCAATCTAACTTTAATATATTTTGCCCATTGTGGTTTTCTAAAGCGCAAATTAAAGCTGCCTTTTTTAATGGTAATCTCAAAAGTATTATCGACACTCTTGGGGAAGCTACTCAATTGTGTTACTTTAATATCTTCATCTTCATAATGCGCATCTGCATACATATGAATATAGAATTCATTTTCAATTCTTGTATAGAAGTATGAATCAATAGATGCAATGGTTCTTGAGATATTGGGTGGGCAACATGCACATCCCAACCACTCTGGTCTCTGTCCTTTCACATGTCCCTTATCAGGTGTGTAACGGTCTTTGATGTATTCCAAGGGGTTCACATAGTAGAAGTGTTTACCATCTTGGCTCATCCCCGCTAACATCCCGTTGTATAAAGCACGTTCCAAGACATCAATGAAACGATTGTCTGGTTTAAGTTTGAATAAACGTTGCGCCGTATTGACCATTCCAATTGCGGCACATGTTTCACAGTACATGGTGTCATTGGGGAGTTCATAACCATCCGCAAAGGATTCACCATGAACCGTTTGTCCAACCCCTCCGGTCACATACATCTTACGTTTCACAATATCATCCCATAACGTCATAACCGCATCTTCCATGGCTTGGTCATTTTGGTGTAACGCCAAGTCTGCCATGGCCTCCATCATATAGAGCATACGAACCGCATGGCCCTTGGCTTCTTTTTGATGGATGGGTTGATCATACGCTTGTAGATAATCAAGGTTGGTAAAAGGATCTTGACCCAGTGCTTCCTTTTGTTTGTTGTAAAATAAAGGATCTTTACCCCTTACATCAATAAAGTAACGACTCAAATCAAGGTATTTTACATCATTTGTATAGTTGTATAACTTAATCAGTGCCAGTTCAATCTCCTGGTGACCATCAGCCCCTTCAATCTTACCCACACCAAAGTGTGCCATGATATGGTCTACATATCGTTTCGACACTTCCAGTAGTGTTTCATTCCCCGTTGCTTTAGCATAAGCGACCGCTGCTTCAATTAAGTGTCCCGCATTATACAGTTCATGACTACGATCCAGTTCTTTATATTTGAGGTGCGGTGCACGCAATTGATAGTAAGTTGAGAGATAACCGTCTTGATCTTGTGCTTGTTCAATAATATCAATCACACTATCGACTCTTGTTTTCAGTGCTTCATCATCAAAGTTTTCTAAAGTGTAAGCTGCTGTTTCAATCCATTTATAGACATCCGTATCTTGAAACCACCAACCATAATGTTCGCCTTCCATCAGTCCTGCCGCTATTTTAAGGTTTGTGATGGCTTGAGAACGTTCACTGGGTAAGCTGGCATCTTCTCTTTCCGCTTCAATTTTAATATCTGCTTCATCCAACATCACCAAGTATTGGTAATCGAGTACCACATCTTTAATCAGTTTTTTGTACTTTTCCCAAAATCCTTGATTTACCATTTTTATTAATCTCCTTTTATCAAATAAAAGCCAACACACATTTATGATTGAGTTGGCTTTTTGGTTTCTTATAACTTAATTTCAAATGACGCAACAGACTTTGAAGGTAAGTTAATCTTTAAAACATTGCCTTCAACTGTATAGTCACTGAATTCTAATTTCCTAACAACCTCTGGATTATCAAATGTGTTGTGCGCATCCAGTGTTTCACCCGTAATATAGTAAGCATTGATACGCTTGATTTCAGAATCCAAAGTATAGGTTAGGGTTGTGTCTTCTTCATGGTGGAAGTTACTGACCGATACCGTTACTGTGTTATCTTTGATCGAAGCTGTTTGTGTCACAAACTCCATATCGCTTCCATGAATATCCAAGCTTGTAGCATCATGGTGGTTCTTATAGAGTTCAAACACAAAATAGGTGGGTGTTAAAATCATTTTTTCTTTATCCGTTAAAATCATGGATTGAAGTACGTTCACCATTTGTGCAATATTCGCCATATGCACACGATCTGCGTGTTTGTGGAATATGTTTAGAGTAATGGCCGCAACCATCGCATCACGAATGGTATTTTGTTGGTAAAGGAAACCTGGATTGGTTCCTTTTTCAATATCCAACCATGAACCCCATTCATCCACAATCAAACCAATGCGTTTTTCTGGATCGTATTTGTCCATAATTTGAGAATGCTTCGTAATCAGTTCATCCATCTTGGCTGCACTGTCCAGAAGGGAGTACCATTCATTGACAGGAAAACCCGTAGCGGGACGTTTGTTCAACCAAACATCCGCCAAAGCATAATGGTGTAAGCTGATCCCATCCATATACGGTGCCGCTTTTTGCATCATGACTTCCATCCAGTGGTAGTCATCCACATTGGGTCCACAGGCAATCTTATAAATCTTTTCAGGTCCATATTGACGCACATACGTTTGGTATTGTCGATAATTTTCAGCATAGAACTCAGCGGTCATGTTACCACCACAACCCCAACTTTCGTTACCTACCCCAAAGTATTGAACACGCCACGGTTCTTCACGTCCATTTTGACGTCTTAAATCTGCCATGGGAGATTCACCAGGCATGGTCATGTATTCAATCCATTCTGACATTTCACGAACACTACCACTGCCCACATTCCCATTGACGTAAGCTTCAGTGCCAAGTTGTTCAATGAGTTCAAAGAATTCATGGGTACCAAAGTGATTGTTTTCAGTTAAACCACCCCAGTGTGTGTTGACCATTTTCTTTCTTTGTTCCTTAGGACCAATCCCATCCATCCAATGATACTCATCCGCAAAACAGCCTCCGGGCCATCTTAAAACAGGTACGGATAGATTGCGTAATGCTTGCACCACATCTTGACGGATGCCATTGATATTCTCAATCTCTGAGTCTTTTCCAACCCAGATACCTTCATAAATACAACGGCCCAAATGTTCCGCAAACTGGCCATAGATATGTTTACTAATTCTCGGTCCATTATCTTTTGAATTGATTAAATATTTCATCTATATACTCCCTTATTTCACTGGTATTCCAAATACAGGTAAACCATTTTCATCCCAGTCAAACTTTTGAACGCGTGCGTGACGGTTGGGATTGTTTAATGGATCGCCTTCATTGGCCATGGTCGGTCTTGCGTGATACACCAGTAAGTCATGGGTATCTGTTTCATCGCGTGTGAATGAGTTGTGTCCCGGTCCAAATTGACTGTTCTCTTCAGAAGACACAAAGACAGGTTCACTGGATTTATGCCATGAGTAACCATCCAATAAATCCGCATCACGATATGCCCAAAGCATACCCATCTTATACGTATGGTCTGTAGCACTGGCTGAATAGGTAATGATTACCTTATCATCCTTCACAATCGCTGCTGCCCCTTCATTCACTCTAAAGCCTTCACATTCCCAATCGAATTCAGGTACTGATAATAATAGAATTTTACCTTTTAGTGTCCATGGATTTTCCATTTCTGATATATATAGATTAGAGTTATTGGTGATGGCGGGTTCTAATTGACACCACACATAATACAATTTGTCGTCCAACTCAAAGGCTGTACCATCAATCGCAAAACTTTTTTGATGGGTTGTAATTTTACCCTTCTCAACCCATGTACCTTCAAGTGGGTTGTCCGCATCACATTCAATCACAAACATATTGTGATGATAATCCTTATCACGAATGAATGCATGATTACTTGCGGCATAGTAGATATACCATTTTCCTTGGATGAAATGAATTTCTGGAGCCCAAACCAATTCGCTTTGTTCCCCTTCATCATGGGCATGCCATACGGTCGCAATCTCTCCATTCTCCAAACCATTTAAGGTCTTTGAACGGCGTACTTCGATACTCTGGTAGCCAGGTACTGAACCTGTAAAGTAATAATAGCCATCGGTATGTTTGTATACCCAAGGGTCTGCTCTTTCTATTACGATTGGATTGTTGTATTCCGTCATTTTATATGTCCTCCTTATATGTTTGCGGTTGATACCGCTTATATCTAACTTCAATTATAAAGACTTATACGTATATGTCAACGCAAAAACAGGTATTTTATCGGTTTTACACCATACTTGTGCGTACATATTTTAAATTGGTACCCACACATAAAAAAATCCTACGCATAGGATTTTAGTCAATCAAACTTTGAGTCGCAAGTGCATGGTCTTCTTGGGGAGAAAGACCGGTTACACTTACAACTCCCAACAGATGTCCCGTTTCACTCTTAATACAGACGGATCCAGGTGTGATTGTATAGTCTTTTAAATCCAAACCATACTTTAGGGCAAACCCGGATTCATCGCCATGATTCTTTTCATAGAGATCAAGGGTATCCATTTCGAAACGCAAGGCCGCATTTCTTTTACGACGTATCCAATTGGCCTTATCCAAAGATAAGTTCAACGGATGGTATAATACAAGGCTTTTATTGAGACTGTGGATCTCATAGGCGATGGGATGCGTCGCACTTAACGCATCCAATTTACCTTTTATCTTGAGTACTTTTTCTTGAGTCAACATTAATCGTGGCCCAAAATATCTTTTACACGCGTCGCAATATTCACAACACGGGGTCCATAGATAATTTGGAAGTGATTGTCCGCACGCACCACACCTGAAGCATCTAAATGATCAGTCCAAAGTGTATCTGAAGCCACTTGGCTGCCGTCTTTAACTTCGACACGTAAACGGGTTGCACAATTTGTGACACTCACAATATTGTCGGCCCCGCCCAAAGCAGTGACGATTTCCGTTTCAAAAGTCGCATCTTTTGAAGCTTCTTCTTTCAAAGCTTGGTATTCCTTTTTACTCATTAACTTCGCTTCATCGTCTTTACGTCCTGGTGTGTTTAAGTCCCATTTTTTAATAAAGAACTTGAAGATCACATAGTATAGCACGAAAGCCAGAGGCAACAAGAAGATCAATGACATCGCATGGACTTTATGTGGTTGTAATAAGTTGGGAATCATAAAGAGCAAGGCATGACCATTGATTGAAATCTTAAACACTTCTGCTAAGACATACATCAATCCTGTTAAAGGCGCATAAACTAAGAAGTAAAGTTGTGGTGCTAAGAATAAGAACGTATATTCAATCGGTTCAGAAACACCCACTAAGGCCAACGTTAAGACTGCAGGCACTAAGAGTGACGCTACTTTACGTTTGTTTTCTGATTTAGAAAGTTTATACATTGCGAAGGCTGCACCTGGTAATCCTGCCAACTGGAAGAGAATCCGTCCTGTGGTAAAGTTACGGGTAATATAACCAGTTGCACTGGCACTTCCTGCCTGTCCAACGATAATATTTCTAACCCCTTCATAAAGCACACCATCAATCACCATGGTACCACCCACAGCAGAGTATTCAATAGGGAAAGCAATAAGGTGGTGAATACCAAAGGGCAAGAGAAGTTTGTCCAATGTACCAAATACGAAGGTTCCCAAGAGTCCTGATCCTGAGATGAAGCCAGTTACACTTGCCAATGCACTTGCAACATAAGGCCATACCACATAAGTAACTGCTGCCAAAGGCACCGATAGAACAGTTACCATGATGATAACAAACTTCGTACCACCAAAGAATGAGAACATGGATGGCAACTCTGTATCCACGAATTTATTGTGAATCCATGCTGCAGACAATCCCGCAATCAATCCTGAGAAGATTCCCATGTTGTAGTTAAAGATTCCCAAATGGGATCCCCACAACGCATTGAAATTAAGGGCTGCTTCTTGAGTATATCCAGATGAGACGAGCGCTTCTATTGCTGTAGTGGCTTGTGTCCATCCGTTGAAACCTGCAATGCCTTCAATGCCTTTAATATAAGACATATAAAGTACAACACCCGCAAAGGCTGCCCAACCTTTTTCCTTTTTAGCCAAGGAGAAGGCAATACCAATTGCGAACCAAATTTGAAGGTTGTTCATAAACATAAATCCAAGATTGGTAAACATTTGGAAAATCAGTGAAATGAAACTGCCTTCAGGCAATATATAGTTAGTAACTGCGGAACCAATCCCTACATAGAAACCTACTAACACTAAGAGGATAATAGGAACCATCATGGCACCCGCAAACGTTTGAAGTTTTGATTGAATCTTTTTAAACATAAAGACCATCCTTTCTAACCAAATATTAAACTTTTTAAACCGCTTTCACAATATCTTTATAAGTAAATGCGATACCCAATCATTGTGGCAATTTTTACACATCTTGAACCAAACGCTCCAATGCCACTTCATAAATATCAATAGCCTTCAACAATGAAGCTACCGCCATATTCTCATTGGGCATGTGAGGTCTTGGATCTTCCCCTTCAAAGGTTGCCCCAAAAGCCACCCCATTTTTTAAGACACGCGCATAACTGGCACCACCCTTAGTGAGCACATCTGCCACTTCTCCCATCACACTTTCATACGCACCCTTTAAACTTTGAATTAACTTTGAATCCTCAGGTACATATAAAGGTGGGACATGTCGGGTAATCTTTCCCTTTAATTGATGCATCACATCATCAAACATGTACGCTTTACGATACCGCACATCCAAACCCACCGTATGAATGTCATCTTTTGTGTTGATAGACATCACACAGTACGATAAATCCTCATTCTGTGTTAAATCCAATGATTTCAAAAATTCTATAATTTCTTCAGAAGTTGTAACAGAATCCAACCAATACGAATACGCATGATCACTGCGATGTGGATTTCT
>DEQB01000073.1:0-305 GCA_002359085.1 Erysipelothrix sp. UBA3377
GAAGCACTTAAGAGTTCTTTAGAGAAACTGACCACAGACGAAATTCGTGTTAATGTTGTCCGTGCTACTGCTGGTACCATTACCGAAGGGGATATCCTTTTAGCCAGTGCATCGAATGCAGTTATTATTGGATTTAACATACGACCCAGTGCAGCCATTCGTAATTTAGCGGATGAGAAGAAATTGGATATTCGTTTATACAATGTTATCTACCATGCCATTGAAGCTGTTGAAGCTGCAATGAAAGGAATGATGGCACCTGTATATCGTGAAGTTGTGTACGGTCAAGCTGAAGTACGTCAACT
>DEQB01000073.1:403-833 GCA_002359085.1 Erysipelothrix sp. UBA3377
TTAATCCGTGATGGTATTGTTATCTATGATGGAAAAATGTCAACATTAAAACGTTTCCAAGACGACGCTAAAACAGTTAAATCTGGATTCGAATGTGGAATCACCATTGAGAAATTCAACGATATCAAAGTCAATGATGTCATCGAATCATACGGTGAAGAAGAAGTAGAACAGGGGTAATCGTTATGAGTTTAAAGAAAGAACGTGTTGAGTCAATTATTTTAAGACAGGTTGCTAAAACAATCACAACAGAGATTAATGATCCTTCTTTAAAATATGCGAACGTAACTGATGTTGAGGTAACCAACGATTTATCTTTCGCGACAGTATACGTAAGTTTCCTTGATGAAAAGGATAAAGTTAAGGGAATGGAAGCTTTAATAAAAGCAAAGGGTTATCTGAGAAATGTTGTGAGTAAATCACTTTCAAC
>DEQB01000073.1:948-1124 GCA_002359085.1 Erysipelothrix sp. UBA3377
CACTTAAAGTGTAAGCCTTTTTCATTAGATATATGAGATAATGAGACAATCTATTACTAAATTGACTAGAATGGATATAAAATACACTATAGCAGGTGAAAGTCTTGGGATCACATCACCACGCGAAAATCAATTAAACAATAGAGATATAAGTTTTTGTCTACTAAAGTGTTGAC
>DEQB01000073.1:1146-1501 GCA_002359085.1 Erysipelothrix sp. UBA3377
AACTAATTTATTTGTCCATTAAATTGTAACCTATTCATACTAACAAGAAATAAAGTATTGAAAGTATTGAAAAAAAATAAGAATTTTGATATACTTGTCTAGTTAATAGTTAGTTATACACGGTCAAGCACCTATGCTTGAGGTTAGTCTTTTCAGGGCGGGAAAGACACTTCAAGCATGGGTGCGTTTTTTATTAGGGTGGTGAAAGATGAAACTTCAAAAAGTATATCTCGGTCTGTTGATACTAGGAATTCCTCTGGCATTTTGGCGTATAACAATAGCTTTGGGCTGGGTTGTCGGACAAACAGTGATGATTGTTTTAACCTCTGCGAGAGAAGCGTTCTACGGAAAGGTT
>DEQB01000073.1:1521-14544 GCA_002359085.1 Erysipelothrix sp. UBA3377
TCGATAGTGAAAAATTTAATATTAGACAATATTTATCTTATGTCTTGTTTACAATTATACTAATTGCAGGTCCTCTTTTGTTTTCCTTTTTCTTTAGAAGCATTGTAGAACCGCTGGCAATTTTTGCATCCTATTTTCTAGACCGAATGTTGACGTTTGTTATTAATTTATTCTCAAAGGAGAAGAAGACTCATGCAGGCTGAGGTATATTCAATTCTAATTATTACCACACTGATGACTGGATTTATTTTTGTAACTAATAAACGTATCAAAGATTATGAACCTGGATCAAAACCCACGGGCCTAGTTCTTTATGCAATCACTTATGTGCAAGCAATTTTATCAATTACAGAACCTGTAATGGGTCGTAAACGGGGACGGGCGATGGCTGCTTATATAGGCGTAGTCTTTATGTATATCCTCTTGTCGAATTGGTCAGGACTACTCGGACTGAAGAATCCAACTGCAAACTACAGTGTTACATTAGCACTTGCAATGATTACTTGGCTAGGAATTCAAATTACTAAGATTCGTGAGAATGGTGTCAAAGGATATTTAGAAGATTTTTTCAAACCGTTTTTCTTTTTTGTAATACCAAACATTTTCTCGACGGTTGCGCCTTTAATTAGTCTGTCACTACGGATGTTTGGAAATGTGCTATCAGGAACCATTATCATGACAATGTTATACTCGTTTACGGGGTGGTTGAGCGGGTCAATACCAGTTGTTGGTGGTTTTGATTTCATCGGTGTTGTCATTGCACCATGGTTGCACTTGTATTTTGATATATTCTCAGGTTTTTTACAGGCGTTTTTATTTGTATCACTTACAACTATTTTTATTGGAATCGAATATAAGGAGGATTTAAACAATGGATAACGTAAGTATTGGAAAAGGATTAGTTGCTATTGCGGCAGCTTTATCTGTAATGACAGGTATTTTTTCAACAATTGGTCAAGGGTATGTGGCTGCTAAAGCAGTAGAAGCAGTGGGGAAGAATCCTGAAGCAAATAACGAGATTAGAACGATGTTAATGTTGGGCGCAGGGATTGCGGAAACAGCGGCAATCTATGGGATGCTCGTAGCGTTCTTATTAATTTTTGCTTTTTAGTAGACTGGAGGTTTGAGGATGTTTGATATTGCAGAACAGTTATTTCCAAATATCATAACAATCGGAGTACAGCTCTGTGCAACCGGTGTGATTTATGTTTTATACAAGAAATATTTACACCAACCTGTGTTAAAACTTATAGATAAAAAAGCTGATGACTTTCAAAAAGAGTATCATGAAATTGAAACATTAAAAAAAGAACAGGAATCATCAAAGATTCAATTTGAACATGATAAAAAAGAACAAATGATTTTTTTAGGAAATCAGAGAAAAAAGATGCTTGAAGAGATGAATCAACTTAGCATGACGTTAACACAAGAAGCTAAATATGAAGCACAGTTAATTCAAATCCAGGCATTGAAGGATATTGAAAAAGAACGACTTGAAATGATTCGGGATGTTGAAAGGCACATTATTGATTTATCTTCAATTATGGTTGGTAAGGTGCTTGAAGGGTATACCTTTGATGAGCAGCAAATGGTTCAGGCATTAGAGAAAGAATTGAAGCAGTCTCATGTACAATCATGATATGTATGCACAGGCCTTTTATGAAGCGACTGCCTTAAATCCGATAACTAGTTACCGTGAATTAAGCATGCTTTCAGATGTGTTTAAGTGCTTTCCTCAACTAACGAGTAAACTGCTTTTTGATGCGAATCGACTTCAGGAAATTGAAACATGGTTATTTGCAGATATTTCAGATAATACGAAACGATTTGTTCGAATTATGGTGGAAGATAGTATCATTGATCAAATCAATTTGATTACACATAAGGTTCGTGACTTCTTAATACAGGACCATCTTTGGAATGTATGTATGGTTGAAGTTGCACAAAAGATTGAAACCACAACCTATCAAAGAATTAAAGAAACAGTTGAACAGCATTATGAAGGTGTTGTTGAGTTTAAATTAGTAATCAATACTTCTTTGAAAGCTGGTTATCGTGTATTCGTAAATGATTCGGTCATCGATTTAAGTGTTGATGGACGATTAAGACGATTAATTGAAGAGGTTAACAATGGATAAACAAAGTGAGAAAATAATTGAAAAAATAAAAAATCGTATTGAAGGGCTTGATTGGAACGTTGAAGATCAAGATGCTGGGATTGTCTTTAGTGTGGGTGACGGGATTGCCTTTATCAAAGGGCTTCGTGATGTTTTATCAGGGGAACTCTTAAAGTTTGACTCAGGTGTTATGGGATTAGCAATGAACCTTGAGCAAGATCAAGTTGGAGTTATTTTACTTGGTGATGATTCGCAGATACGAGAAAGAGACAAAGTATATCGAACAAAGCATGTTGTCGACACACCAGTTGGCGATGCATTACTTGGACGAGTCGTCAATGCACTGGGAATTCCGATTGATGGAATGGCTGACATTGAAGACAAAAATTTTCAACCCGTTGAAGTACAAGCTGCTGGAGTGATGGCTCGTCAAAGTGTACATGAGCCCTTGCTTACAGGGTGGAAAATCATTGATTCAATGATTCCAATTGGTAAAGGACAACGAGAACTTATCATCGGCGATCGTCAAACAGGGAAAACAAGTATTGCCGTTAATGCAATTTTGAATCAAAAGAATCAGAATGTATATTGTATTTATGTGGCAATTGGACAGAAAGCATCCACAATAACCCGTGTTGTCGAACAACTAAGAAAACAAGATGCTTTGAAATATACAGTGATTGTTGCCAGTCCAGCTGATGATATGGCTTCGCTTCAATATATATCACCCTATACAGGGTGTACTATTGCGGAATATTGGATGAAACGAGGCAAGGATGTCCTGATTGTCTATGATGATTTATCTAAGCATGCAGTTGCATATCGTACAATCTCTCTTTTGCTGCGTAGACCTTCAGGACGTGAAGCCTATCCAGGAGATGTGTTTTACCTTCACTCGCGTCTATTAGAACGTTCTGCTAAACTCAATGAGAAACATGGTGGCGGTTCTATGACAGCATTACCGATTATTGAAACACAAGCAGGCGATATCAGTGCTTATATTCCAACGAATGTCATCTCTATTACAGATGGTCAATTGTTCTTGAACTTGGATGCATTCAACTCAGGAAGAAGGCCGGCAGTGGACAGCGGTCTCTCAGTTTCAAGAGTTGGTTCTGCTGCCCAAACTTCAGCGATGAAACATGTGTCGGCATCTTTAAAACTTGAACTTGCAAGTTATCAGGATCTTTTATCCTTTGCACAGTTTAGTACCGATATTGATGAAAAAACCCGTCAGATTCTTGAACACGGGAGTCGAATAACAGAACTTTTAAAACAAGATGTCAATAAACCGTTATCGCAAGATTTGATGATACTCAGTCTTTTTATGAATAAATATGGATATTTAGATCGGCTTGACGTTACTGAAGTGTTGCGCTTTGAAGCTTATATGCATGAAGCTATGACACGTGATTACGCTACCTTGCTGAGTAAAATAAGAAATGATTATTCACTTCAAAAAGCACTTATTCAAGACATCAAGAATGCGATGGAAGAAATTTATACATCATATAGAGGGATATATTATGGCACGTAGTCTTTCCTCACTTTCTAAAAGATCGAAGACCATCAGTACGACACAAAAAATAACAAATGCAATGAAGTTGGTTTCCATGAGTAAGTTGCAGCGGTATAAAGCGTTACACTTACAGTTCAAAAGTGTTTTTGATCAAATAAAGAGAATTGATCATGAAGAAATTAATGAAGACAAAGAAACGTTGTATATCGTTTTTTTTCCAGATATTGGGTTGGTATCAAACTTTACGAGGCAATTAAAAGAGTTTATAAAAATAAATCAATTAAACACATTGCTTTTGGTGGGAACCAAGGGATATGAGGCTCTTAAGAGTGCTCAGTTCACTGTAATTAATGAGATTATGCATAGTGAACAATTGGATATGAGCCGGTTGTATGAGATATGTGCGTTCTATCAAGAAACGTATCAACTAGCTGTAGTTGTTCCTCATTTTGAAGGAAATAAAGAGTTGTGGTTTGAAACAATCAGTACACAGAAACGTCTTAAATATGTGTACAATCAAGTGTATGAACCAAACTATGAAAAGGCTAACAGTGTTTTTCAGACGATGTTAAGTCAATGTTTAATTACGGATGCTTATTACTTAAGTAAGATTACCGAGTATACTATCAGACGCATTGCGATGGAGAAAGCTTCAGAAAGTGCAGACAGTATGTTGCACGATCTTGGTCTTCAGTATAACCGACTACGTCAAGAACGTATTACAGAAGAAATATCAGATTTAATGTCAGAGGAGGGATAAAATGTCACAAGGTATTATTAGCCAAATTATTGGTCCTGTTATTGATGTTGTTTTCACGGATCGATTTCAAATACCAAAGCTTTATCACGCTTTAAGCGTCGATCATGAAAAGGTTATTCTTGAAGTTGCACAACACATTGGCAACGATTGTGTTCGTTGCATTGCAATGAATCCTACTGATGGACTAAAACGTGGTATGACAGTCACCGATACGAAAGCCGCAATTTCGGTCCCAGTGGGTTCGAAAACGTTGGGACGAATATTTAATGTTTTAGGAGAACCAATTGATGAAAAACCATGGGATTACGAAGATGTTGAGTTGCATTCGATTCACCGTAATGCACCCGAGTTTACAGAACAAAAAGTTACGACAACTATTCTGGAAACTGGTGTTAAAGTAATTGACTTACTCTGCCCGTATCCAGAAGGTGGTAAAATTGGACTTTTTGGTGGCGCAGGTGTTGGTAAAACGGTGTTGATGCAAGAGTTAATTCATAATATTGCAATTGAACACGGTGGTTTGTCGGTTGTAGCTGGGGTTGGCGAACGAACACGTGAAGGTAATGATTTGTATCATGAAATGGAAGCAGCAAATGTTTTGAAAAACACTGTACTTGTTTATGGTCAAATGAATGAGCCACCTGGAGCACGAATGCGAGTGGCTTTATCAGCATTAACTATGGCAGAATATTTTAGGGATCAAAAAAAACAAGATGTATTATTGTTTATTGATAATATTTTTCGTTTCACCCAAGCTGGATCTGAAGTTTCAGCACTTTTGGGAAGACGACCATCTGCAGTTGGATATCAACCAACACTGGCGACTGAAATGGGTCAGTTACAAGAACGGATTACATCCACAAAATCTGGATCAATTACGTCAGTTCAAGCTGTTTATGTACCTGCAGATGACCTGACTGACCCTGCAGCATCAATTGCATTTACACATCTCGATGCGCGTACAGTACTCGATCGTGGCATTGCTGCTTTAGGAATCTATCCAGCAGTTGATCCCTTGGAATCAAGCAGTTCGTTACTAACAGAAGATATTGTAGGAAAAGATCATGTTGATACAGCGCACCAAGTTCAAAAGATTCTACAACAGTATAAAGATTTACAAGATATCATTGCCATTTTAGGAATGGATGAATTAAGTGATGAAGATAAACTCATTGTCAGTCGCGCGCGTAAAATCCGAAATTTTTTATCACAGCCGTTCAATGTAGCGGAGACATTTTCAGGAATCAAAGGTGCGTATGTAAGTCGAACGGATACAGTCCGTAGTTTCAAAGATATTCTTCAAGGAGAAGTCGATAATATTCCAGAAACATACTTCTTGTTTAAAGCAACCATCGATGATGTGAAACGTGCATATGGAGAGACACAAAATGTTTGAACTTGAACTGATGTCACTTAATGGAAAAAGAAAGATTCAGAATGTTAAATCAGTCATAATACCGACATCTGATGGAAATCGAACGGTTTTAGATAAACACATGGATATCGTTGTTGAAGTAGTGCCTGGGGTTGCAAAGTTAAGAACAGAAAAGGATATAGTTTTATACTTTGTATCGAACGGTATTTTTCATTTTTCGAAGAGTAAGGGTACTATGATTGTAGATACGTATGAAAGTACAGAAGACATTGATTTTCTACGGGCACATCGTGCACTTGATCACGCATCAAGTGTTCTTCACGAAAGTCACGATGATTTTGAAATCAAGAAAGCAGAACAAGCACTGAAACGTGCTTTAGGACGGTTACGATTAGAATGATACGTAGTATTTCGAACAAACTCACAATTCCTCAGATGGTTGTAGCTGGATTTTTAGGAATTTTAATTATTGGTGGATTGTTGCTAATGTTGCCAATATCTTCAAACAGTGGAGCATCTACATCTTTTTGGGATGCTTTTTTCACTGCAACATCAGCACTTTGTGTTACAGGGCAAATCACCTTAAATACTGCTCTGCACTGGAGTTACTTTGGAAAAACAGTAATCTTAGTATTGATTGAGATTGGTGGACTAGGAATCATGACATTGGTTCTGTTTATCTTCTTCTTTATTGGAAAAAAAGTAAATCTAAGACAACAAAAAGTAGTTCAAGAATCACTAAATTTAGAAGGATTGTCAGAGACTAGATCAATTATAAGCTACATCATTCGTTTTTCAATGCTTGTGCAATTGCTTGGAGCCATCATTTTATCTTATGATTTTATCCCAAGGATGGGCTGGATGAAGGGAATTTATTTTTCTGTTTTTCACAGTATCTCTGCTTTTTGTAATGCGGGATTTGATTTGTTTGGTTCGAGTCTTTTGGAATTCCAAAACAATCCACTTGTTTTGATAACAATCATGGGTCTGATTGTTATTGGTGGGTTAGGATTTATAGTTTGGCGAGACTTGTTAACTTACAAAACCAATAAACGATTATTGCTCCATACACGCCTCGTTTTACGCACAACAGTAGTTGTTTTACTCGTAAGTTTTTGTCTATTTTGGTTTAGTGAAACTCGAAATGGTACTTTTACACATTTAAATGTCTTCGATCAAATTACGAACACACTGTTCATGGTCGTAACTCCGCGTACTGCAGGATATTCCAATATAGATTATAATCTTGTATCAACTGGAGCAATTTTTATGACATTTATTCTGATG
Organism: Erysipelothrix sp. UBA3377; assembly: GCA_002359085.1. Taxonomy (GTDB): domain Bacteria; phylum Bacillota_I; class Bacilli_A; order Erysipelotrichales; family Erysipelotrichaceae; genus Erysipelothrix. The sequence continues at coordinate 8,580 of DEQB01000073.1, forward strand.
TTTATTGGTGGATCATCAGGATCAACTGCTGGTGGTATTAAAATCACTACATTTGCAGTTTTGGTTTTATTCTTCAAAGCCTGTTTCAAGGGTGAAGAACCAAACTATTTTAAACGAAGTATTAGTCGTGATCGTATAAATAAAGCAATCCTAATTTTGCTTATTGGATTAGCCATGGTTGTAGTTTCGACGATTGCACTGTTGGTTACTCAAGTTCTTCCAGATGGATTCGGACTTGAAGCTGTTCTTATGGAAGTATTCTCTTGCTTTGGAACAGTTGGATTAAGCATGGGATTGACAGAGCATCTTGATTGGTTTGGGAAGTTGGTGTTAATGGTTCTTATGTTTGTTGGACGTGTCGGAACCTTAACAGTTCTTTTATCATTTGGAACTCATAATAGAGAATCAAATATAAAGTATCCCGAAGGAAGTATACTCATTGGATAAGGAGAAAGTATGAAAAAAACAGTAGCAGTTTTAGGATTAGGTTTATTTGGTAGTGCAGTAGCGAGAACATTAGCACAAAATGGTTCAGAGGTCATAGCTATTGATTTGAATATGGATCATGTTGAAGAAGTCCTTGATTATGTCTATCATGCAATTCAAGCAGATTTTACTAAAATAGACCAATTAAAAGAAGCGGGAGTTTCGGAAGCAGACACAGCAATTGTTGCAACAGGAGAGAAACTGGAGATTACCATCTTAGGTATCATGAATCTTAAGAAACTCGGAATTAAAGAGGTAATCGTAAAGACAAAGAATACTAGTTATAAAGAAGTTTTGTTGAAAGTTGGAGCAACACGCGTTATTCTTCCTGAAGTTGAAATGGGAATCAGACTCGCAAATGAACTATCAAAAACGAATGTTTTGGAGACGTTTGAAGTAGATGATAAATATAATTTAGTAGAACTCAATGTTATGGAAAACTGGATTGGAAAGTCCATTAACGATGTTGACCTTCGTAATGTACATGGGTTAAATATTATTGCGCTTAAAACGGATGAATCTAAGAACTATAATCCACAAATTGATCCTAATTATCTAATAAAAGAGGGTGATATATTCTTAGTTTTTTCAGAGAATATAAAGATTAATCACAGTCTTGATATTTAATATTGTATGGAGTAAAAGTAGATCGTGACTCGTAAGGATAGGTGAAAAGGATAAAGTCATGAAGTCATCGGAGATTCAAAAACAAAGAATTAGGATATTGAGAAGGCAACAGATGAACTACTCAAGATTGATAATATTGCGTCACTAACGTCAATTAGTGAATATGGGTACCCAAGAACATTTGCTTTGACAAAAGCCTCCGATAATGGTTTTAAAGAATTATATTTTATTACATCAAAAAAATCTCATTTGAATGGTAAAACTACATACTTTGAAAATAACCCTAAAACATCTGTATGTTATTTTAAAGATAATAATAGTGTGACTTTAATTGGTAATGTACCTTTTGTGGAATACAAGGTGTTGCATGAAAAACTGTGGCTCGAAGTATCTCACTTCTTGCAACGGAGGGTTACCATATACAGGAAAATCACAAATCATTTTATTGTTTTGTTATAGATCGTTACCTTTAGCTATGGTTTTTCTGTGAGATCTAATCAAGAAAGGAAAGAACACATTCAAAAAGAGTTGGATAGTTATCCATATGAACTTTTCTATATTTTTGGTGTTGATTGGTACGAAAACAATTTGTCTACTGAAATTCAAAACCTTGAATCTACACTATTAAATGCTGATATTGTCTTGAAGGTCAAATCAAATGGAAACAATCTTCACTATTTCAAGGAAATTATGCAACAAGCAGAAATTATCGAGGTTTTCAAAGGGTCAGGTTTTGAGATAAACCAAATAATTGATATCATCACGCCTTTTCGCGTGTTACTTTTTGATGATTTAGGCGTTACTGGATCTTATAATGACTTTTTAAAAAAAATCATGAGTACCTGTTGTTTGCTAAAAAGATACCGTCTTATATGAGCGTAAACAATCACATTATTATGATAGTATGCGAGCAACTCGTTAGTTACTTTGATTATACGGAAACCTTAAGTTTTCTTACAAATAGTTTTAATCATCCTTATAAAGAAGTAAAAGATCATGAGTATTTTGGGACTGAAAAAGTTCTTACTTGCATATTGGATTTAAGAGAAATAATGTTAAGTCTGTTTCAATAGTAAAACTTTATCTAATTTCGAGGTCAATTACATCGTAATCTTAAAACTTTAGTAGACTTTGATGGCTCACTGATATGACAGTGATGGTGGAAATGGCAACTTCCACAATTAGGACACTTTAAATCAACAAAATCTATCAAGTTAACTAAAGAATTATAGTGATTTTGAGTTAAGGTGCTGAAGGAAAGGTCGGTTTTGATTATGAGTGTAGTGGATTTAGCGTTTATTAGTTAGAAATCTCTTTTGTTACAACCATTATATCAAAACCCAAAACTATTTTTAGAACTCGGTAATCAAAAAGGCCTACACTTAAAGTGTAAGCCTTTTTCTTTGGTTCACGGTGGTTTACTGAGAGATAAACCGATTCAAAAATTGTTGGGTTCTTTCATGTTTGGGATTTTCAAATATTTCAATTGGTGAGCCTTCTTCTAAAATGATACCAGAATCCATAAATAGAATCCGATCACTGATGTCTTTGGCGAATGCCATTTCATGGCTTACCACAAACATTGTATAACCCTCTTTGGCTAATTCTTTAATGACTGATAAAACTTCACCCACAGTTTCAGGATCCAAGGCAGAGGTCGGTTCATCCAGTAACAATAATTTCGGGTGCATACATAGTGCGCGAGCAATGGCTACCCGTTGTTTTTGACCGCCTGACAACAAACGAACGTCGCTGTGAGCGAATGCATGCATGCCTACTTTTTCTAAGAAATACAGAGCATCTTTTTCAGCATCTTTTTGATTTTTCTTTAAAACTTTTATGGGGCCAATCGTACAGTTTTCAAGTACCGATTTATTCTCAAACAAATTAAAGGATTGGAATATCATCCCAACTTGAGAACGATAGTCATTGATGTTTAAATCCTTATCATCGATATTTTTATCTTCAAAATATATCTTACCCGTATCATGGGTTTCTAAGACATTAATACATCGCAGTAGGGTAGACTTACCACTACCACTGGATCCGATACAGGATACCACTTCACCTTCTTTTATACTGAAGTTGATATTTTTTAACACCTCTAAACTACCAAATGATTTGCTTAAATTCTCAATTCGGATTATTTCTTTCATGATAGGTGCTCCTTTGGACTTAAATGATTTTCTTTGGGTGTATCCATATATTTCTCAATCTTGTTTAAGATATAGGTACTTGCAAGTGTGATGGTAAGGTAGATGAGTGAAACTATGATTAAAGGTTCCAGGGAACGATACGTAATTTGACCAATAATTTTCGCTTGATAAAATAGTTCAGCAACCATAATAACATTCAATACGGATGAATCTTTGGCGTTGGTCACAAATTCATTACCGATTGAAGGAATGGCATGCTTAATGGCTTGGGGTAAAACAAAATAACGCATACCCTCATTTTGAGTCATCCCAAGAGCACGTGCGGCTTCAAGTTGACCCTTATCAATCCCATTAATACTTGACCGTAATATTTCTGCCATATAGGCTGAAGTGTTAACTGAAATAACAATGATTCCCAATGCCATGGATTCCATTCTGTACCCAGCATTACTAATAATCAAGTGCACAATCATCGCTTGTACCAACATGGGTGTACCGCGTAGGTATTGAATGTATACAATAGATAGGAAATGACCTGTTTTCTTAACTGCTTTTTGTATGAATCCATCACGTTCTGTAATGGTTGATTGGCGGATTAGAGAAATCACCAGTCCCAACATCAAACCAAAAACAGTTCCCGTTATGGCGAGTATTAAGGTGTTTAAAAAACCTTTTATAAACAGTGTTCCATATTTCTCTATAACCCAAATACATCCTTCGATAAATGTATCAGGCATGACGTTACTGAATAATAATGAATTAAGGAGTTCTTGAAATTGCATCGTTCATCAACTCATTTCTGTCACTATAGTCCAAAGTACTTAATACATCATTAATTTGAGATTTGAGGGTGTCATTGCCTTTGGCGATACCAATCGATACACTCATGTCTTCGTCAATTTCAAAATTGTGATCACCTTGAAAGGTAAGGTAGGTCAATGATGGGTTGGTTAAAACAATGGCTTGGGCAACTACGTTTTCAGCAATAAATGCGTCAATCGCATTGTTTACCAGATTTGTGGTCAAGGTTGGGAAGTTATCCATGGGCATCATATGTTGTGCACCCTGCATTTGATCAATCAGTTGATCATGGGTTGTGCCTGTTTGAGCAGATACGCGATATCCCGCAAAATCATGGATGGATGTTGCGTTGGCCAACTCTGAATCTTCTCTGACCATAACCACAATATCCGTATAGTAGTAGATGTCTGTGAAATCTATAGTTTGGCGTCTTTCTTCCGTATCGGTCATACCCGCGATGATTAAATCAATGGTTCCGTTTTTTACATCCGTCAATAAGGCGTCAAATACACCATTGACGTGTATGACCAGTTCTTTATCTAAGGATTCTGCGATAATCTTAGCGATTTGTACATCATAGCCATCACAGTACATGCCTTCCTGTGTTTTTACAGCCGTTTCACTTTCATGGGTTTGAAACCAGTTGAATGGTGGATAAGCACATTCCATCCCGACGATAAGTTGTGAGTCATCTTGTTCAATTTTTGAACAACCGACCAATGATAATATTAAAACTAAACCCAATATGGTTCTTTTCATTTCTATATTCCTCCTCTTAATAAAAGACCTACGCTATGTCGTAGGCCTTAATTAAAAGGTTTACTCATTTAGCGCCTCTTCATGTTATGAAGGAGTGTCACTGGTATTTCCAGTAACCCCATAGTCGCTAACTGCCGTTAATGACTATTCGGCGATGGTTGCCTTTCGATAGATATCTTCGCTTGCCAGCTCAATCTATTTACTAATCTGCATCGCTACCTCTTTTTGGTCTCTATGAATATTTTAGCAAGTTTTTTTTTCAAGTCAAGTTCTTTTGACTATTCTTAAAAAAAGCTTATAATAATTAAGGATGTGATAATACGTGAATGGAATTATTTGTATTAATAAACCGAAAGGTAAAACTTCTTTTGATGTGGTACGTTATATTCAAAGGGAATTGAAAGTAAAGGCGGGGCATAGTGGAACCTTAGATCCTAACGCTACCGGTGTTTTAATTGTCGCTATCAACAAAGCCACTAAAGCCTTACAGTTTCTAGGGTTGGAGGATAAAGTCTATACAGCCACTTTAAAACTAGGTATAAAGACCGATACCGGTGATGTGTGGGGTGAAACTATCGATGAAGCAATAGTACCACCACTGGATAAAGAAACAGTGATGCATATTTTAAATACGTTTATTGGAAAACAATCTCAAAGGGTCCCAATCGTATCGGCTAAAAAGATTGATGGTAAAAAACTTTACGAATACCATCGTCAAAACATTGAGGTTGAGACACAATATACAGATATTGAAATATTTGATATTCAATTTATTGATTTTAAAGATGATGAAATTACGTTTACTGCGCATGTATCAAACGGTACCTACATCAGAACCCTATGTGAAGATATTGCCCAAGCACTCAACACAGTTGGGACGATGGCTACTTTAAATAGAGACCAAGTGGGTAAATTTACAATGGCAGATTGTATTGATCTTGATTTGGTTGATGAAACAGTAACATTTATTCCCACCAAGGAAGCAATTTCTTTACCCGTTGTTAAAGACGCTTCACTGGCCATGGTCCTTGAACATGGAAAAAAGATTCAATTGGACCATCAAATACATGACATAGTACTAATAGATGCAGGAGAATTTTATGCCGTCTATAAACGAGAACAAGACAACCTGTTTA
>DEQB01000073.1:14551-30206 GCA_002359085.1 Erysipelothrix sp. UBA3377
AAGCGTAAGGGGATTATGGTAATGGATAGAAAATACATTAATGAACTTTCAAAAATTAAATTAAATGAAAAAAGATATGTTGCGTGTATTGGGTTTTTTGATGGCATTCATAAAGGGCATCAAGCTTTAATTGAAAAAACAACCCAACTCGCAAAAGAGAAGAATCTCAAAAGTATGTTGATTACTTTTGATCCAGATCCATGGTCAGTTTTAAATAAGAGTAGTAATGTCAAACATATTACGCCTTTAAAAAGAAAACAGAGATTAATTGAAGACATGGGCATTGATACTTTAATTATTTTAAAGTTTAATTCTGATTTCTCTCAATTGTCTCCAGATAATTTTGTACATCAAGTATTGATGGGTCTTGGGGTTGTAGAGCTTGTGGTTGGATCAGATTTTAAATTTGGTTTCAAAGGCCAAGGAAACGTTGAACTCCTAAAGCATACCTATGATCACTTAATCACGACCCATGAAATTACGATTAAAGAAAATGATCAAGTTAAAATAGGAACCACTCAAATTACACAAACCATTTTAAATGGAGCTGTTGATAAAACCATCGCATTTTTGGGAAGACCCTATGAAATCAGTGGCTTCGTAATTGACGGAAGAAAAGTTGGAAGAACTTTGGGTTTTCCTACCGCTAATATTAAGGTTGAAGATGAGTATGTTATCCCTAAAGTAGGGGTTTATGCTGGGACTTTACAAGTTAAGGGTAAGACGTATATGAGTGTTGTGAATATAGGATATAATCCGACGGTTAATCATCGCGATGATATCTCTATAGAGTCCTATATCCTTAATTTTGATCAAGATATCTACGGTGAAGTTGTCCATCAGTCATTTGTGAAAAGGCTGCGCGACGAAATGAAATTTGATTCTGTAGAAGACTTGATTGCTGAAATGCAAAAAGATGTTAAAAAGACACGTGAACTTTTAGAAAAAGACTTTCAATAAGTTTCTATTTTTAATTGTTACATGTTATAATTGACACAAGAAGGTGATAGATATGTCAGATTATGTAATTATTCAAGAACGTTCCGAAGGATTGGGACAAATCGCTGTAAGTCAAAACGTTGTGAATTCAATCGTAAGAAATGTGATCGAACAAGATGAAAATGTACATCTTGAAGAAATTCGCGGATTAAAGACAGCGCCTACTGTTGTGATTAACGACACAGTAATTTCCGTTTCAATGAAAGTTAGAATTCAGTATGGTAAAGATGTGGAATCATCTTGCTTGAACTTAAAAAATAACTTAGAAAGACAACTGAAATTAATGGTTGATTATGACAATCCGATTGTTGAATTTAATGTTGTTGGATTTAAATTTGATTAGAAGCAGACTCAACTGCTTCTTTTAGTGTGGAGGAAAAATGATTTCAAGAAGAACTTATCGTAAAAATGCGATATCAATTATATATACCTATCTGATGACTGATAAAACGATGGACATGATTATTGAAGATAATAAATTTTCGGCAACATTCAGTGATTTTATTGGGTCTTTAGAGTTAGACAACGAAATTTTAGATGCGGTATATCGCGTTGAACAAAGACTTGATATTTATGAAGCAGTTGTAAATAATCAACTCAAGGGTAAATGGCGTTTCGATAGACTGGGTATGATGGAACAGGCAATCTTGCTATTGGCTTTGTCTGAACTTGAACAAGGCATACAAGATAAAACAGTTATCGTCAATGAGGCCATTGAACTCACCAAAGCATACGGTGAAGATGATTCATATAAATTGATAAATGGAGTATTGGATGCACTATGAGTAATAAAGAGCCTGTCCTAAGCGTCAGCGAACTTGTATATTATTTAAAATCAGTGGTTGAGAATGAACCATTATTTAAAAATGTCACGATTGTGGGTGAATTAAGCAATTTTGTTTCCCACAGTTCAGGACATTTTTATTTTTCTTTGAAAGATGATAAATCAATCATCCGTGCAGTGATGTTTAGATCACAAGCATCAAAGGTTTTATTCAAACCTGAGAACGGTCAGGAAGTGATCGTTCAAGGACGCTTGAGTGTTTATGAAAAAAACAGCGACATTCAAATATACGCAAGTGAAATGAGTAATAAAGGATTGGGAGATTTATACTTACGTTTTGAGAACCTAAAGAAAGAATATGAAACCAAGGGTTATTTCGATCCCATACATAAAAAAACATTACCAAAGTATCCTCAAAGAATTGGGGTTATTACAGGCGATAACAGTGCCGCACTTGCGGATATGACACGCACCTTAAATGAAAGATGGCCTTATGCTCAACAAATCAATTACTTGAGTATTGTTCAAGGCATTCATGCAGCAGGTTCATTGGTCAATGCGATATCAAAAGCCAATGAAGATAAAGTGGATGTGATTGTTTTAGCACGCGGTGGCGGATCCATTGAAGATTTATGGGCTTTCAATGAAGTCCCAGTTTTTGAAGCAGTATTCAATTCACAAGTTCCTGTTGTGTCTGGGGTAGGACATGAGAGTGATACCACCTTGGTTGACTTTGTGAGTGATTATCGTGCAGCCACACCCACTGCAGCAATGATGTATGTGACGCCCAATCGACTGGAAGTATCGGAAGGATTGCGTGATGTTAAAAACAAAATGTATCAAAGCGTTGCCCATAAGATTCGATATCAGAAACAGCATCTCGAACAGATTCAATCCAAACCTTTTATCAAGCAACCGTTGTCTATATTGGATTCCTATTATTACGAACTTGATATGGTACAAAATAGAATTACATACCAAACTAGAAGGTTTGATACGTTGCGTCAACACCTCGATGCGTACCACCAACAATTATATCGTCATATTGACTTAAAGTTTAAAATGCATCATTATGCATTGAAAGATTTTAAACCAAATTATACTAAAGCGATGGATAGAAAACTGAAGGATTCCAGTCAATTCATTTCACTTCAAAAAACGGAGTTATCCAAGCAGATGGAACAGCGTCTTTTCTTGAAAAAAATGGCTTTTAATGATATTCTAAACGTAATGAAACACTTAAATCCATTTGAGATAATGCAACGCGGATATGGTGCATTATTTAAGGATGAAAGCCCAATCACAAGCATCGATCAAGTGGACGTTCATGATGAAATTATAATTCGATTAAAAGATGGGAAACTTAAAGCAAAAATACTTGAAAGGAAAATTGAAGATGACAGAAAAATTTAATTTTGAAGCAGCAATGATTCGCTTGAATCAAATATCTGAGTTACTTGAAAGTGATTCAGTGGCAATCGATGAAGCCTTAGAACTTTTTGAAGAGGGCTTAGACCTTTCAAAACAATGTCAGGATGTTTTATCCGGATATGAAAACAAAGTAAAAACTTTAGTTCAAAAACATACACAGGAAAAACAAGATGAAACAATTTAAAGCACTTTTAGAAGAGACATTGACTGCGTTGAAACCTTCAAAAGTCGTGGATGCGATGGCATATTCTCTATTGGGTGGTGGTAAACGTGTGCGTCCCAATTTATTATTCAAGTTGTATCATGATTTTGGTTATGAAGTAGACAATAATGCGCGTTATTTGGCTGGGGCAGTTGAATGTATTCATACGTATTCTTTGATTCATGATGACTTACCTGCGCTGGATAATGACGATTTAAGGCGGTTTAAACCCACAAATCACATTGTATATGGTGAAGACATTGCGATCTTAGCTGGGGATGGACTTTTGACTTTAGCTTTTGATTTTATCGCAAAAACCAATTTGGATTTACGCTATATTAAAGTGCTAACACAAAACGCGGGTGTTTCTGGCATGATACTGGGACAAGAACTGGATATTTTAAATGCTGTAGATTCTTTAGAAACCTTAGAACATGCATACTATCTCAAAACGGGATGTTTGTTTGCTTCTGCACTTGAAATGGCCACCTTACTCGCGAACAAAGAAGATAAAATCGAGGATGTTCGAAAAGTAGCCCGTGATCTGGGAATCGCTTTTCAAATTCAAGATGATTTATTAGAAGTCACAAAAGATACTTCTGAGATTGGTAAATCCAACACCTCAGATCTAAACCGTGATAGCGCTACAATCACAAGTTATTTGGCACTTGATGCTGCGCAGGATCATTTAAATAAACTATTTGAGGGTATTTTTCAAACGTTGGATCTATTAAATTTAAAGGATGACACACTGAAAACTTATATTTCTGAAATGATGGACCGCTCAATTTAGGAGGTTTTATGACACTTTTTCAAAATCTTATCGCATTGAATGATGCAGGGATTGAAACATTAAAAAAAGCAATCTCACAACAGATCATTAAGGATCCTCAATTGGATTCCAAAGCTGTTTCAAAAAGTCTTTCTGTTTTGGACTCATTGGTTATCTTGAATCGTATCTATGATTTCAATGAAACGAATTTGATTATTGATAATCAAGACAAGGCAATTGTCCAAAGACTGATTGAGCAGTATTTTAACGTATCAACCAATCGTGTTTTTGTGTCCAATCACTCCAGTGATGCATTGGGTGTTTCACTGGCCATTGCGCTTGAGAACGATGCTCAAACCATTGCACTGGTTGACAATCATATTTTAAATTACGGAAAAACCTATGAGTCTTTAATCCAAATTGCGAACTATACACCCAATTTAACGGTGATTTTTTATGATACTGAGGATGCATTGGTTAAATCGCACAATCTTATGGACAATATCATCAAGAACGTAAGATTAAGTAGTGGTTACAGTACGATGAAAAAAGATATCAAGAAGGTACTTAATAATAAAATGGGTCAACCGTTATTGAACACTTTATCAAAAGTTAGAAACAATCTTAAAGAGATGATGATTGAACCCACGATCTTTTCTCAGTTCTATTTTAATTACCATGGCGCAATTGATGGCCATAATTCAAAGGAACTCACGAAAGTCTTTGAGAGAACGGATACCATTGAAGGTGCCAATTTAATTCATTTAAAAATTAAAGCCAATACACTCAGAAAATTAAAGTTACCTTCATTTAAAACGGAATCAGGCATTCCTGATAACTATATGAATTATATGGATGCGATTGATAAGGTATTAAGTGATTATGACGACATTACCGTCTGTGTTAATATCAAGTCTTCTAATGATCATATGGCCGAATTTGTGATTAAGAATCCGGATCATTATTATGTGAATAATGGTACTTATCATTCCATGATTGATTTTGTGAAGGGATTACTCATGCTGGATAAGAAAGTTGTTATTATCATGAGTTCCTATCAATATAAACATGTTATTTCATTGATTAACGAACAAATTAATCAACCGCATAATGTACTTTTTATCATACGAGATGCGGGATTGAATGAAAAAGGGGATGTCATTCGACAAGGTATCTATGATGTTGGATTGTCTCAATTGTATACCTCAAGAATCTTAATGGGTAAGGATATTGCGGAGACTTTGGGTCTTTTAAGACAATTCTTAGATGGCAATAACGATTTAAGAGAAATGTCTTTTACCGTACTTAGAGTTCCAAATAAACTTGAAAAAGAAGCACAAAGCATTCCTATTTTGGATCAAGGTTGGGAGTATCTTCATCAACCAGAATCCCCAAAAGGATATGTGATTAGCTATGGCCCAACGGTTGAAAGTTTGAAACATAAAGCGTTTATCAATAACTTGGATGTCGCCATTATCAATGCGCGTGATATCTTCAATGTGAATATGAAAATTCTAAATGATATAGAATCACAAGGCTTACCACTTTATGTTTATGATTTAGAGGATGTGCATCATACTTTATATAGAATGATTCGTTCTTTTAAACCGAATTTGAAATTGGTGAATCTATCTTTAGTAGGTACAGACCTTACACTTCAACCGCGTGATTTAAAACTGCGCTACAAGTTAAATACGGATCATGTATTGAATTTAATCATAAAGAATGGGTGAGTTATGTTAGTCAGTTTATATATTAAAAACTTTATACTTATAGAAGAAATCAGTGTTGACTTATCTGATCGTTTTAATGCGTTTACAGGTGAAACAGGGGCCGGTAAAAGCCTATTTGTGGATGCATTGAATTTCGTATCTGGTGAACGCAGTACACAAGATGTGGTGGGGATGCACTCAGACAGCGCCTATGTTGAAGCAGGTTTCTTTACCGACAATTCAAACGCTATTTCTATATTAGAAGATATGGGTTTTGAAATAGATCCCAATGAAGTGACTGTATTCAGTCGTGAAATGAATAAGAATGGACGGAGTATCTCCAAAATCAATGGTCGTGTTGTAAATCAAAAAAGCGTCAGAGAAGTGCTAGCTTATGTTTTGGATATTCATTCACAACATGAAACACAGTATTTGATGAATAATTCCAATCATATTTACCTTCTGGATAGTTTTATCAACGACGATAAAAACCTACTGGATTACAAAGATGCATTTCATGCCTATAAAGAAAAATTAGAAGCCATTGAAGTTTTCAAAAGTACCCAGTTTGATGCGCAAGAAATCGAAGTTGCCAAAGAAGTTTTAAAAGAATTGGATGCGTTCAAACCTTCCGTAGAAGATTACGAAATAACGAACCAGTCGTTATCTGAGATGGAAAACTTTGAGAAAACTAAAGCTGTGTTTAATAAAATCGAAGATACACTCTCAAAAGACACAAATGTTTTAAATGATTTATATGATTTAATAGAACCCTTTGAGTCCATTGAGCCATTATCTGAAAGATACCGTGATTTGTATTATCAACTGGAAGATATATCATACGAAATATCGCGAATGAATGATGGATTTTACTTTAATGAATATGAATTTGAAAACTTAAACAATCGTATGGATCAATATACGCAATACATTCGTAAGTATGGGAGTGTGGAAGCGTTACTGGATAAACAAAATAAGTATCAAACAATGATTTCAAATGTGGATCATTATGAAGACTTTTTGACGGATTTGAACAATGAAAAAGAAGCGCTATATCATGAGTTGGTTAAAAAAGCGGATGTGCTTTCTAATCAAAGAAAAGAATTTGCCCTTCGCCTAGAAACTTTAATTGTTAGAGAACTGCATGATCTCATGTTAGAGAATGCTGTGTTTAAAGTAGATATAGCATCCGCTGCTTTTACTGAGATGGGCCAAGACCGTGTTGTATTTATGGTCAGTATGAATAAAGGTGTGGCGGTATCCATGCTTTCAAAAGTCGCAAGTGGGGGAGAATTGTCCCGCTTAATGCTGGGCCTTAAAGTTATTTTCAGTGATATTCAAGGCATTTCCACCCTAATTTTTGACGAAATTGATGCGGGAGTCAGTGGTCGTGTTGCCTTTAGAATTGGTGAAAAGATGAAAGACATTGCGAAGAAAGCGCAAGTCATTAGTATTACGCATTTACCCGCCGTTGCGGCCTGTGCGGATCATCATTTCTTAATTTCAAAACAGCAACACAACAATGTCACAAAGACACACATTGCGCAAATTCAAAATGAAGCCCGTATGGAACATTTGGCTTTAATGATGACTGGCAATCTGAATGATAAAAGTATCCAGGCTGCGCGAGATATCCTTGAACAAGGGCAGGCGATATAATGGCCAGTCGTGTAGTATTCCATATTGATATAAATGCTTTTTTTGCGAGCGCACACTTAATTCTAGACCCTACTTTACAGGGGAAACCTGTTGTAGTATGTCGAGATGTATCGGGCAGTGTTGTCACAACTGCTTCCTATGAAGCAAGAGCCTATGGAATTAACAGCGCCATGCCTTTGTCACAAGCGAAAAAGTTATGTAACACCCTGGTTGTAGTAGAACTTGACTTTGAGTGGTACACAGAGTTATCGGAGCAGTTTGTAGATATTGTAAGGAAATACTCCGATAAGATCCAACAAGCTTCCATTGATGAAGTGTACGTTGATGTCAGTATACCGATTTTAAAATATGAAAAACCTTTGGATATGGCTGTGGCGATTCAAAAGGAAATATTAGATACCTTAAAATTGCCGGTAAGTATTGGGGTCGCTCCCAATAAGTTTCTTGCGAAAATGGCCAGTGACATGCAGAAGCCATTGGGTATTACTGTCTTAAGAATTCGTGAAGTAGCACAAAAATTGTGGCCACTTCCCATTGAAGAAATGCATGGGATTGGTAAGAAAACAGTACCCAGACTTAAAGTATTGGGGATTCATACCATTGGTGATTTAAATCGTGTCTCATTTGATGACTTGAAACCTATTTTGGGTAATAGAACCCAGGATTTTATTGATAAATCAAACGGGATTGATGTTTCTGGAATTGAGTCGGGTATCCTGGCGAAATCTATCGGACAATCTAAGACTTTTCATGCTCCAATTTATGATTTAGATGAACTTAAATCACGGATTATGATAGAGATATCTGAGGTTGAAAGAAGGGCCAAAGATCAAAGGTTATTGGGTAAGACCGTTCAATTTTCAATTCGTTTGGAAAATATGAAGACGGCTGCTCGATCTGTGTCTTTTGATTCCTACATTAATGATAAAGATACAATCTTAGAGCGTGTGATGTCACTTTACAGTGAGTTTGAAGGTGAGGGAGGCGTCTCGTTTATTTCCGTTACCCTTTCTAATCTAATTGCTCAAGAAGATCTGGTTGAACAGATTGACTTATTTAATATTGATAAAACCCTTTCAGTAGAGGATGTGATCCATGAATTAAATCATGAGATTGATTCTAAGATTTTTATGAAGGCGAGTGCTTTATTAAATAGTAAGGGGAGTCGCAATGAATAAATTGGTGGATGATTTTATTTATTTTATTCAATTTGTGGAGCCCAGAAGTGAAGCGACCGTCTCTAGTTATAAGCATGATGTTATTCAATATATTAAGTATTTAGAGGATGAGGAAATCGAAACTATTGAGGATGTATCCTATACGGATGTCATGACGTATTTGAATACACTAAATGTTGTCTATAAACCGGCCACAATCAGTCGAAAAGTTACCGCAATTAAACAGTTCCATAACTATCTATTGCGCTATAACAGGCTTAATTTCGATGTTACATCACATGTTGCGAATAGAAGTAGGAAAACCGCTTTGCCAAAAGCCATTTCTGTTGATGAGGTCAGAAAACTTTTAAGTTTTAAATCAGAAGACAGCCATGATTTCATGGATTTGGCCATCATATTAATTCTATTTCGATGTGGACTCAGGGTCTCTGAGTGTATCAATTTAGAGTTTTCTCAAATCTATCAAGAGGAAAGATGGCTTAGAATCGTTGGTAAAGGAAATAAGGAACGTATGGTTCCAATCAGTGAAGATGCTTTTGATGCATTACAATACTATATCCAAGTAATCCGACCGACTTACGCA
Organism: Erysipelothrix sp. UBA3377; assembly: GCA_002359085.1. Taxonomy (GTDB): domain Bacteria; phylum Bacillota_I; class Bacilli_A; order Erysipelotrichales; family Erysipelotrichaceae; genus Erysipelothrix. The sequence continues at coordinate 23,872 of DEQB01000073.1, forward strand.
TCACAGAATACAAACAAAGTATTTGTTAATAAAAAAGGACATCAAGTCACAAGACAGTACGTTCATAAAATGGTAAAATTAAGAGGTGAACAAGCGGGTCTAAAGCATCCAATTTCACCCCACACTTTGAGACATACGTTGGCTACATCACTTTTAAATGAAGATGTAGACCTAAGGGCCATACAAGAGATTTTGGGGCATGCAGACATTGCTACAACTCAAATCTATACCCATGTCAACAAAGACAAAATGAAAGCAGAATATGATCAGTTTTTAATTGATCCAAATAAAAGAAAGAAGGACAAATAAATGAAGTATAATCGTATTATTACAATTGTAATGGATTCAGTAGGCATTGGAGCAGCGCATGATGCTGATAAATATGGTGATGTCGGCAGTGACACTTTCGGCCATATTGCACAACATGTAGGGGGACTTAATATGCCTTATATGGAATCTATGGGATTGGGAAATCTTCATGATATTGAAGGCATCTCAAAAGTAGATGCACCGACAGCTTACTATCAACGTCTTCAAGAAAAATCTTTGGGAAAAGACACCATGACTGGTCACTGGGAAATGATGGGTTTGTATATTGATAAGCCATTTATTACATTTACCGAAACGGGATTTCCACAAGATTTATTGGACGCCTTAGAAAAAGAAACCGGATATGGTATTATTGGAAACAAATCAGCTAGTGGTACTGAAATTCTAGATGAACTTGGTGAAGAACACATGGCTACTAAAAAGATGATTGTCTATACATCCGCTGACAGTGTACTACAAATTGCCGCCCATGAAGAAGTATTTGGATTGGATGAATTATATAGAGTTTGTGAAATTGCGCGCGAATTAACCATGAAACCAGAGTGGATGGTTGGTCGTGTCATCGCAAGACCATTTATTGGAGAAAAATCAGGCAGCTTCTCACGTACTGCTAACAGACATGACTATGCTTTAAAACCATTTGGAAGAACAACCTTGGATGATTTAAAAGAAGAAAACTATGATGTAATTTCCGTTGGTAAGATTATTGATATCTTTGATAATGAAGGTATTACTGAAGCACACCGTTCAAAGTCAAATTATCATGGCATGGAACAAACCATTGATTTGGTTAAAAACAAGGATTTTAAAGGCCTTCTATTTGTAAATCTAGTTGACTTTGACGCACTGTGGGGTCACAGACGCAATCCAGAGGGTTATGCAAAACAGTTAGAAGAGTTCGATGTTCAGTTGGGCGAACTATTACCATACATCAAAGAAGATGACTTATTAATCATCACAGCTGATCATGGTAATGATCCAACACATCCAGGAACGGATCATACTCGTGAAGAAGTACCGGTATTATATTATTCACCATCTTTAAAAGGTTCAGGAATGATTGATAAAGGGTATACATTTGCGGATATCGCTGCAACCATCGCAGATAACTTTAATGTAAATGCACCAGAAAATGGTACATCTAACTTAGATAAAATAAACTAGGGCTCTTAATGAGCCTTTTCTTTACCAAAAAGAACACCTAATAATTACATAATATACATTATGCGAAGTTCTATATATTTAAAAGAAACGGGTTGATTACCCGTTTTTATTCTGTAGTTAATGGACTGCCATCATTATAGAGTCTGTATTGGTATGCTCTACCATTCACTTTAAAATATATATTATAGTACTGTGGTCTTCTGTCTGTAATTGTTTTGTATTGAACATCTACCATGAAGTCCGTAATTTTATATCCATTGTTTAAAAAGTTTGCGATGTCATCTTCGATACTTGAGTATTCTTTCTGATTGGTTATTTCATGTTGTGCCGTTATATTATAAGCATTCGATACGCCATCAAATCGATCCCCAATAAGATGTCCACGATTATCATCACTGTTTGTGATATATCCGATGGCTTCTTTTGCAGTTTGGTTTTGATTTGAAGGATACATCGCATCACAGAGCCTTCCTGATCGTTCTCCCTTGTCTTCAATATATTCCGCTTCTACATGAACAACCCTCCCCTTACTGTCCGTATAAGCGTAATAAGGGTGTTGTTGATCAGCGCTGATATTTGATTTTGTGAGTGGTTTTGCGGTTGTGGATACATCACAAGGCTCATAGTAGACTTCGATATAGTTGTAGTTGGGGTCATATTGATAGTTTTCATGAATTGTATATTCAGTTTCATAAAACAACCCATTTATATAGCTTTGGATATCATTCCAGTGTCTGTCTATATACATGGCACCTGTAATTAAAAGCACTATTACCAATAAAATTGCGAATAGTGAAAAATAAAATATGCGGTTACTATTTTTGTTCTGTTCCACGATATCACCATAATTGATGATACCATAAAAGACTGTTTAATTCTACTTTTCTAGGTCCAATTGTTTATGTCTTAAGCCTTGTTCTTTAAAGATGGATTGTTTCAGTATATCTCGATTCCAAAGACTTAAATGCGTGTTGTGAAGTGTGAATTTTGATATAAAACGACGTTTGGTTGGTCTTTCTAACACGATAACTGGTCCACATTTATACGTTGATAGATTGTGAGAGTTTTTAACCGTATAACAGGTTGTGTAGTTCCCTGGTACTTTCATATTAACGTTGGAATGGGTCACTTTAATTTGATCCGTAATCTGACCATCAGTTTCATCTTGTGCATGTGCATAGTCTAAAGGATTATAGGTTTCGTACTGGTATAACGTTGCGGATTCTACGAATAGATTTGGGGCTGTCTTATGAGATCTTACATATAAAACGGCAGGATTCCCGCGATAATTCACATGTGTACTGGGTACATAGGTATAAATCTTTGAATTTGAAGATTCAATGACCCTTTGTCTTTGATTTACACAACCAGATTCTTGTACCTGCACCTTAAAGTAAGTAATCAAACCATTGTATAGTGAGATGTCGAGGATGTTATTAAAGTTTGCGGATTGTCTTAAAAATGCACCGTTCCCATAAGCGACAGAACATGACTTTCCAATGGACAGTTGATCACTTAAAGGTGATGGCCCAGTTCGCGCGACCAAAGTTGATTTGAAGACAGAAAAACCAATATGGTCATAATCGCTAAGTATGATATATTCCATATTTCCCTTTTTAAGAATTGTGTCATGCTTTTGAACATAAAATAGCGGAATTCTATACGTTCGATTCACCTGCTTTGCGTTCATTTTTAAGAACATTTCGTAATCAGAATCTTCCTTTAAGATAGTTAATGGGATTGTGAATTTGAACCCAACTTTCTTAAATTCATAATTACAATTGGATTGATTTAAAGCGTTTTTTGAACATGTGGGCAGACCCCTATATTCTAATTGTTGGGTCATGTCGATGTTCGTTAACTCCCCCACTACTTCTATGGTCTCTGTGGACGTTTTAAGCTCAAGAACATGTGAATGTGTTGAACCATCCTTAAAGTGCTGTGAATCGTTTATAACGGCCCATCCATTCACAATAATATTATCATTTGAAATTTGTATATCCAAAACTTCAAAATTTAGCTTACTTCTATCCACTGTTTGTACAGGTGAAGATAAAAGTGTTGGCATCAATAAAAAAACACATAGTTTTTTAAACAAAAGTATCACCTCTATTTAAACTATGTGTCTGGTTGTTAATTTCCTTATCTACGACGACTTCTATTGTTACTTAACATAACATAATAAAGTAAGTTAGCAACTGCTCCAAGTGCAGCAGCAACATACGTCAATGCAGCAGATGTGAGCATTTTTTTCGCACCATCATATTCTCCTGGGTTTAACATTTGATTCCCCTTTAGAATCTTCAATGCTCGATTTGAAGCATCAAATTCAATGGGTAAGGTAATCACTTGAAATAAAACAGTAATGAATAGTAATACAATTCCAATTTGTAGCATGATATTACTTGCCATAATTCCAACAATCAAAACGATTTGTGAAAACTGACTGGCTATTATGGTTGGTTTTAGTAAAATGTTACGCAACTTAATACCGTGGTACCCAGTCGCATACTGAATAGCATGTCCGACCTCATGCGCTGCAACAGCAACGGATGCAATGGATGTGCCTTGATACACTTCTTTACTCAAGTTAACAGTGTTTGCTTTAGGGTCATAATGATCCGATAACAAACCGCCTTTTGAAACTTGTACAACAACCTTATTCAAATTGTTTAAATCTAAGATGTGTTGTGCAACTTGTGCCCCACTCATATTGCGGAGCGTAGCCACCTTGCGATACTTCTCATAGTTACTCTTTACGTAAGATTGAGCAATTGCTGAAATAGCTACGGAAAAAATTAATAAAAAATAAACCAAAATACTACCTCCTAGAAAACAAAGGGGAGCATTCGCTCCCTTTTATAATTTATTAGTCGTTTACTAAATCTTTTAAAGCTTTAGCTGGTTTGAATCCAACGCTGTTTGAAGCAGCAATACGGATTTTTTCTTTAGTTCTTGGGTTGAATCCATCTCTTTCAGGACGGTTTCTAACTTCAAACTTACCGAATCCCGCAAAATCAACAGTGTTTCCATCTTTTAATGAAGCTTTTACCTCATCAATGAATGCTTCAACAAATGTTGTTGCATCTTTTTTTGTTAAGTCCAATGTGTCAGCTAAGTTTTCTACTAAAGCTTTTTTATTTAATATGTTACTCATAATATTCCTCCTATTGGTATAAAATAATACTAGCATTAACCCGTCTAAAAGACAAGGTTAAACCATTATTTCTTAAAATTTTCATGTTTTAATTCACGGGTCATTAACTCATAAATTGCTTCTTCAGGATCCTTATTTTCATAAAAAACCTGATAGACTTGTTCGGTAATTGGCATCTCAATATTGTGCTTTAAAGCTTCCTCATAAACAATTTTTGCGGCCATAACACCTTCAACTGTAACTTGGTTATTTTTGTTGAAATCATCTGCACTACCAGCCTTCGCAACGGCATATCCTGCTTGGAAGTTTCGACTGTGGACGCTGGTTGCGGTGACGACCAAGTCACCCACCCCACACAGACCTAAGAACGTTTCGAATCGTCCCCCAAATTTAACACCATAGCGGCTCATTTCAGCAAGACCACGCGTTATCAATGCAGCACGCGTATTATCACCATAACCAAGGCCACTGGCAACACCACTGGCAAGCGCAATGATATTCTTCACAGCAACACCGATCTGAGAACCAATGACATCATCGTTGGTATAAACCCTAAAGGTATCATTAGAAAACAAGTTTTGAACCAAAGTAGCAGCTTCTAAGTCTTTTGAAACAGCATTAACAGCCGTCAATTGGTCTTCAACAACTTCTTCAGCATGTGAAGGTCCAATCAAACTGATCACGGCTTTTAAAAACTTAGGATCAATGGTTTCTTCAATCACATCCATTAAATATTTATGAGATACGGGATGAAAACCCTTCGCAACATTAATAATGTAAACCGGTTTGTTTAAATTTGCGTTTAGTTGATGACATACAGATTCTATGGCACCACTGGGTACTCCCAATAAGAAAACATCTGAATCTAAAATATCCTCAAATACTGAAGTCCCCTTTAGCTTCTCATTTAAAAGTGTTTCACCAAAAAATCTTTGGTTCATATGGTTATGGTTAATATCATCAATTTCAACTGGATTGATACCATAAATTAAGACATCCTGATCATTTTTAGCAAGAACATTCGCCAAAGCGGTTCCCCAGCTACCTGATCCAATTACAGTTACTTTCATTAACTTACTCTCTTTCTAATCACAATACGAATCGGAGTTCCATCAAAGTTAAAGGCTTTTCTCAAAGAGTTTTCTAAATAACGTACATAAGAAAAGTGACATAATTCTGGTTCATTCACAAACACAACAAAGGTAGGCGGTGCAACACTCACTTGTGACGCATACAGTATTCTAAGTTGTCGACCTTGACGGTTGGGTGGTGGTGTCAACATAACAGCGTCCTGAATTACTTCATTCACAACACTGGTTGAAATTCTTCTTTGACTGTTTTCATAAACCTCATCCACAATGGGTAGAATGGTATGAATTCTTTTTTTAGTTAAAGCAGATACAAATACTACAGGCGCATAATCCAAATAGATAAATTCCTTATAGACTTCTTTACGAATTTCTTCCATCTTTCCATCTTCATTATCGACAGTGTCCCATTTGTTATAAACAATCACAATGGGTTTACCCGCTTCATGAGCATATCCAGCGACATGCTTGTCTTGGGCGCGTATACCGCGTTCCCCATCAATCACGAATAAAGCAACATCCGAACGCTCAATTGCGCTCATGGCTCTTAAAACGGAGTATTTTTCAATTTGTTCATAAACTTTACCACTACGTCT
>DEQB01000073.1:30295-40677 GCA_002359085.1 Erysipelothrix sp. UBA3377
ATTTCAGAAACAATAACACGTTCCTGATTTATAATACTGTTAACCAATGAACTTTTTCCAACGTTGGGTTGACCAATTACAGAGAAACGTAAAGTCTCCTTATAATCCTTGACCCCTTTTTCAGGAAGTTGTTGGATAATTTGATCCAGTAAATCACCAATTCCGATACCATGTGCACTACTGACTGCAATGGGTTCATCAAATCCCAAAGCATAGAACTCATAAATATCAGATAAAAATTGATGATCATCCATTTTGTTTGCGACAAGAATTACGCGCTTATCAGCATCACGTAACAATCTTGATATATATTCGTCATCATGGGTTAAACCTTCCATAGCATTCACAACAAAAAGAATAAGATCCGCCTCTTCAATGGCAACCTCAACTTGAATTTGAATCTCTTTTGAGAAATCTTGTTCAGCCAACTGCAAACCACCCGTATCAATGAATCGCAAATCTTTGGTTAACCAAGTGGTTTTACCATAAATGCGATCACGTGTTACGCCAGGTTCATCATGGACGATTGATTTTCTTTCTCCAATAATACGATTAAATAGAGAAGATTTACCCACATTGGGTCTTCCTACAATCGCAACAATTCCGTCTATCATATTAATCCTCGATCCTTAATTAAACTCATAATCAACGCAACACTTTCATCAATGGTTAAATGTGTCGTATCAATTTCAACTGCATCATCGACTTTAATTAACGGTGATTCCAAGCGTTCTGTATCCTGTTTATCACGTTGTACCAAGTCATTGTAAACATCATTATATGCGACATCATGGCCTTTTTCTACCAATTCAAAAAAACGACGTTGCGTACGAATTTTAACATCAGCAGTTTGGAAGACCTTAACTTCAGCATCTTTTAATACAACGGAAGTGATATCGCGTCCATCCATAACAAATCCTTTAGATTTCGCCATTTCCTGTTGCATACAAACTAATATTTCTCGAATTTCTTTAATGGCAGATACTTTAGATGCTGCCAAAGATACACGATTACTGCGAATTGAATGCGTAACATTTCTACCATTAAGAAAGATTTCCCCATTCTCCAACAATTCAATTTTAACATTCTTTGCGACTTCTATACACGCTGCCGCATCGTCTAAATCAATATTCTTTTTGATACAATCATATGCCACTGCACGATACATCGCCCCCGTATCAATATGAACAAATCCCAAAGCCTTAGCAAGAACTTTAGCGATGGTGCTTTTTCCAGACGCACTGGGACCATCAATGGCTATATTAAACATGTGTGATTCTCCTTTTAACTCAACAATAAAAATTTAACTGCGATGGCTGTTGCCAAAACAGCACCCATCAACGCTACCATGACCAGTGCATTCACCAGTCTTGATTTGCGCACTTCAGTTTCAGTAAGTTCAAATCCTTCATCATCAATATCTTCTTCGATTTCAAAACCTTTTATTTCATGGGTTTCGTCATTGGTAACGTGTTCAAAAGCAGATGGTTGTTCAGATGGGAATTCATGGTTGAATATCACTTCATCTTCTAAACCAATCTCATCCTCAAGAACAGGATCTGGTAACTTAATCTCAGATGCATCCGTTTCAATGTCATCTTCAGCGAGTTTTAATATCTCTTTTGTAATATCTTCTCTTGATAAAATCAACGGTTCAACGACTTCATCCTCAAATGATGCATCGGCATGTTCCTCAATATCTTCAATAATATCTTCTAAAGGCGCTTCAGTTTCTAAGATGGAAAGATAGTTTTCCCAAAATGAAGGAGATCCTTCTCTTTGTACTCTGGGTGAAACTGGTTTTTCCTGCGGTACTACTGCCGCAACGGATTCTACTTTATATACAGGCTCAAAATCGTCATAAAGATTATCCAGTGCCTCATCATAACCACCGCCAACTTCTGTAACTTCTACCAAATTGATATCTTTCAGTATGTTTTGATCGGTATTGCTGTTATCACGATACCCTTTTTCAACGTTATAGGCTTTTACTTCATCTAAAAAATCTTTTAGATACTCATTCTCAAAGGTATCGAAAATTTCGAGTTCAGTTTCTTTCGCTCTTTTAGGCGTAGTTCTACTTTGAACATGCATCGGTTTGAAATCATCATCAATTTCATTGAGACGATTCGCAAAACGAGATAAGGCTTCAGTTTCTACAGTATCATCTACAGATCTATTAATCTTTTCATGCAATTCTTTATTACGTGCTACACGTGACTTCATGTTATCACCCCATCGTTAAATTTATCAGTGCATTGTGAGTAAAACGACAATTACACTTAAAGTAATTCTCTTATCATTATACAACGTATTGACACAATAAAAAAGTGTCAAACGACACTTTTAAGAACGACCTGAGTACTTTCCGTCAGATGTTGTAACAACAACACGTTCACCCTGTGATATAAAAAGCGGAACACGAATCTCTAATCCCGTTACCAAAACAGCGTTTTTCTGAGCATTGGTTGCGGTATCCCCTTTAACAGCGGGTTCAGCTTCTGCAACTTCCAGCGTAACTTTATCAGGAAGTGAAACACCCAATACTTCAGATTGAAACATCAACACAGTAACGTCTTGATTTTCAACCAGGAAATTCATTTCCCATTCAAGTTGTGTTTTAGGAAGTTCCAATTGCTCATACGTTTCCTCATCCATAAAAACAAGGACATCGCCACCATCATACAAGTATTGCATGGTGCGTTTATCAATATGGGCAACTTTAATTTTATCTCCGCCAGTAAATGTTAATTCAACTATAGCGTTGGTTCGCCAGTTACGAACCTTAGTTTTAATGATCATTTGTCTCATCGCAGTTTTATTGTGTGAGTTATCAATTACTTGGTATAAATTACCATCAACAATAATTGACATACCTGATCTTAAATCGTTTGAAGAAATCATTTTATCATCCTCTCATTCAATTGACGTAGATATTATATCATAGATAATAGAATATGGCATTTTGTTGTTGAAAAATATTGTAATTTTTTCATCATTACAGCTGTATTCTACAAGGGTTTGATCGATTGAGATAGATTCTGGACATACTGCTTCAGCGTTTTGAAGATGATCAATCGCTTTCTTTTCAACAATCAAATGAGATTCAATCGTTTTAAGATTGTATTTAGAGGATGCTACATTGTTTTTATAAGATACAATCAGTGTAAACCAACTTATAAACATCGCATAAAAGATTAAAACAAATAAAAGCACACTCCCCTTACGGCAACGCAAAGTATCGCATGTTTTGATCAATAAAACGCACCTCCAATCTTTTCAAATCACAATTAAAATATATATAGTCCACCCCTTGTAATAAAACCTCATAGCCCGGTCTTTTGACCAACCTATTATTGTCTAAACTTATCTCATAGGTATCTGATGATATACCAGAACTATCGCATTGATTATAAGGGTTTCTGATAAGAAACTGTTTGAATTGCACTTCAAACACATCTTCTTGCGTAACATCATCTACTTCAAAGTTTGAGATAATGCCCAATACTGAAGTAACCAGTGATAAAAGACTTGTCAGAAACATAAGACCCAATAAGGTCTCTACTAAGGTAAAACCATGACGTTTCAATGTATTAACACCAACAAATGGATGATGTGATGCAGGATAAAGAGCGCCAACAGTATTTCTAATAAAACAAAGCCACTTTTATTCACAATGAAACCTCCCCATTCCAAGTTGAAAAACACAGGTTTTACCCTTATATTGAATCGTTTGAGCATGATTGATATTACCATTTTCATTAAAATGCAATCCTTTTAACCATACACATTGCTTCTTATGTGCCATGGCTTCAATTTGACAATGAAGTGGGTTATCATAGTTAACAGTCAGTTTTGAGATACGCCAATCTACCATTAACGTTAAAACACTTACGACACTTAAAACAATCAAAAGCTCCACAAGGGTGAACCCTTCTCTATCGAGATGCTTGACCATTTGAAATTGTAATCGCATCATTATTTTTGCATTTCAATTGAGGCTGGGTTAAAAACCCTTCATTCACAAGTTGTGAAGTACTGCTGGGTAACGCATCGTTTTTAATTTTGTATTGAAGAATCGCAGCATCCACAATTTTTAATTGCGCATCACAACTGGAGTCATTCACCACATCCATTGTTTTCGTGATGTTAGGAACTGTCAATAAAAACAAAGCCACAACCCCGGCCATTACGATTACCATCTCTAAAAGAGTAAAACCTTTCTTCATCATAAACCCTCCAATATTCTAAGTGGTTGAAATAATAAGCTATAAAACATCGCAATATAAATCATAATATAAACATAAAAGATGAGCTTTAATACTGAACTGAGTCTTTTTAAATAATGGGAAATGGTTTCCAAAAGTAAGTTTAAATATATTTGATGCATCTCAATTAACCCTCCTGAATAGTATCCTTGAGAAAATAGTACGGGATACAGTGCATCAAAATAACTAAGGTCAAATGCTTCTAATACATCCTCCCCCCGATCCAGTCGCTCATGAATATGATACGCAAGCCAACGCATAATATTGGTCTCCTTCATATTTCGCATCATTTTAAGGACATCGAAAGTCGCTATTTCATGTTTCAAGAAGAAAAGATAGGTAAATACAAATTCCAAAGTAACGATCTGTTTCAACAGTTTAAAGGGCATGAAACGATGACATTGTATATACAGAAGGATTCGATTTTTTTTAAAACATGCGATTATCAATATTGAAATTAATACAATCAAAAATAACATCAGTAACAAATACGTCATTTTAGAAAACCAAAGACCCATGGTCTCTTCATACCCCAAATTAAGTAACATCCCCCTTACACTGGGCACAAAGAAACGAATATATAGAATCGTTAAGGCAGACGCAGTACAAAACAACATGAAGGGATAGGTTAAGTTTTGAATTACACTTTTTTTAACCCGTTCCTTGATTCCATCCCTCTCAACCAAGTACTTCAGTAAATCCGATGCATTCAGACTGCCTACCGATTTGACGTTAAAAGATGCGATGTATTCATCCAATGAATTCCCCTTTAATTTATATATTTTCTTAAGGGTCTCAAAATCAACCCCAGCCTTTAACCCTTCATATACCAGGGGTAAATACATTTTTTGATTGGTGGGTCTTTTAAAATTCAATGATTTCAAATTCAAATTTAAATCCATCCCCTTCTACATAAACTTTTTGAAAGATGATCCCTCTTAGAATTGTTTTAATATCCATTTTAGAAAAGTTCAGATTTTCTATTCTTAAAAGTACTTCATCAATACTCCCCGCATGCAATGTTGATGTGATTAAATGGCCACTCAATGATGCACGAACAATCGCTTCTAACTCTAATGAAGTCCGTACTTCACCAATAGCCAATATATCCGGATCATGACGTAAAAGTTGGGTTACATGATCGTGTAGTTCTTTATTTTTACTTTCAATTTGAATCATTTCAGGATAATAACGTTCAATGGGATTTTCTAAAGTAAATATTTCCTTGTGTTCTATCTCACTGAGTGCCGCAAACATCGTTGTACTCTTTCCTGCCCCAGTTTTACCACAGAACAAGATTAACCCATGATTTTGAATAAAAAAGTTAGTAACACGATCTATTTGAAACGTACTCAAACCACAAGCTTTTAAGCTGTTGATGGGCACAATATTCAGTATCCTTAGCACGCCGTGTCGTTGATGCATTGTTTCCAAAATTGAAAATCTTAGATAGTACTGGATATCTTGAATCATATATTGAAAAGATCCTGTTTTCGTATTTGTGATAGACGCCATCTCTATTTTCGCTTTATATTTTAAATGTCGATATATGGATTCTATGGATGGATTTGTTTCAACTAAAATTCTGGACTTGTGTCTTCTGAAAATGATTGAACTTTCTTTTAAATTAAAATGGATGTCGGTACATCTGTTTGAAATGGCATAATTCAGCATTTCATCGAATATTGCTTCTATTGTTCTCATACTATAAATAAGGGAGTCTTTGATACGAATCCTAACTACAAATAAAAAAAGTGGTACGTTAATACCACAGTTCTTATTTCAAGTAATGATTTATAAATGGATTGGATTGAATCTCTCTTTTTAAAGTTGTTTTGTCGCCATGTCCTGGATAAAGGGTTGGATTGGCATTTCTATATTCAGTGACAAACCACGAAAGACTTTGAATCATATCCCTCTCACTACCTGTAGGTAAGTCCATTCTACCGATAGAATCTCTGAAAATGAAGTCTCCATTAAAAATGTATTGATCAATTACATAGGATACAGAACCCTTCGTATGACCTGGGGTTGCGATAACATCAAACTCAAAGTTATCAATGATAAGTTTACCCAAAGCAATCTCAATGGGTTTTGTTTCAATCACTACCGGTTCACTTGACCCAAAGGACAGGTTTAGACGCGGTTGTTTGAGCCATTCACTTTCTGACTCATGAATGTATACTGGACAGTTGAAAGTCTTACAAACTGCGTCTATACCACTGATATGGTCTAAATGACCATGCGTGATTAGGACTGCAATAACATGTTTATCTTTAATGGGCTCCAACAATTGATTGGCGTCATATCCAAAATCGAGACAAGGATCAATCACAATCACCTGATTGTCTTTTTCTAGATAATAGGTATTACTTTGAACTGGACCCATACTTCTTTTTTTAATTTTCATGATCATCCCTCTTCCAAAAGAAAATACACCATTAAAGTGGTGTATTGTTCTTACTTTTTCTTTTCTCTATGAAGTACATGCTTACGTTCACGTGGGCAGTATTTTACTACTTCCATACGATCTTGATGGATTGAACGGTTGCGTGTTGTGTGGTAGTTTTCTTCACCACACTCAGTGCACTTTAATATTACTTGGTGTCTCATAATTACCTCCAAACTCTTTAAGCTTTGATATTATATCACACATTAATTTGAATTCATATAGATATCTGCAATTTCTATCGATATATCTCGACATTGATTAGAATAATTATACTTCGCTTCATAAGCCCCGCTGTGAATGCAACTAATTGCGATCTCAGGCTTCTCAAAAGGCGCATACATAACAAACGCATTATTTCTCATTTCAGTGCCGGATGCATAATCCGTGTACTCAGCAGTCCCTGTTTTTGCGGCAGAAGTATAAGTTTTTAATCTCAGTGATCCACAATCAACATTTGCGGAACACAATCTTAATCCTTCCTGAACACGTGCTAAGCTGTCTTTACCACTTAACTCATTTAAAATATTGGGTGTGTTTTTCACTACCAAATCCCCAGTATAGGAATCACGAACTTCACTTACAATATAAGGTTGTAATCGATACCCACCATTGGCAACAGTGGAAATATATTGATTTAACTGCATTGCGTTATAGTTGTCATATTGTCCAATAGAGAACTCTAACAACAAACCTCCGTTTTGAGCGGAGCCTTTATAACCCGTTTCTTCTCTTGGATAATCAACCATGGTTTCAACACCCAGTCCAAATTGACTGAAGTAATTACGCATTAAAGAAAATGTTTGCGCAATTGGTTTCGAAAAGTTAAGGGGTGCATTCTCTACGTAAGTTCCCCCACCCAAGCGAATCGCAACCATAAACATATAAATATTACTCGAACGTTGCAGCGCCGTTAAATCTGTAACAGGACCCAATGTTTGCCAAGAAACACGGGGCTGAGTTCCAATGATGTGTAGGGGTCTATCGACGATGATTTCACCGGGTTTAATGACGGATTCTTCCAATCCCATATAAACCGTTGCACCCTTCACAACTGAACCGACTGGAAAAGCTTCTAAGAAGATTGATTCTGGAGAATTGTATACATTTCCTTTACTGTCTTCACGCAATGCGACAATCGCCAGTATCTCTCCAGTGTTTGGGTTAGTCATCACAAAATCAAGCCCGTTTCTAAGTTCGCGACCCGGTTGATCTTTGATTTCATTCCATTTAGAAAAAATAATGTTCTGTACTTTTTCTTGAAGTTCCATATCAATGGTAAGGTTTAAATCATAACCCTTACGACCTTCAACCACTTCTTCTAATTCACCGGTAATAGAATCCGTTTGATGTTGTGTTTTAATTCCTGATAATAAAGATTCATACTGATACTCAAGACCATGAATACCAATCAAATCGTTTCTAGCGTATCCCTTAGCTTCAAAGATATCAAGTTTCTCAGCAGGAATTTCACTAACAGATCCAATTAAACCTTCCAATCCTTTAACACCAACATACTCTCGTTCCCACGTTGTACCCCATCCAAAACCTTTGAATTGGACTTGGTTTTCTGATAAATAAGAGATATCAGAATCACTGGCATTTTCAAGAATGATCGCTGCACTCCCATATGTTTCAGTATTCATTTTCAAATAGACTGCAAAAGCTTCTTTTTCAAGCTCTGTTAACGTTGCAATATGCGCATCAGTAACCCTTTGTAGTTTTAAGGCATCTACAGCACTTTGAGCATACTCAAGTTCCTTTAATTCCTCTAAGGTTACCAAATCTTCACCATTATTATTTAAGAATAAATATAAGTCTTTCAATTCTCGGTCAACAAGTTCATATTCAAGGTCATAATACGTTGCGAAATTTGTCGCAAGTTCATATTTCGTATACGAACTGGGTGAACCTTCTGACATATAAGTAATCATATTAATGGGTTTATTTTTAACAACCAATTTACCGGTATTATCAAAGAATTCACCACGTGCTGTTCTGGTAGCGATCGGATTGTTTTCCTTTTGGTAAACCAAGTTTTGATAGTGATCCGCATCAACAATTTGAATGTAGTAGAGTCTTGCGATTAAACCCGAGGCAATAGCTACTACAAAAACCATCATAAGAATTAATCTTTTATCGATGGTCTTTTTAACATCTAAATCCTCTTTTAAGTGGTAACTACTCCCCTTGTAGTTACGATTGGATCCCTTTCTTTGACTCATACTTCACTCCTTAATCTTCGTCATCAAATAAACGACGTTGACGTTCAACGGCACGCTCTTTTTTCTGACGACGAATGTCATCTTGAATAAATTTACGTTTCTTTTGTTGCATTGCTTTTTCAACTTGTGCTTTGTGTTTTCTCTTGTATCCAGGTTTAACCTTGACATTTTTACGGCTCAATTGTGCTCTTATCTCAGGATCCAATTGTCCCCTTTGTCTTTTTTCAAGATGAATGAAAGGACGTGTATCTGAGATACTATTTTTTTGAACGCGCTTGAATGTAAAGTTAATACCTTGTTTAAACAAACGCACAATATCTTTTTGGTCACGATCATCAATCAAACTGATACAGTAACCATCACGACCTGTACGCCCTGTACGTCCTGCACGGTGCGTATAAAAGGATAAATCATGCCCCGGAATGTTTGCGTTAATGACATGACTAATCTCAGGTAAATCAATACCACGGGCTGCCAAGTCAGTGGCAACAATATAGCGAACATGTTGATTTCGGATGCGCGTAATAATTTGTTTTCTTTCACGATCTGATAAGTCACCATGAATTTCAACACATTCAACACCATAACTTTGTAGGTATCCTGCGATATCTGCAACTTGTTTCTTCGTATTCGCAAAAACAATTGCGACGGAAGGGTTTATCTTTGTTAACACATCCAAGACACTTTCTTCAATTGATTTATGCCGTCTATGAATTAATATATGTTCAATTTTAGGCGCAAATGCCTCATCTTTCGATTCAATGGTAATTGAATTGTGTAAATAGTTTTTTATAAATACATCCAAACCTTTGGGTAAAGTCGCACTCAGTAACATAAACTGAACAGAATCTAAAACACTGGAAGCAATCTTGTTAATATCATCCACAAATCCATAGTCAAACATCATGTCCATTTCATCAATGATCATTAATTTTAAGGTATCTACCCTCAATGCATTCCATGTTAAAATATCCAGCATTTTACCCGGTGTTGAAATAAGAATTTGGGGTTGTTTTTCAAGTTTTGTTTTTAATCTTGAGTTTTCCATTCCACCAATTGCTAAATCAATATTTACACCTTGCTCTACATCGTAAATTTTCTTCGCAAAATCATAGGTTTGCATCGCAAGTTCACGTGTAGGGCTTAAAATAATGGCTTGTAAAGAAGCTTTACTGAAATCAACTTTTTCCAAAATTGACAATAGAAAAGCATGAGTTTTTCCTGTCCCTGTGGGTGCCAATACGATTAAATCACGATTGGAATCCAGGTATTTCAAAACATCCTCTTGAACCTGTGTTAAAGATTCGAATTTATTGATGTCTAGTAGTTTTTTAGTAATATCTTTCATGATTTAACCTCGCCTAAATATCTTTGTATTGTATCATAATCTAATTTATTTTCCGGTTTATATTCCAAAATTTCATCAAGTTTTAACAATCT
>DEQB01000073.1:40745-87756 GCA_002359085.1 Erysipelothrix sp. UBA3377
CCCTTTCATAAGCTTCATAATGAATACGGGTTTTTGATTGTCAAATAAGAATTGTTCATCAATAATTTCAAAACCCATCTCATTCAATGTTTTACGTAACCACGGTTGTTTTGTATTCGATTGAACCAAAACGGTTTGGTGTTTATTAATTTCATAAAAGCTCAATATATGCACGATGGTTTCAGCACCCATGCCTGCAATTACGATCGTATCAACCGCTTCATCGAAATCCTGAAGTCCATCTCGTTTCATTAACGTAACGCGATCATTAAGGTCATATGCCATCAGGTTCGCTTTTGCATGCATAAGTGGCCCCGATGCAATATCAAGGCCATATGCAGTTTGAATCTTTTGATCCAATATGAGTTTTATAATTAATTGCCCATGATCCGTTCCGATATCTGCTAAAGACTGCGTACTATCTGGAACCATATCAACAATGGCCTGTAATCTTTTTGATAATTTCATATTAAGAATTGTCAACGAAGTCTTTCAAACGTTTTGAGCGTGTGGGATGTTTTAGTTTACGCAAAGCCTTCGCCTCAATTTGACGAATACGTTCACGGGTAACATTGAACTCTTTCCCTACTTCTTCGAGTGTACGTGTTCTACCATCCTCAAGACCAAATCTCAAACGCAAGACCTTTTCTTCGCGTTCAGTTAAGCCTTGTAAGACCATGTCGATTTCTTTTCTCAATAACTCATTGTTCGCAAAATCACTGGGAGATTGTGCATCCTTGTCTTCAATGAAGTCTCCCAAGTGAGAATCATTTTCTTCACCAATGGGTGTCTCAAGTGAAACTGGATCCAATGCAATCTTTTGAATTTCTCTTACTTTTTCAGGTGTCATGCCTTCCATTTGTGCAGCAATTTCTTCTGCAGAAGGATCACGACCCAAGTCCTGAACAAGTTGTCTTTGAATACGTGTTAATTTATTAATCGTTTCGACCATATGCACTGGAATACGAATGGTACGTGCTTGGTCAGCAATCGCACGGGTTATCGCTTGACGAATCCACCATGTTGCATACGTTGAGAACTTAAAGTTCAACGAATAGTCAAACTTCTCAACAGCACGAATCAATCCCATGTTCCCTTCCTGGATGAGATCTAAGAATAACATACCGCGTCCTAAGTATTTACGCGCAATGGAAACAACCAAACGCAGGTTAGCGGAAATCAACAATTGACGTGCTTCCTGACCATCGTAGTAAGCATTTAACACGTTTTCAACATACGCTAAGTTTGCTTCATCGTTTTGGTAATTTTCCAAAAGTTCATCTTGAATCAATTCAACTTTCAGTGCATCCAAATCATCATCACTGATTTCCGGATTGATACGTTCCTTGTATATTTCCTTAACCATTTGTTTGGCTTCTTCACCAATATCAGAACGACGCGCAATTTCTTTCTCGTCCTCTTTTGTTAAAAGGTTAACACGACCAATCTCTTTCAGATACATTTTAACGGGGTCACTGATTGTGATTTGGTTTGTTGAAGTAAGTTCATTCACATAAGAACTCAAATCAACTGTATTGAGCGAATCATCAAAGGGTTCATCCCCTTCTTCATCTCCCAAAAACTCTTCCACATCATCCAAAAACTCTTCTTCATCAGCGTCACTTAAAACAATATCATTCTCATTAAACCAATCGAATAAAGCTTCAGATTGCGCATCATCCAATTCAAGATGTGAAATAGATTTATCTACATCATCATTCAATAACACACCATCTGCTCTATATTGTCTCACCAAATCAATTTTTACTTCATCCAGTGTTTTAATTTTTTTAGCCATATAAGAACCTCCTAGTCCTTTCTCTTTTTCGAAATAATCTTTTTTAATAAATCGACTTGTGTTTCAAATTCATCAACCGATAAGATCTCTTCTTTTGTTTCTGTTTCACTGACAGAATCCAACTTTTTCTTAATCAAATCAATGTTTTCCAACACAATCTCTTTATGATAAGTGTCAACAGTTAAGCGTTCCTCTAATTCTAACACAAATTGTTGCATTTCTTCACTAAGATTCATGGATAACAAATCCGCAATCTCAATAATATCCCTCGTTCGATATATATCTATTAAAATGAGTGAAAAATCAAACGCCATATCATTGGGTAAAAAACCCAAGTTATCGCGATATAAAGAAGCCGCTTCTTTTGATAAAAGCATTTGTTTCAATATTTCAAGTTCAGCACGCGATATATCCCTGGTATGGGTAAAATGATGCTGTTTTCTTTCTGGAATATGAACCTGAGTCTTGGGTGCCTCCCCTGAGAGTTGTGATCTCAAGGACTGGATGGAAAACCCACTTTTATCACTGAGTCTTTCCAAATAATAATCTTGTGTCAGTGCGTCTGAATCATTGAGATAAGGTAAAACAAAGCTTACCAAACGCTTACGATTATCAAAGGATTCCAAGCCATATTGACCAATCCCATAACTCAAAATAAAGTCATACCACGATAAAGCATTCTCAATACCGTGTTTCAAGGCGTCCGCACCCTTCATACGATACAAATCATCCGGATCAGACTCACTATCATTATACCATAATGTGACATTAATGTTGTGTTCCATCAACTTGCGACCAATCGCAAAAGATGCTTCAAATCCCGCTTTGTCACCATCAAACGCTAAAACAACGTTACGAGTGGTTGATTGAATCAGTTTGACCTGTTGATTTGTACAAGCAACACCCAACAATGAAACCACATTAGAAAAGCCAGCCATATCAAACGCAAACACATCGGTAACCCCTTCAGTCAAAATTAAAGTATCAACCGTTTTGTTTTGGGACTTCACCCTGTTTAAATTATAGATATGATCCCCTTTGGTATAGAGTTCAGTTTCTGATGTATTGATATATTTAACGTTACTATTGGGATCAATGGTTCTTGCGGAAAATGCGATAGTATTACCAAATTGATCATGGACAGGAAACATCAGTCGATTATAAAATACGTCCTGAATGCCGTAATCTCCCATACGAACGATGTCAGTACTTAACATTTCGTCTTCTTCAAATCCTTTGGCCTTTAAATAGTTATATATTTTATTATCGGTTAAACTCAAACCAATCCCATATTTTTTTATAATTTCCTGTGAATATCCACGCTCTTTAAGGATATTAAGTCCACTGTATCCATCTTTTGAGTTCAGTTGAAATGATGTAAAGTTTTGAACCTCGCCCATCAATGTATATAACCGTTCCTTACGGGGGTTCACCATTCTGGGTGCGAGTGATGCATACTCACTTAAATCAACGTTAATATTGTGTGCCTGTTTGATGACCGCATCCACAAAGGATATATTTTCATATTTTTCGATGAATGAGAATACATTGCCTCCAGTGTTACACACAAAGCATTTAAAAATTTGTCGATCTGTAGAAACAGACATGGACGGGTTTTGATCAGAATGAAAAGGACAAAGACCCCAAAAGTTTTTGCCTTTTTTTGTAAGTGGCAGATATTGCGAAATGGTTTCCACAATATCTGACTTATTTCTTACCTCATCGATTAAATTTTCAGGTATGCGACGCATGCTATCATCCTTTTATTTGAGTGATGCTTCAATAATATCAATCGCCTCTTGTAAACCAACACGCTTTTGATCCATTGAATCTCGATAACGAATGGTTACTTGTTTGTCTTCCAATGAATCGAAATCAACTGTAATACAAAATGGTGTTCCCACCTCATCTTGACGACGGTAACGTTTACCAATACTTCCAGATTCATCATAGTCTGTTTCAAAGTGTTCACTGAGTGTAGACCATACTTCTTGAGCATTTTCACCCAATTTCTTTGAAAGTGGTAAAACCGCAACTTTAACAGGTGCCAGTTTTGGACTGAAGCGCATCACGGTACGCGTTTCTTTTTCCAATGCCTCTTGTGAATACGCTTCGCAAATGAATGCAAGCATCAAGCGTTCAACCCCAACCGAGGGTTCAATGACATATGGAATATATTTTTCATTGGTATATGGATCTTGATACTCCATATTTGATTTAGAGTGATTTTGATGTTGGGTTAAATCATAATTTGTACGATTTGCGATTCCCCAAATTTCATCAAAGCCCCATGGGAAGCGATATTCAATATCAACGGTTCCTTCAGAGTAGTGACTCAATTCATCCGCATCATGATCTCTGAATCTTAAGTTCTCTCTTGAAATACCCAAGTTCACCAAGAAATCCATGGCAAATTGTTTCCAGTATTCGTACCATTGGTTGGCTTCACTTGGACTTGTGAAGAACTGTAATTCCATTTGTTCAAATTCACGCGTTCTAAAGATAAATTGTCCCGGTGTAATTTCATTTCTAAATGATTTACCCACCTGTCCAATACCAAACGGTACTTTCTTACGCATTGTTCTTTGAACATTCTTAAAGTTCACAAAGATCCCTTGCGCTGTTTCTGGTCTTAGATATACGACATTACTGCTTTCTTCAACCACACCTTGGAACGTTTTAAACATTAAGTTAAATTGACGAATTGGGGTAAAATCGTGATTGCCACAGTTTGGACATGGAACTTTATGTTCATTGATATAAGTTTCCATTTCTTCAACTGTCATGGCACCTGCATTGATTGCGTCACTTGAAAATGATTCAATCAATTTATCGGCACGATGACGCGTTTTACACACTTTACAATCCATCAAAGGATCATTAAATGTTTTTAAGTGACCACTTGCCTCCCAAACTTTTGGGTTCATTAAAATTGCAGAGTCAATCCCTACATTATGCGGGTTCTTACGAATGAAAGAATCCCACCACATTTGTTTAATGTTCTGCTTTAAATTAATTCCTAAAGGACCCATATCCCAAGTGTTCGCCAATCCACCATAGATTTCAGAACCTTGGAACACAAAACCTGTATTTCTAACATGACTTACGATATCATCAAATTTAATATCCATAATACACCATCCATTCTTCCTGTTTATTATACATCATAATACAATTTCCAACTATTATATTTTACATCCATATGTATTTCAAGATATCGAATACATAAATCAAGGATTACAGCATCCTTGTCTTCAATCATTGATTCAGTTAAATCCCCTTTAAATAGAGATCGAATTTGTTTAAGTTGTTCTAAATTAAGATTTGTTTTTCGATAAGCCTTTGAGACAAATCCACCATGTTCAATTGAAAAATCAGATATCTTCTGACTGCCACTCACAACACAATAATCAACGACCGGCGTAATACCTGATTCTTTTATTATTTTCACAACTTCTAAAAGTAAATTGTTTTGTGTAGGGCGCTTATATACGCTTTGAATAAAAGACAACCAAAACGATTGTTGGTTGTTTTGATATAATTTAACCAATATCTCAGAAACCAATGACATATACACAAGCCAATTATAATCTTCTCTTTTATCGTAATAGCTCTCTAAAAGTTCACCACTTTGAATACGCATTAAACTATTTTCTTTATAATTGAACATTAATTTTACTTTAGAAAATTCTATACCCAAACGTGATTGTTTTGACTGTGGTTTATAATACCCCGCTAATACAAAACGAACCAATCCTATTTTTTCACCAAAAAAGTGAACCATCGCATCAGACTCGCGATAAGGAGTAACACTCAATACATAACCAGTATCTTGATCATTCTTTTTCAATTTCAATATATCCCAATTGATTTAACAGTCGATCACGGTTACGCCAATTCTTTTCAACGCGAACATAGCTCTCCAAATAGACAGGTTGTCCCATAATAACTTCAAGTTCTTTTCGTGCTTGGGTTCCAATTTCTTTAATCATAGAACCTTGTTTACCAATGATCATTCCCTTTTGAGATTCACGATTGACAAAGATGACGGCATTGATAAGTAATGAACTTTGTTTTTGAGTCATTTTTTCAATTGCGACCGCAACGGAATGCGGAATTTCCTCTTGAGTCAGATTAATAATCTTCTCACGAACGATTTCAGCAATGATAAACTGTTCAGGATATGCTGCAACAGTATCCTTTGGATAATACATTAAATTATCCGTCATATATGTCAGTGACACATCAATTAAAGTATCCAAATTATGACTCGTTAAAGCACTCAATGGTACCACTTCAGCGAAATCATATAAAGCGCGCATTTCAACAATCTTCTCTAAAAGATCTTGTTGTTTAACAGTATCGACCTTGTTGAGTACCAAAATAACAGGTGTTTTAATGGATTTAAGTTTATCAACCACAAATGTATCGCCTTTACCAAGATCCGTATTGGCATCCACAATGTAGTAGATTAAATCCACACCATGTAATTGTGAATAGGCAGACTGATTCATCCGAGAACCCAATTCATGTTTGGGTTTATGGATCCCAGGGGTATCCACAAAGATTAATTGGTAATCATCCTCAGTCAAAACTGCTGTAATGGATTCACGGGTCGTTTGCGGTTTGTCAGTAACAATCGCAACCTTACTCCCAATTAAGGCATTTAAAAGGGTTGATTTACCGGCATTGGGTCTTCCCACAATGGAAATGAATCCTGATTTAAATTCTGCCATCTAAGTCTTTACTCCCAAACATCATCGGCATCAAGTTATCGATATTTGTTGTCATTTCTTCTTTTCCATTTGATAAATAAATGGGGGTATCTGTTTCCATTAATTCACTGAGAACTTGTCTACAGATTCCACAAGGCCCTGCCAAAAAATCACCATCAGATACAATTGCGATTGCCTCAATATCTTCTTTACGATACCCATGTGAGTAACATGCGAAAATGGCACTTCTTTCACCACAATTGGTCGCACCAAATGATGCATTTTCAATATTGGCACCTTGAAACATTTTCCCATCCTTTGTGACAAGACATGCCCCCACCTTATAGTTTGAATACGGTGCATAAGCATGCTCCATGGCTTCAAAAGCTTGTTCTAAAAGTTTATGTTTCATAATATCCTCCGTCCTAGAATCATAAATGCAATAATAATTGCGTACAACGCAGCCAGTAAAACCGCTGCCGCTGCAATATCTTTTATTTCTTTAACATGTAAATCGTATTTTTGAATCAGTAAATCACAAACGTCCTCTATCGCTGAATTTAAGTACTCAGCAATTAAAACAATGAAAATTGCACTGACAACAAACATCCATTCAACGTAATCCAAATCAAAGAAAACATAAAACATAATCACACTCAGAGCTGCCAGTAAAATCTGAACGGAAATACTCCGATCATAGCGGATTCCCTTATAAAGGCCACTGAATGCATGTTGAAACTTTTCTATGAGTCTTTTAACTGCTGCGATCAGCCAAGCCATCCAGTATCTCCTTTTGATAATCAATCATCTCTTTTTCTTCTTCCTTGGTTTGGTGATCAAATCCAAACAGATGCAAAAAACCATGAACCGCTAAAAAGCTAAATTCACGTTTTAAACTGTGACCATAATCATCCGCTTGTCTTCGAATCGCATCCACTGACATGATGATATCACCCAACACTAATAGCCCATCTTCTTCACTGCCATCAGGAAAACTTAAGACATCTGTGGGTCGATCAATATTGCGATAATTATTGTTGTACTCGTGGATGGATGC
Organism: Erysipelothrix sp. UBA3377; assembly: GCA_002359085.1. Classification (GTDB taxonomy): domain Bacteria; phylum Bacillota_I; class Bacilli_A; order Erysipelotrichales; family Erysipelotrichaceae; genus Erysipelothrix. The sequence continues at coordinate 48,316 of DEQB01000073.1, forward strand.
GTCATCAACTAAAACAACAGAAACACTGAAGTTATCATGTTGATTTAAGACTTCACAAGTTCGCTTTAATAATGGTTTTAAAAATTGTTTATAATTCAGCCATGAGGCTTCATTGGATTGGTTTAGAAAATTTATTTCCATAGACTTCACTCCCGTAGTAATTATATCACACAATCTATAAAAATCACCACATTATCCCCGAAATAGAGCCCAAAGACCCTTTAAATTATAGCGGTCTTCTGATTTTCTAGAAGCAATTCAAACGCACTTGCATCCACAGGTCTGAAAAAGTAGTATCCTTGGTAAACATTAAGATTGCGTTTATCCAAGAAATGAACCTGTTCTTCTGTCTCTACCCCTTCAATCACAATGGAATCATGGGTATTACGAACCAAGCTTAATATGGCATCAAAGGTGGATACTTTCTTAAAGTCATTTTCATCTTTAGGTACAAGACTCTTATCCAGTTTAATTTCATCAAACTCTACTTCGTGCAAAAGGTTTAAAGAAGAATGTCCCACTGAGAAATCATCCATACTCAATAAGAAACCATACGACTTCAATTCATTTAAGTGATTGAAATTTATTTCGTAATCATCAATCACCCTTTCCGTCAATTCAATGATAATTTGTGAAGGAGAGACACCATACGCATCCACATACTCAAAGAAGAGTTTCGGTTCAAAAGCATTGATTGTAGTTATGGAGACATTGATTGAAAGTTTGAATTCATGGGAAACATATTTTTTATCAATGAGGTGTTTAAGAAATGAAGCACTTTTTTTCAACATCTTAATATCAAGGTAGCGAATGGTGCTATTGTTTTCAAAGTGTTCAATAAAAGACAGTGGACTGGTATATTTACCCTCCACAATAAAGCGACTGAGCATTTCTGCACCAATAATCTTTTTGGTTTTTGAATCCACCTTCGGTTGGTAAACCACAACGTGATTATCCTCAATCAACTTTTGATCTCTTTCTACAAATACATTTGATAATAAACGATGCAGTTGATATCCTTCTGAGAATAGATTGTTACGATTTGAATTCAGATACATTATTTTATTGGATAAAAGATCCATAATTTGAATAATATTTCTGTTTGAATCCTGTCCAATTACCACAATTCCCAGAATCTCTTGTGTTTGTTTGTGAATTAAGATTTTAAAGTAATGTAACATTCTATTCTTATCTTTGAAATCATAAACGAGTTTGTCATATGGAATATGATCTTTAATTAAATTCTTTTCCGTCTTACCATAAACAGAATATTGAATCGTACCCACGCTGTTGATAACGAGTTTATCATAATCAAAAGTTACTTTCTCAAATCGAATGTGTTTTACAGCTATAATGGCTTCTGATATCGCCACATTACTATATTTTGGTAATTCATTTGCATCACCGATCGCATAAATATTATCATAGTTGGTTTGCATGAATGCATTCACTTTAAAGCCCTTTTCAGACACTTCGAAATCTAACGCTTCTGTAAATTCTTTATCCGGCACAGAACCCACTGCCAATATCAAACGTTCTACTTCAAGGGTATGTTCTTGACCTGCTTTTGTATAAGTAATAAAGGGTGCTTGTACTGAAGTAAGCGTAGCGTTTTCAATAAAGTGAAAGTTGGGTTTTGAAATTAAGCTAAAATAAATCTCACGGACATCATCGTCCAGCTCTTTTAGAAATTGACTTCTCACTATTAAGTAAACTTCAACACCAACGGTTGAAAGGTAATAACCAAACTCAACTGCTGCTTTACCACCGCCATAAAAGGCAACGACTTTGGGAGAAAGGTCATCTTGAAGTAAGGTACGGACTGGTTTCACAAAGCCTTTGGCCATCCCTTCATGGATGCCAGGGATTTCCGGAATATTGGTGCGCGTACCGTGCGCAAGAATAATTTGACTGACGTGATATTCAACGCCATTGGACACGACAGTATGCGCGTCTTTCAAAGTCGCTTTTCCAGCCACAAAACTTACGTACTTACGTGTTTTAAAGAATTTATGATATTGTTCCAGGTAAATACTGCGTTTGGCCAAGATGTACTCATTTATTTCTTCTGGGTTTGAATTATCTCTAAATTGATTTAACGCTTCAAAAAGATTGAATAAGACGATATCACCACCGTTATATGCAACACCACCTAAGAAAGTTGCTTCAAAAAGAATTGCCTTGATTCCTAATTTCTCTGCTTCTATTGCAGCGGACAATCCGGCCACTCCCCCGCCAATGATGGCCAATTCGTACTTTTCTATGTCAATCACTCCGTTCTAAATAAACGTACCGTTTTTTTTATTGTACCTTAATCAAAAAATATTTAACAGTAAATGTGAATAAAAAAAACCAATACAAAAAATTGTACTGGTTTGTTGTTTGTTAACCAAATTTTCCTGCAATATAATCAGAGGTTCTTTGATCATGTGGATTGTTGAAAATTTGCTCAGTACGACCCGACTCAACAACTTCTCCATTTAAGAAGAAAATAGTCTGATCACTGATTCGTTTCGCTTGTAACATTGAGTGTGTCACGATCACAATCGTATAGTTTTTCTTCAAGTCTTCAATCAATTGTTCGATTTTTTGAGTCGCAATGGGATCCAGGGCAGAGGTGGGTTCATCCATCAGAATGATTTCTGGCTCCAATGCGATTGCACGCGCAATACACAAACGTTGTTGTTGTCCCCCTGATAGACTCAATGCACTGGCATTAAGGTTATCTTTCACTTCTTCATACAGTGCTGCTTTCTTTAAAGCCGCAATCACATGGTCATCCAAAACGCGTTTATCTTTAATACCTTGACATCTTAAGCCATACGCTACGTTGTTATAGATTGACATTGGGAATGGATTCGCTTTTTGAAATACCATTCCAACTTTGGTTCTTAAGTTAATGACGTCCGTTCTGGGATCGTAGATATCCTGTAAATCAATGACGATGTCACCATCAATTTTACAGCCATCAATTAAATCATTCATACGATTTAAAGTTCTGATGAATGTACTCTTACCACATCCTGAAGGACCAATCAAAGCAGTAACTTCTTTTTCTTTAATTGATAAAGCCACTTCTTTTAAAGTATGTTTTTCACCATAGTCGTAATATAAATTTAAATTTGAAACTTCGATTTTATTCATTAAGCATTCCCCTTTCTCGTTTTAAAGAAACCGCCTATAAAATGAACGCTGAGATTTAAGATAAGTACCATGACTAGAATTACAATGGCAATGGAAGAAGCCAATTCTATATTTGGATTCTCATGGGATAACAAGGACCAAATATGGACCGATAATGTTGTACCACCCGAAGTAAGTGATGGACTGTCATTCACAAAGCTACCCATCGTAAAGATAAGTGCAGCAGACTCACCCATGATCCGGCTGATTGCCAAGATGAGACTACTTAAGATACCTGGAATACTTGAGGGTAGTAAAACTTTGAATATGGTTTGTGTATCACTGGCTCCCAAAGACAATGAAGCTTGTCTCAATTCATTTGGAACTGCAATTAAGGCTTCTTGCATGGTTTTAATAATCGTAGGCAACAACACAACTGCCATTGTTAGTGCACCCAGTAAGATACTTTGGCCACTTTGCGCAAATATAGATACAAATGGATACAGTACCACCATTCCCATTAAACCAAAGATTACGGAAGGCACACCTGCTAGTAAGTCTATGAGCTGTTTGAAGGTGCGGGTAATTATATTGTCTTTGGCAATTTCATTAAAGTAAATGGCTGCAAACGAACCCAGTGGAAACGCAATTAGAATGGCGACCCCTATAAGCAACATGGTTGCTTTTAAGGAACCATAAATTCCGCCCCCTGCTGTTTTATAATAGAGCTCAATTGAGGTGCTTTCGGTATTAAACTTTTCAGCCAAGCTAAAAGCATCATCCCCAAATACTGTACCACCATTGACGTTTCCGTTTTCTGTAACGATTTTAATGGTTTCAATATAGATATGGTCAGGAAGTTTTCCCGTGGCACCGCCTGAAGCAGTTGCCAGTGAAGTTGCAATTGTTTGATCATCCACATTGAATATTTCAATCTTCGCATCATTTTCAATGGAAGTTGTATCTCGTAGATAGAAGCCATAGTCTGCTATATAATAGACTCCTTCATCTGTTTCAATGGGGTCAGTTCTATTGGGTTGAATCGATACCAAATCATTCTCACTCCAATAGTTAGTCGTGAACATTTCTATGTTTAAATGTTTAAATCCTCTAACCAATACAAAGCCAAGAATTAAAACAAGCGCAATCACTGAGATGGATGATGAAAGAACTGTCAGAACATTCAGTATTTTATCTTTAACTTTTCTTGTCATCCTTCCATCCTCTTCTTCATAATATTAATAGCGAAATTAGAAATGAATACCGTCAGGAGTAAAACAATACCGACACTAAAACGAATATCATAATCCAATCCAACGGTTTCATTCATCCCAAGCATCATGGTTGATGTTAGGGTACGTGTAATATCAAATGGGTTTATGGTTGGTCCATACATTTTGTTTCCAGCAACCAAACTCACCGCTGTTGCTTCTCCAAATGCTCTGGATAAACCAAGAATCAGTCCCGCAAAAATACCGGAACGTGCTGCGCGTAAAACGACTTTAAAGTGTGTTTGGGTTGGTGTTGCTCCCAGTGCCAATGATGCTTCTGTTAAGTTTTTATCAACTGCTTCAATGGCGTTGATGGACATGATTGTTATGGTAGGCATGATCATCAAAGCCAATAGAATAATTACAGAGAGCATGGATCGACCCCCAAAGGTACTGATACCAAAGATCGTGGCTGCAATCCAATCTACAAATAGAACAATCACTCCACTGGCGAATAAACCATATATGATAGAAGGAATGGCGGAAAGTAACTCAATGATGATGCGTAGTATTTTAGATAACGCTTTGGGTGCCATCTTTGTGATGAACAGGGCTGTTAAAACTGAAATAGGAAAGGATAGTAACGCCGCAAAAAAGCCAGTCGCTAGTGTATTTATGAAAATAAAGAACACACCGTATTCACCAGTATCACTGCGCCAAACAGTACCCGTTAAAAACTTAAACAAGGAAATGCTATTTTCACCAAAAAACACTGAAATACCTTTTTGGAAAATAAAATAAAAAATTACAATTACCATCATCGATGCAAGAAATGCTGCGAGCCTAAATACAGATTTAAAAGCGAAGTCTAACGTTCGCTTTCTTTTTTGATAATGGTATGAGGTTTCTAATCTCATGATTGGATTAATCTAAGTCTGCCCAAGCAGTAAGGTTACCCTCAAAGATGTCTTTAACTTGTTGTTGTGTAACATTAGTCAGTGGGTTGTCCTTTTGAACTACCACGACCACAGCATCTTTAGCATAGGTACCTGTTAGATAACCGTCTGAGACTGGCTCGCTGTCTGCTTTAAAGTCTCTTGACGCAAATCCGATATCAACTTGGTTTGTAGAATCTTTCTCATCACCCAAGGTGCTTGCATATGCAGCTCCTGAACCTGTATGGTTCATTTCAAACTGGAAGTTACCACCGTAAGGTTGGAATCCTTCTAGTGCAGCTTGTAAGGTATTAGAAACGGATGTTGATCCACCTGTTTTAATGGTCATACCTGAATTGTCTTGATTTACAATTGGATGATTTTCTTTCAATGTATCCCAATCTGTACCACCCTCGACATCGGTGATTCCCCCTGCTGCAAGTACCAATTGTCTACCTTCTGTAGAGTTTTCTAAGAAGTCAATGAACGCTGCCACTAAGGCTTGTTTGTCATCGCTATCGAAGTTTCCTTCTGCTCTTGTTACATATGCAAAGGGTCTTGCCAATGAATAGCTTCCATCTACAACTGTTTTAATTTCAGCTGCAACGCCTTCATATGATAATGCTTTGATATTGTTTTTCACAAAATCTGTGGATAGGGATACATAACCCATTCCCTCTTTGTTTTGGCCAACTTGAGTTGCCAAGTCACCGTTTGAGGAAGCAACTGCTGCCTCCTGTGTTAAACTTTCGATTCCAACGATTTCTTCAAAAGCACTTCTTGTACCTGAAGACTCATCACGGGAATAAATCATAATATTTGTGAGTGAATTTGCTGAACCATCGTCATCGCCAGTTGTATTTGAACCACAACCAACCAATACCAATGTCAGTGCGAGTAATAAAGTTAATTTCTTCATATTTCCTCCTAACAGTTTTAACTGTGATACCATCATAATTGATGTTTATGTATTTTGAGTAAATTGAATGTTAATTAACAGTTAACAAAACGTTAAAAAAAACGCCATATGATAATATGACGTTTATAAATTAACTTTTGAGCTTAATTTTAAAGTTTGTACCTTTTCCAACGGTACTTTCAACATCGATACTGCCACCATGTGCTTCGATAATCGATTTACTAATGGCCAATCCCAGTCCTGAACTTCCATTTTCGCGTCCACGACTCTCATCACCACGATAGAATCTTTCAAACACATGCGGTAACACGGCTTCATCCATCCCAGCACCATTGTCTTTAAACTGAATATTCCATTTATCTCTTGAGATATCACAATCAATCTTAATACGACCACCTTTTGCGTAGTTAATCGCATTGTTGAATAAATTGGTAAAAACTTGATTTAATCTGAAGTGATCTGCTTCAATGGTCACATCTGAAGGACAATTTAGAACCACTTCAATATTGCTTTGGTGTAATTCACGTCTTTTCTCGTAAATTAATCCATCAAAGAATTGTTTAAGGTTAAATTCTGTTTTTTCCAAGTGTACTTTATCTGCAGTCAATTTTGACTGAAGTAATAGATCATCTACAATGGTTTCCAATCTGGAAGATTCAATTTGAATCTGTGCCAAGAACTCCTCTAGTGTTTGATCATCATTGAAGTCATCGCGATTGATAATCTCAATCATGCCCTTGATGGATGCGATGGGAGTTTTTAGTTCATGGGATGCATCCGCAATAAAGCGTTGTTGCATTCTTTCACCATCCACAAGTCTTGTGACATCTTGCATGATAATCATACAGCCGTCATAACGGTTGTTTTTAAGCATGGGAACTGCTAAGACTTGGTAATCTACATCCTCGAATTTTTGTTGACGGATAAATTGTTTTTCGTTTAAAAAAGCATCCAATAAGATTTGACGTAAGGAACCTTCGATATCACTATCATAAACGTTGATCGCATCAATATTTAAAATAGCATTGAATTTACGGTTCGCAACCTCAAATTCCCCTCTTTCGTTAATATAAACAAGTGCTGAAGGAATGGCTTCAATAATCGCGTTGAGCTTGCTCATCGCATCCTCAGTTTTTGTGCTTGCTTTATCCTTAACAATTTTCTTTTCATTTTCCAATTCCACACGGAATTTATCGTGCATATAACGGTGGGTATACATAAGTGCACCCAATCCAATACCCAAAACGATAACTTGGCCAACTAAATATTGACTGAACGCAATCATTCCCAATCCTGACAAGATTAAAATAAACATGGTTAAATTATTCTGTTTTTGCTGCATATCCTACACCCCTTAACGATTCGATCACAATGTCTGAATCTTCTAATTTAGTCCTTAACTTAAATACATGTACATCTACAATCCGAGTATCACCATCATAGCTAAAATCCCATACTTCATTCAGGATCATATCACGCGATAATACTGCGTTCATGTTGCGTATCATGTAATAAAATAAATCAAATTCTTTTTTGGTGAGTTCAATTTTTTCACCGCCCACCATGACCTGATGTAAATCAAGGTTAATGACAGTATTCCCAAATTCTATTTGTTTTGGTTTTGAACTATCATAGTATCTTTTTAGTTGCGCCTGTATCCGTGCACTCAATTCTCTTGGAGAAAATGGTTTGGTGACATAATCATCAACGCCTGCTTCAAATGCTTCCAGTAAATCTTCTTCATTTGACTTTGCAGTTACCATGAATACGATACCCTTTAAATTCTCTTGACGGTATTGTCTGACAATTTCAATACCACTTAATTTGGGCAACATCCAGTCCACAATGAGTACATCATAATCGCCACTCAGAGATTTTTCAAGCCCTTCCTGACCATTTGTTGCTTCACTCACTTCGAAATCCAATTGTTTTAAATCATATTTCAACAATCTTCGAATATTTTCTTCGTCTTCAATAATTAAAACTCTTGTTTTACTCATCTCTTACTCCTTATCAAATGCATCAATAATCTTAATCACAAGTGGATGCCTTACAATATCGGCACTTGTTAGGTTCATAAAAGCGATCTCTTTTATATTACTTAACTTTTCTTGTGCTATCTTTAAGCCTGAGGGTTGACTCTTCAACAAATCAATCTGTGTCATGTCTCCCGTAATAATCATTTTTGAATTGCGACCCAATCTTGAGAGAAACATCAACATTTGAGAACGTGTTGTATTTTGTGCTTCGTCTAATATCACAACGGCGTTATCCAATGTACGACCCCTCATATAGGCTAAGGGCGCAATCTCAATGATTCCTTTTTCAATGTAGCGTTCCGTTTTTTCATTCGATAACATTTCATCCAAAGCGTCATATAACGGTCTGAGATATGGATCTACCTTTTCCTTGAGATCACCTGGAAGAAATCCGAGATTCTCACCAGCTTCTACTGCGGGACGTGTCAGAATAATTTTTTCGACATCCCCTTTTTTCAAAGCCTCTACCGCAAGACAGACCGCCAAGAAGGTCTTTCCCGTTCCTGCGGGTCCAATTGCGAATGTTAAGTCATGATGTGTGATTTTGTCTACAAATACTTTTTGACCCAAGGTTTTAGGTCGTATGGGTTTACCCTTATGGGTTCTTGCGATCACATGATCCAGAGCATTCACGAATTCTTGTTCTCGATTCATTTTAACTGCTTCGTTAATCTTTTGAATATCATATATATCTAAATGATTGTAACGTTCAATCACCTGAAAAGCAGTTTGAATGAGTCGTTTAGACTCACTTGCATGTTCACCAACGATACTTAACTTTTCCGTATCGTAGTGAATTTGAACATCACCCAACTGCTCAATAAGTTTAAGGTTTGACTCATTGATGCCCGTAAAGGTTTGTAGGTGTGTTTGGTATTTCTTTAAATCTATATCGATATGTTCCAAAGACTTCACTCCTTTGTCTTATACGTATATGTTACCTTAAATTTTTTAAAAAAACTACAAATAAAAAAGGTTGGAATAAATCCAACCCTTTATTTGCTATAATTATCGTCTCTTCTTACGATTTGCCTTTTTAGCAGCTTCTGCTTTCAATTTGCGTTTAACTCCAGGCTTAACGTAAAATTCTCTTTTGCGAGCTTCAGCAAGGTTACCATTGCGAGATACTTGACGTTTAAATCGACGCAGCGCATCATCTAAATTTTCGTTCTCTTTTACAACAATTTTGGACATGACTAACCTCCCTTCTGATGCAAGCAGTATAATTATAACACGCTCGACTCAAAAAGCAAGAAAATATCGAAATTAGTCCAAGAATTTTAAACTTTATATCTCAACAGTGCCGTCATCTTCTCTGCACCCAATCTCAGGTTGGATTTTAGAATGTAAACCAAGCCACCTGTATCTAAAACAGACATCGCAATTTCATTTGCGAGATAGTCTTTATTGTCCAATCTTTCCTTAGAGATATAGAGCGTCCCAATAGCCCCATATTGCGCTTTTTCTTTAATCAAGACTAAGTCCTGAGATACCCTTTGTGCTGCTCTATAGCGATCTAAATCGTCATAGAGGGATTCCAAGTTGCGTTTGTTTTTCGCTTCAGTGGCTTTCAGTGTTTCATTTAAGATATGTTTTATATTGAAATCTTCTGGAGAACTCAAGACACCCATGTCTCTATCCAGGTTAATAAGTTTGGAAACTTCTAAGAACTCTGAACGGTTTTCCGGAAGTGAAAATAACTCAATTTGTAAGTTATCTAATGCTTCATATTCGTTTAAGAACCGATCCACAGCGTAAAAGTAGTTTTTACGATCTACTGCGCGTTCATCTCTTGTGCCACTAACACCACCATAAAACCCGCTGCTATCTCCCTGTCCAACGCGTCCTGATCCATATTGGAATCCGGTTGGATTGGTATCATCTCCCAGTGCTTTATCCAAAGTAGTCGGTGCATCATCTGGTAAATCAACCTCAACAATGTCACGATCACTCACTTCAAAAAGTTTGAACGCATCACGATTCAAAGCCAGAATGTAGAAATGGGATAAGCCTTGCATATCTTCAATGAATGGTAATATATGCGGTGCATCATCAACGTAGGATGTTGGTTGTACATCCAGACTTAAACGCATCACATCAGCATGTTTCTCGTTCACAATGAAAATTAAAGAATGTGCGCCCCCTACCCATAGCTCTCGATTGTGATAAAAATCATTCAAGAACCTCTCATAGGGTTCATAATTATGTTCCGGGTATTTTTGATGGAATTCATCGTGTGCTTCCTTCATAAGATTTTTGAAGTGCAAACGATCCTTTGCGAGTTCATTCACTTTAAAAGTAGATGGAACCACAATGGTAATAAAAGGACCCGGTTGGTTTAGCCAAGACAATTGATCAAATATTCTTTTCTTCATATGAAACCTCCTATATGAATTATATCAAATTTAGCGCTTGATGGATAATCTTGAAGAAAAAAACACTACTTAAAAATAGTGTTCCCTTAAATTAAATATTTAATGCAGTTTTAATATTGACGATATCAGTTTTTGAAAGTTCAAAATCAAAGATATCAATGTTTAATTTTTGACGATTGGAATTGTGAGACTTAGGAATAACGTTTACACCCCGTTGGACTTGGAATCTCAACAATACTTGAGCCCATGTTTTCCCATATGGCGCACCCACATCTTCAAGTTTCAAACGTGTATCTTCATCAACTTTAGATAAAGGTCCCCACGCTTGAGGAATGATGTCCACACTCAATAAATACGCAGTCAGTGCTTCATTCATGTTCATTGGATTCGACATAATTTGATTTACAACGGGTTTAACACCGGTCGCCTCAATCACCGCATTGATTTGTTCCTCACTAAAATTAGAAACACCCACTGAAGTAATCTTTCCTGCGTTTTGAGCTCTGATCAATCCTTGATATACACGAATGTTATCTGCATCATTTTCAGATGGGTGGTGTACCAAGTATAAATCAATGGTATCTACTTGAAGATTTTTAAGACTTTCATCGATCAATGCATCAATGGTTGCATCTGTTTCAATATGTTTTTCATCCATTGGGAATTTAGTGGTAATAAAGAATTCACTACGATCAATTCCACTTTCCTTAACTGCTTTACCGATCACACGTTCATTACGATACGATACTGCCGTATCGATTGAGCGATAACCTGCAGCAATGGCGGATTCTAATTCGGTGGTATCATCATTAATATCCCCATAATAATCATTTTCCATTTTTCCATATGTGTTGGTTCCAGTTCCAAGTATTGGAATCTGATGCCCGTCGTTCATTGTTTGATATATCATATGTCACCTCTTTATAAAAATATTATATCACTTCTACTATGCATATCCTATATAATGACCCACAAAAAAAGCAACCCAATACAGTTGCTTTCAAAGTTTAGTAAGTTCCTTCAGGCTTCTCACCTTGAACCAGTTTGATGCCACCGGAAGTTCCGATACGTGTTGCACCTGCTTCAACCATTTCATTCAGGTCATCGATGGATCTAACACCACCGGCCGCTTTAATTTCAGCTTTGTCTTTTACGGTGTCTTTCATTAATTTAACATTTGCTGGTGTTGCACCCGCTGTGCTAAATCCTGTAGAAGTCTTCACGAAATCAGCACCCGCTTCAACAGTTAATGTGCTTGCTTTCACAATTTCTTCTTGTGTTAACAGAGCAGTTTCTATGATAACCTTCAATACTTTATGTCCTACTGCTTCTTTAATCGCTTTAATTTCTGCTCTAACATAGTCATAACGTCCGTCTTTTAAAGCTCCTACGTTAATCACCATATCCACTTCATCTGCACCATTCTCAAGCGCTTCTGTCGCTTCAAATACTTTGGTAGCAGTTGTAGTCATACCCAATGGGAACCCCACAACTGTACATACCAAGACATCTGAGTCTTTCATGGTTTCACTCGATAATTTTACATATGAGGGATTGACACAGACACTTTTGAAATCATACATCATCGCTTCGTTACACAATTGAATGATTTCTGCTTCTGTCGCATCCTGTTTGAGTAATGTGTGATCAATTAATTTGTTAATCATTTCTTTGTCTCCTTTTTTCTTAATTTTAAAATTTTCTTAATACAACGTTTTTTAATGGCTTCATATTCAATCAAGTGATCATAAAATAAATCTTCTTGAGAACATATAGCGTGTGCAAGTGTATTCAGTTGGTGGTCATTCAAACTCTTTTTAACATCAATCGGATATCGTTTAAAATCATTTTCTGATACCTTATAGAATACACGTTTAATTGTATCATACAAAACCACTTTATGGTCTTGATGCAATAATAAAGTAAAATCTGAAAATCCAGCAACCAGTGGCGCAATGCCATAGAACTCCAATGGTATGATTTTATCATTAAACTTTTTATACAATTCAAAGAATTGCGGTAACTCTAAAATTGCGGTTTCATTGGCATATAATGAATTTAAGAGTCGATCGAAAAATGGAATATAGATCGCTGTATCCTCAAACTGAAAAGAACGTAAACCAGTAATTGTTGCTTTAGAATCTTGAAGTAGGATTTCGTTTCGTTCATTAAAACTCAAACGATCCCACATATCGAAATATTTGGAACGAATGGCTTCATATGTTTTCTCAAAAACTTCCTTTTGAGACAAAGCATTTTTAAAAACAGAGAGTTTAATATAATCCAAATCTGAATCCAATTTATAATTCAGTTCATATTTTTTATTAATGTCTCTCAATTTTTGAACGATGGCTTTATCTAACTTTTGTTTGTGATAACGCGCTAACATCTATTTCATCTCCTTATCAATTAACGAGGTAAATGCACCCAATATAATAGGCGCTGTTTCAGCACGCAATACATTGTGTCCCAAGGAAACGGGTATAAAGCCTATTTCAGAGAAGTATTTTCGTTCTGCATCACTAAAACCCCCTTCAGGGCCTATCATTGCGGTAATCTTAGTATTTGTGGTTAATAAATCTGTAACATGAGTCTCAACATTTAAGTCAGCATACACATTCAGTTCAGTCATTTCATTTTCCAACTCTTTTTTATCAATTACTTTTTGAATTAAGAGTGGATACTGTCGATAAGACTGTTCACTGGCCTCCAAAGCAATCGTATTAAAGCGTTCTAGTTTTCTATCCGTCTTATCTTTGTAGTCTCTTACCACGCCATGATCGGACTTATAAAGCACAATTTCATCAATACCAATTTCCGTGGCCTTTTGAATCATCCACTCCAAACGTTCATTTCGTATTAAAGACATCACCACTTTTAAATGGTAGCTTTTTGTAGGAAATGAAAGGCTTTGAACCATTTCAAATGTACGCAGTGAGTCATCACTGAATTGTGCAATAATACCCTCACCCTTTAGATCAACCAGCCTCACCAAGTCCCCTTTACGCATTCTTAATACGTTTTTGACTTGATGAAATTGCGTCTTTGAGAGTGTGGGATTGTTAATGTCTTCAATAAAAAACTGTTGCATTAGTATTTTCCTTCTGCTTGTTCTTTTAATTTTTGAACTTCAAAAGGTTTCAACCTTCTGTATTGACCCATACTCAATTCATCCAGTTTCAATTCACCAATCGCATAACGGTGTAAACGAATGACCGGTAAATTAAAATGTTCCATTAGATTACGGATTTGACGGTTTTTACCTTCATGTAAAATCAAATCAAAGGCTGTTCTATTTTTCTTTGGAAAATGTGTAATACGTTTGATTTCCATCGGTTGATAGTAGGTGTCTTTGGTTTGAACACCAGCTTTTAAAGCATTTTTGACATCGTAGTCCAAAATACCTTCAACACTTACTCTATACGTTTTACTCATTTCATAAGAAGGGTGTGTCAGTAGTTGCGTAAAGTGTCCATCATTGGTTAAAATAATGGCACCTGTGGTATCCATGTCGAGTCTTCCTACTGGAAACAAACGATTTTGATCCTTAACCAAATCTAAGACAGTCGGTCTATCAAATTGATCTTCCGCAGTTGAAACATAACCGCGTGGTTTGTTTAAAAGATAATATACAAAATTATCTTCTTTCATAATATCTTTGCCGTCTACGGAAATTCTATCCTCAGATAAAACTTTAGTACCCAACTCCCTTACAACCTGTCCATTTACTTTGACACGTCCCTGTTCAATCATTGTTTCTGCTTTTCTTCGTGAAGCAACCCCACTCATCGCAATCGCTTTTTGAAGTCTAATCTCTTTTGAAGAGGCCATTTTCTTCCTCCGTTTCTTCAAGTTTAATTTCTGGCAATTCTTTTAATGATGTTAATTTGAAAACATCCATGAACGATGGAGTTACCTCATATAAGATGGGACGTCCCACTGTATCAGCACGTCCAACCTCTCTGATTAAATCCATCGCTTCCAGTCTGCGACACATCATATCGCTATTGACGCCACGAACTTCTTCAATTTCAATCCGTGTAATGGGTTGTTTATAGGCTATAATTGCAAGCGTTTCTAAAGCTGCTTGCGATAATTGCCGCTCATTGGTGATATCCAAAAAGCTTGTTATCAGTGCATGATGTTGTGACTTCGTAATGAATTTAATACGATCACCATATTTTACACATTCAATTCCATGGTCTTCTGATTGGAATGCTTCTTGAAAACCGATAATAAACGCTTCAAAGGATACATCGTCCATTTCAAACATTTTTTGCACCTCTAAAAGTGCAATGCCATCGTCTCCAAAAGCAAACAGTAATGCTTCCAAGGCACTTTTATAATTCATATTAAATCGCCCCTTTCAGATAGACAGATTCATCTTGTGTATTCATTCTTAAATCACCATTTCTTAACATGTCCAACACTGCCAAGAAAGTCACAATCAGATGTTGAAGACTTCTTGACTCCATTAATAAATCGTCCAGTGTCGTTACTGTTTCATCCAAGAAGAATTTTCGAAGTGTAACAATGCGATCATCAACACTCAATTCAACCTTTTCAAATGAAACATCATGAGGATTGGCAATGCGATAGCGTTGTAGCACTTTATGCATTGCTTTCATCAAATCATAAGGGTCTTGATCATAGGTTAAACCTTGATCCACTTCCTTTTTTAAATCTTTAAACAATTCAATAGAAACTGGCTTGGTGAATTGATGCATTCTTTCATTGAAACGTTCCGCCAATTCAACACTGACTTCCTTATATCGTTGGTACTCAATCAAACGACGTACCAAATCCTGTTCCTCAGATTCCAAAGCATCCACTTCCAGTTCGGTTTTATCCCGTGGCAACAGTTTTTTACTTTTAAATTCAATCAAACCTGCCAATTCACTGATATATTCACTGGCGATTTCTAACACCCCAGCATCTTGTTCCTTTAAGAATGCAATGTACTGGTCAGCAAGTTCAACAATATTCAACTCAAAAAGATCAAGTTTTTTATCCTTGATCAAATATAACATGAGGTCCAAGGGACCGTTAAAGTTTTCTATTGTAACTTCGAATTTCATTTTTTCACCATTGACGATTATAACACATATTCAATCAATTTGGGTCTATCAACTTCAACATTTGAAAAGTCAAATGAACCCATGAATTCAGTAACATGTTTATCAGTAATTGGATTGGAACTGAGCAAGGTACCCAATAGCTCTCCCGCTTCAACTTTATCACCAATTTTTTTATTTAAAATAATACCGGCTTTCATATCAATATCATCCGTTACTTTCGTACGTCCCGAACCAAGATGTAAGGAAGCCATACCCAATTCAAGCGCCAATAAATCTTTGATATATCCAGCTTTATCGGATTTAACTTCAACACGGTATTTTGCATCA
Source organism: Erysipelothrix sp. UBA3377 (assembly GCA_002359085.1). Taxonomy (GTDB): domain Bacteria; phylum Bacillota_I; class Bacilli_A; order Erysipelotrichales; family Erysipelotrichaceae; genus Erysipelothrix. The sequence goes on from DEQB01000073.1 coordinate 64,323, forward strand.
ATGAATCCATTTAAATCATCCATAAAGACAACATCTCCACCTTGTGATTGAATCCATTCTTTAAATTTACGCAAAGCAGATCCATTTTCAATAGAAGCTTTGGCCATTTCATAGCCTGTCTCAAAAGAATCCGCAACCTTACCATGGTGCAACATATGACCCGATGCAACCAAACAAAGTTCTTCTAAGTCCTTTGGACCTTTATTTTGAAGTGTCATAATCGCTTCATAAACTTCCAATGCATTTCCAATATTGTATCCCAAAGGTTGGTTCATATTGGTTAACAATGCCGTAACATCTCTTCCCAATCTTTCACCAATTTCAATCATCGTTTGAGCCAAGGCTTTTGCGCTTTCTACGTCTTTCATAAAAGCACCTTCACCAAACTTAACATCAAGGACAATCGCATCTGCCCCACCCGCTATTTTTTTAGACATAACAGACGCAGCAATAAGCGGTAATGATTGGACCGTACCTGTAACGTCTCTCAGTGCATAAAGAACCTTATCTGCATACACCAAATTACCGGTTTGTCCAACTACAGCGATGTTAATGTCGTTCACTTGGTCAATAAATTGTTCATTTGAAATTTCAACTTGATATCCATCAATACTTTCAAGTTTATCCAGCGTGCCACCTGTATGACCCAAACCACGGCCACTCATTTTAGCAACTTTACCACCACATGCGGCCACAATAGGACTGATCACAAGTGTGGTCTTATCACCAACGCCACCGGTTGAATGTTTATCGACTTTAACACCCATAATATTGGACAAATCAATTTCATCGCCCGATTTAACCATGGCTTGTGTTAAATTGGCAGTTTCTTCTAAATTCATGCCTTTTAATACAATCGCCATCAATAAAGAAGCCGTTTGGTAATCAGGAATACTGCTGTCCGTAACGCCTTCAATCCAAAAATTAATTTCTTCCTTAGAAAGTGCATGTCCGTCACGCTTTCTTTCAATAATTTCTACAATTCTCATATTAAAAATCCTTCCTCTTATAAATTTCTAAAGTAAATGTTTTAAACTTTACGCTCTTGGTTTTATTAAAAACTGTTAAATCAATTTCAGGAAAGAACGTATCCCCGATTACATCGTTATCATGGATGATTGAAATCACAAGTTTATCCGCAAATTGAATGGCTTCTTTATAGATTTCGCCACCCCCTGCTACTACAATTTCTTCGTCGAAGTCACCTTCTAGATAACGTTTTAAATCTTGAATATCATACTTCTCATCCCTTGAGACCACAAAAATATTGCGACCTTCAAGTTTTTTAGGCAATCCCTCATACGTAACACGGCCCATCACCACTGTTTTATTCATGGTGTAGTCCTTAAAGTGTTGTAGGTCTTCTCGGTTTCTCCAAGGCATTGTGCCATTTAAACCCAAAGTTCGATGTTTATTCATGGCCGCGATTAAGGTAATCATTAAACACTAACCTTTGCTTTAATCGCTGGGTGGTGATCATAATCGACAATTTCAAAATCTTCAAATTTAAAATCTTCAATTTCTTTTTGGTCACCATGAATCACAAGTTTCGGTAAAGCTTTAACATCTCTATGGAGTTGTGTTTGGACAACCTCGAAATGATCTTGGTAGATATGTGCATCCCCTAAGGTATGAACAAAATCACCCACTTCCAAATCTGTAATTTTAGCAATCATATGTAACATCAATGCATATGAAGCAATGTTAAAAGGGACACCCAAGAAAATGTCCGCACTACGTTGGTAAAGCTGCAATGACAGTTTACCTGATTCACTGACATAAAATTGTAAAAACGCATGACACGGTGGTAAAGCCATGTCTTCAAGTTCTGCAGGATTCCACGCACTTAAAATAATGCGTCTAGAATTGGGATTATTTCTAATGGTATCAATGACAATTTGTAATTGATCTACACCATTAAAGTTACGCCACTGTTTACCATAAACAGGACCCAAATCTCCATATTTAACCGCAAAAGAATCGTCTTCTACAATCTTATCTACGAATTCCTTCATACTTTCGCCCTGATAATCTTCAGAAGCTTTAAATTTCGCATAAGGCCATTCGTTCCAAATTCTAACTTTGTTTTCAACGAGCCACTTAATATTTGTGTCTCCACTGATAAACCAAAGCAATTCTTTAGCCAAAGAAGCAAAGTGTACCCTTTTGGTAGTTAAAAGCGGGAACCCTTCGGATAAATCAAATCGCATTTGATATCCAAAAACACTGCGTGTACCAGTTCCCGTTCTATCACTTCTATCTTCGCCATTATCCAATACATATTGGCATAATTCTAAATAGTTTCGCATTTTATCACCTATATTTATTATACACGATAATTGCGAGATTAGAACGTTTAATAACGTTCTAAAAATTCAACTTGTTCCGCAATGATAACGGGATGGTCATTTCTTAATTCCAAACGACCTTTTACGGCTATCAAAGTATTCAATTGAATGTGTTCACCAAGATCTTTTTGGAGACCTTTCCAAAGATAGACATCGAAAACATCATAGCGATATTCTCCTGTCGCCTCCCTAAAGTTAGATTTCACATTCAATTGAATGTAAGAAGAAGCATTCGATGGTGCTCCTTTCAAGATAAATGGCGCTGTTTTATAGCGTCCGATAACTTGAACATAATTCATTATCTGATTACCCCCTCATAATAATCTTAACAATATGTTAGCATCGTTAACACAAATGTCAAGGTCTCATTTCAGTAAAAGAAACTGAATAAACGTTTAACATACTTAATATTTGTTGAATTTCCTCAGAATTGACGTTACGAATCTCCTTTAAGTAATCAAAGTACGAAACATTTTTAAAGAAAGCACTCAAAACATTGATCGCATAACGATCATATTGACTCAAAGAAAGGATCGATTCCCCAAAGTATCGCTTCGTAATTTGTTGGAAAATAACTGAGTCAAATACCAAGTGATTCATTTTATCTGTGATCAACGCTTTGAACTCAGCATTCTTATCTCCTTCATTGAAGAAATATATAACCCCAAATCCATCTCTTAAATCCACATCATAACTAAAGTAGTCATTGATGATATCTTCATCCAACCATTCTTGAAAATCATCATTCAAATCAGAAAAATTCATATTTAAAATTGCGCGAATTAAGAACTCATCTTTCAAAGTATTTGAACCTTGATACTCAAATTTAAAACTCAAGCTCGCCTTGGGCGTTTGTACCTTAAATTGATACACATCTTCCTCTTTAGAAACTTTTAAGGATTCCGGTTCAAAAACATCAATAACCTGTTTTTTATGATCTGGTTTGATTTTAGATGTGTTCACAATTTCAAGAATGGATTCTGGTGCATCACCACTCACAATCACAAGGGCCATCTTTTTTGGGTTATAGTTTATTTCATAAGCCGTCAAAACATCGTCCAGTGTTGTGTCTCTTACGGAAGCTTCATCACCACCAATGTCGTATCTTAAAGGATAGGTTTGGTAAACATTTTCATAAGTACGCATCAATAAATTCATATTGGGATTGTTTTCGTACATTTTTAATTCTTCAACAATAATCCCTTTTTCTTTTTCGATACTCGCTTCATCTACATAAATACGATTTACCAATTTAATTAACAATCGTAAAGGCTTTTCTATAGCCTGTTGCGTACTGAAATAGTAAACCGTTTGATCATAAGAGGTAAACGCATTGGCGTTGGCACCCAACTCTGTAAACTGAGAAAGAATGTCTCCCTCTTCATCTTCAAAAAGTTTATGTTCCAAGAAATGGGCCAAACCTTTTTTATGATTCACAACTTCACCATTCACCTCTTGGACCAAATTTAAGGCTCCAAAACTTGTCCCATAGGCAGCGACAGATTTCTTAAATCCCGGTTTATAAACAATAAAAACATTCAAACCCGTGTCAGTAATTGTATGGTAAGCTTCCTCGTTAAATATATTTTCAATTTTCTTCATTATTTTGTCCTCTATATACAAAAGTAAACGGGTCTTTTATGTGATCTAAAACCGCTTTAACCTCTGCTTCTGTAACTTTCTCAAATGACGCGACCACATCACTGGGTTTATCATTCAAATTTAAGGTATGATTTCTAAATTCAAAACCAAGGGATTGACTGGCACTTTCACTGGTTGCTTCAATTCTATTAATCACATACTGTTTGGCACTGTTTAAATCCAAAGTATCTTCTGCAATTAACTTAAATTGTGCTTTAATTAAATCCAGTACGATCGTCTCATTTTCTGGAGCGATACTCGTTGAAATATAAAACAAAGAATCATAAATCAATTGAGACGCATAAATACTATAACTTAAACTATTTTTCTCTCTTATATTTTGAAATAAGTAAGAAGAGGCACTTTGTCCTAAAATTGCCAAGAAAATTAGATATGGATAATACAAGGGATGATGGGGATGGATATCCGTTTCATAAACTTGAATGAGTTCACTTTGAGGTGCATTGTGAGTTTCAAACTCAAAAATACTTTCAATGTGAGTTTTTGTAACTGAAGCTGAATCTATAGGTCTTGAGAAATCTACTGCTAAGGGTTCAACTTCCCCAATCATATAAAAGAGCGTACTTGCTTCTTTTAAAATTTCTTGATGAAACGCCGCAACATCAGCGACCGAAATTAAATTCAAATCATCCTCATAACCCAACATATTAATCCCAAAGCTTTGGTCTTTTCCCGCAAGTTCAAAGGCTTTATAGATCGCATACGTATTCGGACTCTCTTGACTCCGCTTCATATTTTGTCTCACAACTTTTATTGCTTCTTTGACTGTGTTCTCATTAATTAAGGGATTCATAAAAACTTCTTTCATAAAATCCAGATATGACTGATGTAAAGAAAGATCCACAAACTTCTCATTGATTCCTTTTAAAGTAAGTTCAATAACTTGATGTTTACCAACACTGTAGCTACGTGAACCAAACTTTAAACCATACATCAAATCCATGGCTTGTGTCATTGCCTTTTTAGTTGGATACTGTATACTTCGATCGCCCAACAATTGCGTATAAACATTCGCGAGCGTTACGGTTTCTTTTTTTAATGTTATCAATACTTTTACCGACATCAAGACTTCATTAAATTTAGAATCTTGAATAATCGTTACACCTTCTTTATTCATTGTGCACCTCCATTATGGTATACTATAGTATGAAACTAAAACTTAAATAAAGCAAGGAGTAGAATATGATTTATAACGATGATATTGTCTTTTTAACAGACCTTTATGAATTCACGATGGCTTACACTTATTTCCAAGAAAATCGCCATGAAGAAATAGTATATTTCGACATGTTTGCACGCCGTGTGCCTGATTCTGGAGGCTATATGATTTTTAGTGGCCTTTCACGTTTAATTGAAGGCATTCAAAACTTCAAATTTAATCAATCACACATTGATTATCTAATTGAATGTGGTTTTGATGATCCAGCATTCTTAGACTATTTACTCAATATGGAAATTACGCTAGATATTTGGTCAGTTGTCGATGGGACGGTCGTCTTTGGGAATGAACCCTTAATCGTTGTTAAAGGACCCATTATCCAAGCACAACTGATTGAAACATTCTTACTTTTATCCATCAATTACCCCACCCTTGTCGCAACCAAAGCCAGTCGCATCGTCACAGCCGCAAGAGGTCGCGCTGTATTGGAATTTGGAGCGAGAAGAGCCCATGGCTATGATGCCGCCACTGAAGGTGCACGTTCTGCCATTATCGCAGGAGCAACCGGTACATCCAATACCTTAGCAGGTGCCAAATATGGTGCTTATGTTTCTGGAACCATGGCCCACTCATACATTCAAATGCATGATACTGAATATGATGCATTTCTTTCATTTGCGAAAATTAACCCTGATAATGCTGTATTCTTAGTAGATACCTATGATACCCTTGAATCCGGGGTTATAAATGCGATCAAAGTTGCGAAAGAATATCTCATGCCCAATGGATATCGTTTGAAAGCCATTCGACTTGATTCAGGTGACTTGGCATACCTTTCAAAAGAAGCACGAAAAATGTTGGATGAAGCAGGTCTGAATGACTGTAAAATTATGGCATCAAACTCCCTGGATGAATATTTAATTGATGACTTAATTTATCAGGGCGCTGAAATTGACCAATTTGGAGTCGGAGAAAAACTCATCACCTCCAAATCTGAACCCGTTTTGGGTGGTGTGTACAAACTCGTAGCGCAAGAAAAAGACGGTGAGATTATACCTAAAATTAAGGTCAGTGAAAACATCGGTAAAATCACAAACCCTGGTTATAAAAAACTGTATCGCTTTTATGATCGCACTACCAATAAAGCAGTTGCGGACTATATCGCACTTCATGATGAAGTCATTCCACAGGATGAGATTACCATTTTCGATCCTGAAGCACCTTGGAAAAAACAAACCATTACCAATTATGAAATCAGAGACTTACACGTCCCCATCTTCGTAAATGGAACCTGTATTTATGAGGGCTATCCTTTATATAACACGGCAGTCTACGCAGAAAAGGAACGCGAAACATTTTGGGATGAAGTGAAACGTCTTCACTACCCCCACCAGTATTATGTTGACTTGTCTCAAAAACTTTATGATTTAAAACTTGCATTACTTCACAAGCATAGTAACGATTAAACACACCCAGACGGTGTGTTTTCTATCTCAACATACTCATATAAGCATTATCCTTTGAGCACTTGTAAAGCAATTCTCGTTGTGGTACTGTATTATTTAAGTGATACATGAAAGGCAGGATTTTTATGCTCCAAATTAAAAACATTAGAAAAACATATGTTACCGGTGACTTAACACAAGTGGCACTTGATGGCGTAAGTTTTAACTTACGAAATAGTGAACTTGTGGCCATTTTAGGTCAAAGTGGTTCCGGTAAAACCACAACACTTAATATTATTGGGGGTCTGGATCGCTATGATTCAGGAGATATTATCATCAATAATATTTCTACCAAAAATTATGCAGACCGCGATTGGGATTCTTATAGAAACCATACAATTGGGTTTGTATTTCAAAGCTATAACCTCATCCCCCACCAAACCATACTCGCAAACGTTGAGTTGGCACTTACGATTTCAGGCGTAAGCAAAAAAGAAAGAAAAAGACGCGCAGCCAAAGCCTTGGAAGATGTTGGTTTGAAAGATCAACTTCATAAAAAACCAAATCAAATGTCAGGGGGTCAAATGCAAAGGGTTGCGATTGCCAGAGCCTTGGTCAATGATCCCGACATCTTACTTGCGGATGAACCAACCGGTGCATTAGACAGCGAAACCAGTGTCGTGGTTATGAATTTACTCAAAGAAATCGCAAAAGACAGATTGGTTGTCTTGGTTACCCATAACCAAGAGCTTGCGCAAGAATATGCGACCAGAATTATCAAACTGCATGACGGTCAAATTATCAGTGATTCAAACCCATTTGAAGTTAAGGACACTACCCAAACAATCGAACATAAAAACTTAGGAAAAACATCCATGTCATTCTTTACGGCATTAACCTTGAGTTTCAATAACCTTCGAACCAAAAAAGCAAGAACATTTTTAACGTCATTTGCGGGTTCTATCGGTATTATAGGGATTGCTTTGATTCTATCACTTTCTACAGGTGTCAATCAGTATATCGATGACATACAAAGAGATACGATGGCCTCTTACCCCATTACACTTGAAACACAAACCTTTGATTTAAGCAGCATTCTTGAAGTGGGTATCCCAAACAATACAAATGGTGTTGAAAATGATGGCAGTGCTATCTATTCAAACAGCTCCAGTTTACAAGCCATTAATCAAACCACTACGAGTATTAAAGAAAACAACTTAACTTCGTTCAAAAAATATTTAGATGATCCAAACAGTGAAATTCATCAATATGTTGGATCCAACGGTATCATCTACAGTTACAACGTATCATTTGAAGCATACGCTTTGGATGTAAACGATGAACGCATCAATACCAATGGTAGCTCTTTTGATACCAACTTCCAGCCACATGGTAATCCCCTTCAAATCAGTCAAGGAAACAATCCTAATTTCTCTCAAATCATGTATGGTCAAGGCGATCAATTAATCAGTGACATCATTTATGATAACTACGATTTGGTTAAAGGGTCATGGCCCAATGCCTATGATGAAGTAATCCTTGTAGTGGATAGAAATAACGAAATATCCCTAAGCACTCTTTATGAATTGGGTTTACTTCCAGCTGAACAATACCGTGAAATTCTTGAAGTAATGGATCAGGGCGAAACGTATGATTTTGAAACACAGATCCTTGATTTTGATCAAATTTTACATCATACATTCCAAATTGTTCCAGCCAGTAATTACTATATCGAGAACGAAGATGGAACCTTTGAAAAAATTGAAGAGACACAAGATGCTTTCACTGATTTATTAAATGAAAGTATCACGCTTAAAATTACGGGAATCGTACAGATTAATAACGACGATAACTCTCAACTGCTTTCTTCAGCCATCGGATACACACGTGCTTTAAGTGAACGCATGATAGATACAATTAATAACAGCCCCGTTGTGTTGGCGCAACAAAACACGCCTGATATCAATGTTCTCAACGGCCTTTCATTTGAACCGAAAGATGATAACGCAAAAATTGAAGACACAATCACCTACCTTGAAGACTTAGGTATCAGTGGTAAGGCAGATTTGTTTAAAAACTTACTCAGAACCATTTATGGTGATGATCCAAGTATGATTCAACAATTTGCGGGTTATAGTGAAATACAATTGGCGAATATGCTGGATCAATACTTAACAGATCCCGATGATGAGGTGTTGTTGGGTATATACGATACAAACATCTCTATTGGTAGCTTTGATGAAAATATGACAGCGTTTGGATGGATTAGTTTGGATGCACCCACGAGTATCGATATTTATACCGATAGTTTTGAAGCCAAAGACGGCATCACAACCAGCATCGAAAATTATAATAAAACAGTAGCAAGTGATGACCAGATAACGTATACAGATTATATTGGATTATTGATGTCCTCTATCACAACCATTGTGAATGTTGTCTCCTATGTCTTAATTGCTTTTGTAGCTGTTTCGTTGGTGGTATCCTCAATTATGATTGGCATCATTACTTACATCTCAGTACTGGAAAGAACCAAAGAAATTGGTATTCTACGTGCGATTGGTGCTTCAAAATTGAACATATCCAATGTATTTAATGCTGAAACATTTATTGTTGGATTACTATCCGGTATTTTGGGAATCGGATTTACACAACTCTTACTCATTCCCCTCAATTCCTTGATCCATATTATTGCGAATACAAATGATGTGAATGCAGCCTTACCCCTGAATGCAGCGCTTATCCTTATTTTATTAAGTCTGATTCTAACGGTATTGGCCGGTCTCATTCCTGCTTCCAAAGCAGCGAAACAAGATCCCGTGATTGCGTTACGTTCTGAATAGACAAAAGGTGGATTGCTCCACCTTTTTTTAATGTTTATGAGACACCCAAATATATCTCCTGTACACTTTCACTTTCTTTAAGATCTTTAGCAAGACCTTCCATTTTAATAAAACCACCTTCAATGATATAAGCATAGTCTGCAACTTCTAAAGCTTTATGTGCATTTTGTTCAATCAAAAGAATGGTCATCCCATCTTTATTGATGGATTGAATTAATTCAAAAATTTGTTTAACAATCAAGGGTGCAAGTCCCATACTGGGTTCATCCAATAACAACAATTTTGGTTTGGTTAACAAGGCTCTAGAGATCGCTAACATCTGCTGTTCCCCTCCAGAGAGTGTACTTGCGTTTTGATTACGACGTTGGTTTAAGATTTCAAACTTTTCATAAACCAACTCAAGTTCTTTTTGAACGTTATCTTTGTCTTTTCTAAGGTAAGCACCCAATAGTAAATTCTCTTCAACACTCATACCCGAGAAAATACGTCTGCCTTCAGGTACATGAACGATGCCTTTAGAAACTATGGTTTGAGGTGGTATCGTTAAAACAGATTCCCCTTCAAACTCAATCGTACCGCCTGTTGGTTTTAGTAAACCCGATATGGTTTTAAGTAGCGTTGATTTACCAGCTCCATTGGCACCGATTAAGGTTACGATTTGGCCTTTATCAACGTGGATTGATATATTCTTTATGGCTTTAATTTCACCGTAATTTACCGTTAAGTTATCAATTTTTAACATCAATCATCGCCTCCCAAATATGCTTCTATAACCAAGGGGTCATTTCGTATAAATTCTGGACTCCCACTTGAGATAAGTTGACCATAATTTAAAACATGAATCGTATCACACAGGCTCATTACCAAATTCATATCATGTTCAATTAGTACTATGGTTAAATCGAATTTTGTATGAATTAAATTAATGAAATGGATTAAATCCTGAGTTTCCTGGGGATTCATACCGGCAGCAGGTTCATCCAAAAATAACGTTTTTGCTCCCGTAGCCAAAGCGCGCGCGATTTCTAAGCGTCGCTGTTCGCCATAACTCAAAGCAGAAGCCTTATGATGTCGTTTCTCAATCAAATCCGTAATATCCAAATACTGTTTTGCTTTCTCGTGGGTTATGCGTTCCTCACGATAGTAATGCTTCGTGCGAAATATTGCGTCTGCTTTTGAATATTTCATACTGTTATGCATCGCAATTTTAATATTATCAAGAATCGTTAAATCCTTGAATAAACGAATGTTTTGAAAGGTACGCGCAAATCCCAATTCAGTGATCTGATCGACGCGTTTTTTACTTAAATTAATATCTTTGGTATCATGAAAAATTACATTACCAGATGTGGGTTTATAAAAACCCGTCAAACAATTGAAGAGTGTTGTTTTACCAGCACCATTTGGACCAATGATCCCAATTTTCTTGCCCTTCTCAATCTCAAAACTAACATCGGAAACAGCGATTACACCGCCAAAACGTTGTGTTACATGATCAATCTTTAATAGTGGCATCTTGTTCCCTCCGTTTCCATATTCTCCTAAAGCTCAGTTCATATTTACCCAATAAGCCACCGGGTTTGAATATCATCATTACGATCAATAAAATAGAATAAATGATAACCCGTTCTTGAGCATATTTTTGAAATATCAGATTGATTAAACCAATGGTAATGGCAGAGATTACAGTACCTGTAAAACTACCCAATCCCCCAAGTACAGCGATGACTAATATGTCAACAGATTTATTAAAGTCGAATAGACTGGGTTGAATGATGGTATAGTAGGATGCATAATTAGCGCCCGCCAAACTCGCAAACAGTGCACCCACTAAGAAGGCTGATACTTTTTGTTGGGTTAAATTGAGTCCCATGGCACTGGATGCCAAATCATCTTCTTGAACCCCATACCATGCACGTCCAAATCTGGAGTTTTTTAGTGCACTGAGTATGTAAAGTGTTAAAATCGTCATTAGATAAATAAACCCAAAAGTTGGATACCGTGGAATACTGGTGATACCACGGGCACCGCCTGTAATACTTTCAAAGTTCACAATCACAATTCGAATAATTTCTGATATACCCAAGGTCGCAATTGCAAGGTAATCCCCTTTAAGACGTAAAGTTGGAATGGATACAATCAGAGATACAATACCGGTAATGAGAAACCCTACCAAGATACCTATGATAAATCCCCAATATGAGGGAATTTTTTGAAGTGTTAAGGCAACACTGTAAGCACCAATTGACATAAAACCAGCATGACCTAATGAAAATTGTCCTGCGATACCAAGAATTAAGTTTAAAGACGCTGCTAAAATAATGTTAATCATGATCGCAATGATGGCGATTTGATGTGAACGTTTCAAAATGCCCACATTAAATAAAACAGTCAAAACTATAAAACCAATAAGTGCAAACAATATCCATGAAACTGTAGGCTTGGTAATTCTACGTGTTTTTTTCATACCTTTTGATCTCCTTTCTTACCGAACAATCCCGTTGGTTTGACGATTAGGATCACAATCAATACGAAATATACGACAGCATCACGCCACATCGTATATGAAGTTGTGGAAATGAGCGTTTCTAAGCCACCAATAAAGAATCCACCAAACACAGCACCATTTAAGAGTCCAATACCCCCAAAGACTGCGGCCACAAAGGCTTTAAGGCCCCGTGTTACCCCCATAAGCGGTGTGATGTTGTGATAGTAGTTGGCTACTAAAGTCCCTGCAGCAGCCGCTAGAACACTTCCCATAATAAAGGTCATGGTAATGGTCTTGTTGACATTGATTCCCATTAGAGATGCTGCTTCTGCATCGGTAGATACAGCACGCATCGCTCGTCCAAAGTTTGTTCTATAAACGATGATTTGTAGAACAATCAATAAGATAATGGTGGTTGAGAAAATAACAATTTGATTCCCACTTATTAAGATATTACCAATTTTAATGGATCTGAATAAAGCAACGCTTGGTAAAGCAATGATGTCAGCCCCAAAGAATTTAATAACAAGGTTTTGAATTAACAATGAAACACCAATCGCAGTGATCAATGCACTGACTCTTGAAGCATTACGTAACGGTCGATATGCGATGCGTTCAATTAAAAATCCTACGAAACCACACACTACCATTGCATAAACAAGGGCGGCCAAAAAAGGCCAATTAAACTTAACAATTGCGACATAGGACATATAAGCACCCAGCATAAAAATATCACCATGGGCAAAATTGATGAGCTTCATAATACCATAGATCATCGTATAACCCAGCGCGATTAATGCATAAATACTCCCAATGGTTAATGCATTTAAAATTTGTTGTATTACCTGTTCCATATGTCACCTCTTTTATTCGTAAATAAGGGGTAATGTTTACCCCTTATCAATTTATGGTTCAACGATTGTTGCACTCACTTCAACACCATCTTTAAGTTCTACCACGTAGGTAGATTTTTTAGCATTGTGTAAATCATCAATGGATATAACGCCTGTAACTCCGACAAAATCAACGGTGCTTTCAATGGCTTCATTGACTTTGATTGGATCAGGTTCGCCTGCTCGATGAAGTGCATCCAATATTAAATTGGTTGCATCAAAGGCAAGTGCCGCAAATCCTATTGGTTGTTTACCGTACTCTTTAACATACGCATCCACAAAGTTGGTATGTTCGTCTGAATCAATCAATGTAGAATAGTGATTTGAGTAAAATACGTTATTCAATGCTTCTGGACCCGCCAATTTCGCGAAGTCAACACTGTCATAGCCATCCACTCCCAACACCGGAAGATCCACGCCCAATTGACGTGCTTGTCTTAATAACGGACCAATTTCACTATAGTATCCTGGGATAAAGAGTGCTTCTACATCACTGTTTCCCTTTACTTTGGTTAAAATCGAGGAAAAATCACTTTCTCCTGCTGCATAATATTCTTCAAATACAATGTCTGCACCCAATTCTTGAATGGTTTCTTTATACTTAGAAGACAACCCTTGTGCATATTCACTGGTATTGTCTGCGATGATTCCAATCTTTGTAAAACCTTTTGTGTTAACTGTAAAGTTTGCCATCGTAACGGCTTGGAACATATCTGAATAACAAACGCGATAACCGTATGGGTATCCCATTAAGCCATCGTTGGTTACAGCATCTGCAGTTGCGGATGGCGACACGGTTGCTACCTTCATTTCACCAGATGCTCTCACCGCCTGTGCGGAGGTTCCGGAAATCGTAGCTCCTACAATCGCAAATGCACCTTCTTCTGCAAGTCGGGTTTGCGCTTGATAAGATTCAGTTGGATCTGACTTACCATCGTAGTAAATGACTTCTATTGCTTCGCCATTGAAGCCACCCGCTTCATTGTACAGTTTCACAGCCAGCTGTGCCCCTTCCAATTCTGCGACACCATATTGTTGTCCTGCGCCAGTAAGATCAAAGTTCATACCGAGAATAAGCTTACCCTCTGTTTGGCTCCCGGAAGCGTCACAAGCGGTTAAACTCAATGCTACAAGAGCCATAAATATCAATTTAAAATATCGACTCATATTTCTTTCTCCTTTTCTATGTTACAAGTATACCCATACTTTTACATTATTTCAAGATTATTTACATTTTATTATCATATTCTTTCATTGTGTTTCATTTACGTCCACGAATATAAGTGTTATAATGAGTTTGGAGGTAATAGATATGGTTGAAAAATATTTAAATGAATTGGTCGGATCTTTGGGTGTACTTTACATTAAGTTACACCAACATCACTGGTTTGTGACGGGACCTAAGTTCTTCACACTCCACGAAAGATTTGAGGATTACTATGATGAAACTACCGAGTATCTCGATGAAGTTGCGGAAAGAATGTTGGCTTTAGAATTAAATCCAATTTCAACTCTCAGTGAGTTCTTAGATCATTCTTGGATTAAGGAATCCCCTTATACAGACAAGAAAACGGATAAAGAATTCGTAAAATCAGTATACGATGATTTCACAATCATGGCTGAAAAACTTCAAGAAGGACTGGATGTTACCGCAGATGCCAACGATGATGTCACAAATGACATGCTCGTGGGTATGAAAACAGATTACGAAAAACATCTTTGGATGTTGAGAGCATATCTAGACTAAAAGCAGCAAACGCTGCTTTTTTTCATCAAAAAAAGGAACTCTCTGATGAAAGTTCCCTATTTACTATTTCTTTAAATTACGAATTGTTTTATTCTCAATTTCCTCTAAAGCAAGTTCCACAAACGCTTGAATTGAAACAGTATGCTGTGATTGTTCACCATAACGTCTCAAGTTAACGGATTGCGATTCCACTTCTTTATCACCCAAGATAAGTTGGAGTGGAATTTTTGATTTTTGAGCTTCTCTTAAACGGTATCCCAGTTTTTCATTACGTGCATCCACATCAACACGAATGCCATTATTTTCTAACAATACCTTTACCTGCTCAGCATACTCAGTATGATATTCTGCATTTACAGGAATAATACGCACTTGAAGTGGCGCAAGCCATACGGGAAATGCACCCGCAAAGTGTTCAATTAAAATTCCAATAAAACGTTCTACTGAACCAAAGATAACACGATGCAACATGACGGGTTGAACTTTCTCACCATGATCATTGATGTAATTTAATTCAAAACGATCCGGTAAATTCATATCCAATTGAACGGTACCACATTGCCATTCACGGTTTAAAGAGTCTTTGACAATGAAATCCAATTTGGGTCCATAGAATGCCCCATCCCCTTCATTGATTTTGTATGCTTTACCTGCTTTTTCACAGGCATTTTTTAAGGCAGTTTCTGAAGCATCCCATACACTGATATCCCCGATATACTTATCTTCTGGACGGGTTGAGAGTTCAATGGAGTATGTAAGACCGAAAACTGAATATACTTCGTCAATGAAATCAATGATTTCTAATACTTCAGCTTCAATTTGTTCTTGAGTTACATAAATATGTGCATCATCTTGCGTAAACGCACGCACTCTAAACAGGCCATTTAATGCGCCACTGGCTTCGTGTCTGTGCACATGACCCAACTCAGCCATACGCAATGGTAAATCTCTATAGGAATATAAACCATGCTTATAGATTAAGATACTACCGGGACAGTTCATCGGTTTTACCGCAAATTTACGTTCATCAATTTCTGAAATATACATGTTGTCTTGATAGTTATCCCAGTGACCTGATTTTTCCCAAAGTTCACGACTCATCATAGCGGGTGTTTCAATGAAATCATACCCACGTCTGATGTGTACTTGTTTCCAATAATCAATCAATGAATCTTTTAATGTAACCCCATCAGCAAGCCAGAACGGAAATCCAGGTCCATACTCACTGAACATAAAGAGTCCCAGTTCACGGCCCAATATTTTGTGGTCACGTTTCTTCGCTTCTTCCAACCAGTTTAAGTATGCATCCAAGTCTTCTTGGGTATCAAAAGCGATCCCATAAATTCTTTGGAGCATCTTATTGTTTGCGTCCGCTTTCCAGTAAGCGCCGGAAACTTTTAATAATTTATAGAATTTTACTTCTTTGGTACTCTCTACGTGCGGTCCACGACATAAGTCTACAAATTCACCTTGACGATACGCACTGATGGTGACATCGTCATCAGAGAGATTGTTTTGAATGAGATCAATCTTATAGGGATCATCCGCAAAGACTTCTAAAGCTTCATCTTTGGTTAATTCTTCACGAACGATATATTTCGCTTCCTTAGAGATTTTCTTCATTTCACGTTCAATAAGTGGTAAATCTGCTTCTGTAATTACATCATCACCCAGATCAACATCATAATAAAAACCATCTTCAATTACAGGTCCTACCCAAAATTTAGCTTGAGGATAGCGTCTTTTTATGGCCTGTGCCATAACGTGTGCACTCGAGTGATTTAAAACACTCAAACGTGCATCTTCTTTAATATTTATCATTGTATTCCTCCTAACAAATAAAAAAACCACGAATCTTAAGGACGAAAGATCGCGGTACCACCTTAATTCACAAAAATATACTTTGTGCGCTCAAACCCATAACGCAGGGCTGACGAAACTTTTTCGAAAGTTTAACTCCTAGGTGGTAACTCAATACGGTCTCAAGAAGTTTTCACCATCCACTTCCCTCTCTGAATCGACTGTTTATTAAATTGTGTCCTATTCTTCGTTTCTAAGTAGATTATAATACGATATGATTATAATTGCAATAGATGACACCGCTATTGAATCTGTCTTTATTTATACGAAAGTATGAAACTGACAAAATCAAGTTTATAGTGTACAATTATATACAGAATAACGGAGGTATATTGAATGAACAATATAGGAGTAATGGGACTTGCTGTTATGGGCTCAAACTTAGCACACAATATGGCAAACCACGGTTATAAAGTTGCCCTTTTTAATAGAACATACAGTGTGGGTGAAAAAGTTATGGCAGAAGATCCAAATGACAATTTCACTTTATACGAAAATGTTGAAGATTTTGTAAATTCACTGGAAAAACCAAGAAAAATTGTCATCATGGTCAAAGCGGGTAAACCCGTTGATATGGTTATTGATCAATTGATTCCTCTTTTAGATAAAGGCGATATCATTATGGATGGCGGTAACTCATTCTTTAAAGATACAATCAGACGCCACACTCATGTTAATGAACAAGGGTTGCGTTATCTTGGCGTGGGTATCTCTGGTGGTGAAGAAGGTGCTCGCATTGGTCCTTCAATCATGCCAGGTGGCGATCGCGAAGCCTATTCACATGTAGAAGATGTTCTCATCGACATTTCAGCAAAAGCTTATGGTGAAGCATGTGTTACTTACATTGGCGATGGCGGTGCCGGTCATTTTGTTAAAATGGTACATAACGGTATTGAATATGCGGATATGCAATTGATTGCTGAAAGCTATTCCCTTTTAAAGCATATTGGCCAACTGGACAATGCAGCACTTCATGAAACCTTTAAAACATGGAACGAAGGTGAACTCGATAGTTTCTTAATTGAAATCACAACCAATATTTTTAAAGTAAAAGATCCTGACAGTGATCACCATTTAATCGACGTGATCTTAGACAAGGCCGAACAAAAAGGAACGGGTATGTGGACCGTTCAAGAATCATTAAATACAGGTACCGATGCATCATTACTTGCATCTGCAGTATTCGCAAGATTTATGTCAGCCAATAAACAAGAACGTATCAATGCATCCACCAAACTAAACTATGTCGGAGATAAAGTTGAAATTGAAGATGTTAAATCCTTTGTTGAGGAAGTAAGACAAGCACTTTATGCAAGTAAGATTATTGCTTATGCACAAGGTTTTGATTTAATGAAACGTTCTGCAAAAGAAAACAACTGGGATTTAAATTATGGTGAAATCGCTAAAATTTGGCGTGAAGGATGTATCATTCGTGCGAAGTTCTTAGACCGCATCACAGATGCTTACGATCACAATCCTGCTTTAGAGAACTTAATGCTAGATGACACTTTCAATCAAGTACTTGAAAGTTACCAACCCACTTTAAGAAAAATTGCAGGTTTGGCAATTAATAATGGAATTAGTATTCCTGCATTCACCAATGCAATCGCTTATTTTGACGCATACCGTACAGGTAATTCAAGTGCCAACTTAATTCAAGCACAAAGAGATTACTTCGGTGCCCACACCTTTGAGCGCATTGACAAAGAAGGATACTTCCATCATGAATGGAGCGAACAAGATGACCAGTAACAACCATATTGTTACATTATTTGGTGGCACGGGAGATTTAACTTATAGAAAGTTGCTCCCTGCCTTTTATAACCTATATTATAGAGGCGATCTCCCAGATTCGTTTCACATTGTAATTGTGGGTCGACGTGACTTTACCACCCAATCCTATATCGATAATCTCAAGGATTGGTTAAAGGAACATACACGATTCCCCTTTGATGAAGTTAAGTTCAATGAATTTACCCAGTACATTCATTACTTTAAAATGGTCTTCACGGAAAAAGAAGGCTACCAAAGACTGCGTAACTTCTATGACACCCTCAATAAAGACATTAAACATGATTTACTCTACTATCTTGCGGTGGATCCTGGATTCTTTATCACCATTGGTAAAAACCTTCATGAACATGGACTTTCAAAAGACGCAAACATCATCATTGAAAAACCCTTTGGTAATGATTTAAAAAGTGCTGTTGAAATTAACGAACATTTACAAGATTATTTTGGTGAATCTCATATCTATCGTATCGATCACTACACTGCCAAAGAAATGGTTCAAAATATCCACACCATACGATTTGGAAACAGTATTTTTGATAAGTCATGGCATAAAGACATGATCGATAACATCACCATCTCAGCCAGTGAAACAGTGGGCGTTGTAGAACGCGGTAATTTCTATGACGTTACCGGAGCACTCAAGGACATGGTCCAAAGTCATCTACTCCAAATCCTTTCAATTGTATTGATGGATGAACCCGATGAAAGAAATGCGGATAGTATCCATGATAAACAAGAAGCAATTTTAGAAAACCTTAAGATTAGAAACTATCAGAAAGACATCATTTATGGCCAGTATGAATCCTACAAAACAGAAAGTGATGTAGACGCCAATTCAAAAACGGAAACGTATGTTGCTTTAAGGGTTGAAGTCGATCTTCCCCGTTGGGAAGGTGTACCCATTTTCATTCAAACAGGTAAAAAAATGGCCAAACGTTCTACTGAAATCACCGTCAAATTTAAAGCAAAAGGTGATTTACCACCAAATCTATTGGTGATAAAAGTTCAACCCGATGAAGGCGTATATTTTAAACTCAACATCAAAACTCCCGGTAATACAAACCATGTTGAAACTGTATTCATGGATTTCTGTCAATCCTGTAATTTGGAATATCGTAAGAATACTCCAGAAGCCTATGAAAGACTGTTGGAATATGCGATGCAACATGATCGCACACTTTTCGCCAGTTTTAAACAAGTAAGAAGTTCATGGAAGTTTATTGAAGATATTATTGATAATACAAAAGATAATCCACTCTACGTTTATAAAGATGAAACACAACCCGTTGAATCTGTTTCTTTACTTAAAGAAGAACAGACTTCTTGGTTTGATGATGTGGTTTATGGCGAGACTTTCGAACACTAAAAAAGAGCAGCAATGCTCTTTTTCTTTTCATCATTTAGTTGTAATGTTTCAAAAAGTTGATTGGTTTTCCGTATTGATAGAATCTACTTCTTCTAAAAACTCATAAAGACTTTCCAATTCTCTTTCCAATTGACCTATCTCAACATGAATCTTATCAATTTCTTCGTTTAATGCTTCCATTTTATCATTACTGTGATAATATTCAGGGTCATAACGCAGTTCTCGATGTAATTCCAGTTGTTCTTCCAAATCAATTAGAAGCCCCTCGACCTTTTGGGCGCGATTCTGGTTCTTTTTAAATTCTTGGTAAGTTTCCTTACGTGTTTGTTTTTCGACACTCTCTGATTGTTTCTGAGTCTCTAGGACCGTTTCCAAAGTCTTTTCAGTATGAATAACTTTATGATCTTGAATAACCAATATATCTGTGGCTAACTTTTCTATAAAATAACGATCATGAGATACAAAAATTAAAGTACCAGTATAATCTTTAAGTGCTTTTTCCAAAGCTTCTTTGCCTAGAATATCCAAGTGGTTTGTGGGTTCATCCAAAATTAGTAAGTTATCTCTTCTGAGCATCAATTTAACCAGACTCAAACGCACGCGCTCTCCCCCCGATAAAACTGATACACTTTTGAATACATCATCACCTTTAAATAAAAACTGACCCAAAACGGTTCTCACTTGCGTATGATCAAGTTGCGGAAAATCATCCCATACTTCTTCCAAAACTGTTTTACCAATAGAGAAATCAAGCAGTTGCTGGTCAAAGTATCCCATTTCAATTTGGTGCCCCAATAACATTTCGCCACCCAAAGATTCAAGACGATTCGCAATGGTCTTTAGCAAGGTTGACTTCCCTGTACCATTATCACCTAAGATTGCGTATTTCTTATTTTGTAAGAAAGTTTGAGTCATGCTAACCAAAGGTTGATCATAACCCACGGTTAAGTTATCCGTAATCAAAACTTCCCTACCGCCTTTTAATTTGGGAGAGAACGTAGCTTTGAATTCATGAGATTGAATTTTCTTTTCTTCAAGCTTGTCCATACGATCCAAATATTTTTCTTTAGACTTCGCAAAAGCAGCTTTACTCTTTTTATGTCTGAACTTTTCAATGAGTTGTTCAAGTCGTTTGATTTCTTTTTGTTGAATTTGATACTTAACGTTATGTTGATGCACCATTTTTTCTTTAGATTCAACATATTGCGTATAGTTTCCAGTAAACCGCGTGGCTTGTCTGTCATCAATTTCTACAATGACATTACAAATTCTATCTAAAAATAAGCGGTCATGAGAAATCATCACTATGGTTCCCTCATAACTCTTCAAGTATCCTTCAAGCCATTCAATGGTTGATATATCAAGGTGGTTTGTGGGCTCATCTAAAAACAGTACATCCGGCCTAGATAAAAGTAAACGTACAAATGCTAAACGCGTAATTTGGCCTCCACTGAATTCATGAATGTCTTTTTCTAAATCACTGACTTCAAATCCAAATTGCGTAATGAGCGTGTTTACTTCCGTATCCAAATTATAACCACCACGTCTTAAGAACTCAGTTTGAATGCGATCGTATTTCTTTAGTAAAGCATCACTGTGATCAGTGGTTAATTGTTTTTCCAATGATTCCAGTTCTGATTGAAGTTTGATAACATCAACATACGCTTCATAAAGATACTCACCCAACGTTTTCTTTTGATCATCGACATGAATTTGACTCAAGAAACCCAATGAAATATTGTTTTGAATTGTTAATTCACCTTTGTCTAAAAATTCATCCCTTTGTATGACACGAAAAAGTGTTGTTTTACCAACACCATTTGCGCCAATAAGCGCAATTTTCTCATTGCGTTTTACACTAAACTCCAAATCCTCAAAAATATCTTGAGAACCAAAAGCCTTGTATGCGTTTTTAATATTTATTAACACTGTTATTCACCACCTGTAGCAATACCAAGTTGTATTAAAATTCCTTCTGCAGTCTTTTGAGCCAAAAGCTCTTTTTCATTAATCCAAACATTGTAGTCATCTGGATCTGTCATATAGCCATATAGAATATCAATAGCATACATTCCCATTTTAGAGTTGGTGTGTTGTTTTTGTAAGTCCGCAAAGATTCCATTCACACCCGCTCCTGTCATCATACCACCTGTTTCTCTTACGATGTCATTGTAATCATAACCAGATTCAAGTGACGTTTGGTAGACTCCAGGGATATTAAACCCATCCTCATAGGGGGAAGCCTGTAGGGATGTACCATCAAGAATCGCTTTGGCAACATTGGTTGCGAATCGATTCGATGTGAAGTTTGAATATAAAATCGTTAAGCCCCTATCCATTGAACTACCACTGGATTCAAGACGTAAATGAACATAATACTTCGCACCTGTTTCATATGCACTGGAAATACGACCCTTATCACCAAACGTATCAACTGGAGAAATGTTATCACGGGTCAAGTAAACACGCAAGCCATATTTTTCAAGTTCATCACGGATTAACGTTGCCATTTCATATGTCTCATCTGATTCATACATATCCATATAAAAGTGACCGTAATTAGAACCCCCAAAATCGTTATGATTCAAAGCCGATGGATCCAGCACGATATCATAGGCTTCATTGTTTTCGATTGTTTTGACTTCAAGATATAGGACATTTCTTTTTAATAGTGGTTCATCAAAGTTACCGTTAATCAAATCTCTATTTGAAAAAATGCGCGCCGTTTTAATTTGATTGTCTCTTTTAATAGACGCAATTTCAATATCAATGTTTTCAGAGGTCTTTAAAAAATTAAAGTTAAAGTCCTTTAAAATCTCAATTTCGTAAAACCCATCTTGAAGTGTATCGATTTGTATCCCAATATCGTTTTCATAACTCAACAGATAGGATGATTTGTCATCAACACTCAACCCACATAAATTATTCAGAAACACTGTGTTACCAATAAAGTCATCGGTTAAACCATAGACATAGGGTTCGTTATAAAACTTTAATGTTTCACCAAAGTAAGTATAATCACGTACTTCTAAGAACAAAGCAGATTCATAGGCTTCCTGTTGGCGCGTTTTAAAGCGATTCGCAGTTTCATCTGAAGTCAAACCACAAATCTTAAAACCATCATCAACAATATTTTGTTGGTCATAGTAGTATTTGATTGTGAATGCGGACAGAACCAATATAATAAGCATGAAAAAAACCACAATTTTTACATTGAATTTTCGTTCTTTGGGTATATAATTGCGGTTTATTTTCATGTTAACTCCTAGTAATCAAGATTTTTGGGTGTACGCGCAAATGGAATTACATCACGGATGTTGCTCATTGATGTTAAGTACATCAAGAAACGTTCAAACCCGAGTCCGAATCCAGCATGTTTCACACCACCGTATTTTCTTAAATCAAGATACCATTCCAACCCTTCAAGCGGAATGTTCATTTCATTCATACGGCTTACAAGTTCATCGTAGCGTTCTTCACGTTGTGAACCTCCTACAAGTTCCCCTACATAAGGCACCAAGAGGTCACAAGCTGCTACGGTTTGTTTATCATCATTCATACGCATATAAAATGCTTTAATATCTTTTGGATAGTCCGTAATGAATACGGGACCCTCCACAATTTTCTCACTTAAATAACGTTCATGTTCAGTCTGTAAGTCAATGCCCCATTCAGGCTCAAATTCAAATTTTTCACCGGATGCTTTAAGCACTTCTACAGCTTCAGTATACGGCATCTTCTTAAATTCACTGCTGATTAAGCTATTTAAACGTTCGAGGATTGTATTATCAATGCGTTCGTTAAAGAATTTCATTTCTTCAGGTGCATT
>DEQB01000021.1:0-5438 GCA_002359085.1 Erysipelothrix sp. UBA3377
GTAATGAATGAAGAAGTCGAGAATATTCTTGACACATATGACTTTGGAGGCGTAATTTTGTTTGCTGAAAACGTTGTTGAAACGGAACAAACAGCAAGACCGCTCTTTAAGAGACTCAATTTGTCGTGGAACTTGGTTACAGTCCCTATTTTTGCAGGGATGGCAACCTTCACATTATCAATGCTTCCAGGTACACCTGCAAGTTCAAACTTCATCCCATCCAATGCATTGGGTACGCCTTTAACAGCTGCACCTGTTATTGGGATTATCGTTTCATTAATTGTCATTGTCTATGTTTTAATTTATATGAAATATGCTTTAAACAAGAGTTTAAAAAATGGTGAAACATATGAAAAAATGGGCATGAGCACGGATGATAATGTAGAACTATCAACAGATAACCTACCAAATATTTGGGTTAGTTTGGCACCTTTGGTATCATTGATTGCGATTATTATTGTATTCAGTCATGTCGCAAACATTGTTTTAATTGCTTTAACTGTAGCGATTTTGATGGCTGCAGTGTTAATGAACAAACAACTTGAAAGTCAAAAGACAACACTGAATGATGGGGCAGTTGGTTCAGTAATGCCAACACTATCCACTGCATTTACAGTTGCCTTTGGCGCAACCTTAACCAGTGCACCTGCATTTTTGGCGATTCAACAAAGTATATTAAACATTCCAGGTAACCCACTGATTTCCTTAGCGGTAGCGACAGTATTACTGAGCTTTGTGACTGGATCATCAGTAGGAACCGTTGGAATTGTGATGAATTCATTTGCGAAGACCTATCTTGAAATGGGTGTTCCTGCAGTATTAATCCACAGAATCAGTGCGATTGCAGGGGGAGTCTTTGGTGTTATGCCCCATACGGGACTTGTGATTGTTTATAACAACGTCGCAAAACTTGATTTGAAATCAAGCTTTAAGTATCAATTTATGACTGTTAACGTGGGTCACTTCATTGCACTTATTGTCTCATTGATATTATCAGGGATTCTATATTAATTTGATTTCATAATGAGAAGTCCTCACAGATGTGGGGGCTTTTTCGTTTCATAAAAAAAAGACCTCAATCGAGATCTTCTGCTAACTTATTGAGTGCCAACCAATCCAGTAACGTATTTTCTTCAATGGCTTTAAGGAATTGATCGAGAAACACTTTGACACAACCAATATTTAAAACGATTTTATTCTTTAAAGTATAAAACTCAATGATGCCATGATTCTCAATCGCCATCCAACTTAAACCACTTTGAAGTAGGGAAGTAACAGTTTCTTCCTTATTTTCTGGTACATGATCCAAGACAATACCTTGCACAAAAGTTAAAGCACGGTACATTGGTAAAGCGTTGACCAATATAATTTTATCGTTGTCATATGCATTTAAAGCCATAAGGCCATCGAATGAATCGAGATTGGTGATAATATATTCTGATGCTTTAATGATATTTTCTTGGAAAGATGAAATTGTTAATTGCGAAGGGTCCTTAAATAGATAGGACTTATCTTGTGTATTGACCACAAGGTCAAATGTGACTTCAGTTTGTAAGTCAGGATAAACGGATACCCCTTTTTCTTCAAGCTCATTTAATGCCATAATTGATAAAGGTGCACTTGAGAAGTTCGCGATTAAAGATGTGTCGTGTCCCTTTTCTTGAAGGGAAATTGCGATGTCGTAGAGTGAATAATCAAACGCTACATCAAAGCTTTGAATTGTGTTTTGAGTGTTCGGTAAAAACCCAGAAACACTCACTGTTTGTTTTAAGTTGTGAATGCCGATGACTGATACTTTCATATTACACGCTCCTGTGGATATTATACCATGAATTTATTCACATTATGTTGTATAATATACTTGATTTGAAATGAGGTATGACAAATGAGTAAAGTACGTGTGCGGTATGCACCAAGCCCAACAGGTTTTCTCCATATTGGGAATGCGAGAACTGCATTGTTCGATTATTTAATCGCAAAGCACTATGATGGTGATTTTGTGTTAAGAATTGAAGACACAGATATCGCAAGAAACGTAGAGGGCGGAGAAGCGTCGCAGCTCTATTATTTAAAATGGTTGGGGATCATTCCAGATGAATCACCCGAAACTCCAAATGCAAAATATGCGCCCTATAGACAAATGGAGCGTTTGGATTTATATACAAAATATGCGAATGAACTGATTGAAAAGGGTCATGCATATAAATGTTACTGTACTCCAGAAGAACTGGATGCAGATTACGAGAAACAAAAAGCAGAAGGACACACATCGACCCGTTATAACCGTCGTTGTTTACACTTGAGCGATGAAGAAACACAGGCATTTGAAACAGAAGGTAGAGATTTTTCTATCCGTTTAAAAGTACCGGAAGCGGAAACCTATCGTTTTGATGATATGGTGCGTGGTGAAATTACTTTTGAATCTAAGGATATTGGCGACTGGGTTATTGTGAAATCGAATGGTATTCCTACCTATAACTTTGCGGTTGTGGTGGATGACCATCTTATGGATATTACCCACGTATTTAGAGGTGAGGAACATATTTCTAATACGCCCAAACAAATGATGTTGTTCAATATGTTTGGTTGGGATACCCCCAGATTTGGCCACATGACCTTAATTGTTAATGAAGAAGGTAAGAAATTATCGAAGCGTGATCACTCTGTAATGCAATATATCAGTCAATATAAAGACCAAGGGTACTTACCAGAAGCCATGTTTAATTTCATGGCACTTTTAGGTTGGTCACCTGAGGATGAAGAAGAAATCTTCAGTCACGATGACTTGGTTGCACGTTTCAGCGAAAAGCGTTTATCCAAATCCCCATCCATGTTTGATGTTAAAAAATTAACGTGGATGAACCATCAATATCTAAAAGCGAAATCAGATCAAGCATGGTTGGATTTTGTACGTCCGTTTGCACAAGCCAAATATGATCTGTCTGATAAGGATGACTCATGGATTGAAATTATGTTGTTGCTATTCAAAGACCAAATACAATATGGTGCTGAAATTGCAGACCACATTGCCATGTTTTTTGAAGCACCGGAATTAACACCGGAAGTAAAAGAAGTTTTAGATTGGGAAACAACACCCGTGATTGCGAAAGCATTCTTAAATAATTTACCTGAAGTATGGGAAGTAGATGCACTGAAAGCAGCGTTCAATGCTGCAAAAACAGAATCAGGACTTAAAGGTAAACCCTTGTTTATGGGACTGCGCGTAAGTGCAAGTCATATTACCCATGGACCTGATTTGATGAACAGTTTATATCTGTTAGGACGTGATACAGTTGAGAAGAGACTTAGAGAGTACGTTGGTTGATTTTAAACCAACATCAGAACACAAAGTATTGAGAGACCCAGTTCATGGTTACATTAACGTGTACCATCAAGTAATCTGGGATTTAATTGCGACACCAGAATTCCAAAGACTGAGAAGAATTCATCAATTGGGGGGTACCACTCAGGTATACCACACAGCTGAACACTCGCGCTTTGGGCATTCATTGGGTGTCTATGAGATTGTGAGACTCATGCTTGATAATGTAAAGAACTTGCGCGAAAGCTTATCGGAGTTTGAACAAATTGCGGTACTTTGCGCAGGGTTACTTCACGATGTCGGACATGGTCCATTTTCCCATGCGTTTGAGACCATCACCAATATTAATCATGAAGTCATTACGGATCGGATTATCTTAGAAAATACACAGGTCCATCATGTCTTAAAAATGGCGCATCCTGATTTACCAAAGGTGGTTGCGGATATCATTGCGCACCGCCATGAACGTAAATTATTGACCCAGATGATATCCAGTCAAATGGATGCGGACCGGATGGACTATCTCTTGCGAGATTCATATTTTACAGGTGTAAGCTACGGTGAATTTGATCTCCATAGAATCTTGAGAACCATCCGTATCGTCAACGATACCATCGTGATGAAAGAAAGTGGTATCCACGCAGTGGAAGACTACATTATGGCGCGATATCAAATGTATTGGCAAGTGTATCTCCATCCCGTCTCAAGAAGCTATGAAAGTTTACTCTTCTCAGTCTTCAAGAGAATGCGAGATGTACAACACTCAGTTTTAAAGGGTGCAGAAGATTTGGTGCCTTTCTTAACTGAGAATGGATTTACTTTAGAAGATTTCAACAATCTTACGGAATCCACAGTCTTAAGTGCGCTCTCAAAACTTAAATCAAGTCCAGATCCCATCTTAGCGGATCTATCTCGAAGAATCTTAAATCGTGATTTATTGGATTATCAAGATATTAAATCTGATGAAACAGTCAATCACATCACTCAAAAAGTGATCGAAGCCGGCTTTGATCCAGACTACTATGTATTAAAAGATTACATGACACAGATTTTATACAAACCCTATAGTGCGAAAAACGCAGGACTTTCTGTCTTAAAAGAAGACGGTACGGTTGTGGAATTATCAAACGCATCCATGATTGTGAGAGGCTTTGTACAGGGAGAAGAAAAAGAAGACCGTAAAGTCTTTTTCCCAAAAGAAATAAAGAGAGGTATACATGAATAAAGATACAAGAATTAAAATAAGAAACCGCGTTAAAGAACATTTACCTGTCCATACTGTTACTTTTATCTTTAGTGGTGTTCCACAAAGAAAAAGTGCAGATGCGGATTATCCATTCCAAAGTAATCGCAACTTTTATTACTTAACTGGAATTGAAGAACCCGAAGCGGTAATGGTCTTTGACAATCAAAATGAAATTCTTTTCTTAAGAGATGTCGATCCCAAAATGGAAAAATGGGTTGGACATTATATGCGTAAAGAAGAAGCCCAAGCAGTATCTGGCATTAAAGATGTCCGTTATTTCGAAGAATTCGATGCATATTTAAATAAAGTACTGCAACGCAAAACAAGAATTGGTTTAGACTTAGATCACAACACATTCACTGAACAAGCATATGGATCCGCTGTAAGTATGGCAGATTACGTCGGCGTTGAACGTGTTATTGACCTTACTGAAATACTATTCAGAGCCCGTATGGTTAAATTTCCTGAAGAGATTGAAGCCATCAAGCATGCTGCAGAAGTCACAAACATTGCGATTGAAAGTATGTTGAAAGAAATGAAGCCTGGCCACAATGAAAATGATATGGCTTCTAAATTCCTTTATGAAGCACACAAGCATAAGGGCGATTTAATGTTTGATACGATCTTAGCGTCGGGTAAAAACGCAACGGTCTTACACTATGTGAAAAACGATCAACCACTCCTGGATGGAGAAATGGTTCTCTGTGATTTGGGCGTACGCGTCAATGGATATGGTGCTGATATTTCAAGAACCTATCCTATTAATGGAAAGTATACAGAAAGACAAAAAGAAGTTTACCAAACTGTATTGAATACGTTCCATCATATCAATGAAGCCGCAAAACCTGGCGTCAGTTTAAGAGAACTGAA
>DEQB01000021.1:5457-5591 GCA_002359085.1 Erysipelothrix sp. UBA3377
TTAGAAGGATGTAAGAAACTGGGCCTCATTGAAAACGATGAAGATCTTGATCAATACTACTACCACAGTATTGGACACTCACTTGGACTGGATACCCATGATGTGTGGACTGATCGAGAGTTTCCACTTGAAGC
>DEQB01000057.1:0-1180 GCA_002359085.1 Erysipelothrix sp. UBA3377
CTTTTTTTACACCCACACCTATTTTACACAATCAAATCAAATCTGGATAAAAAATCTAAAGGATGATAGTTTAAAAAGGTTAACCGATAATTTTGCTTATCTGGTATTCTTACAACCCGTTTCGAACAATGTACTTTTGGTTGGAGGGGTGTTAATGGGCGCCCCTACTAACGCTGTAAACTTATTCGAATTGGATGTGAATACTGGTCAGCATACACAGTTAGACTTAGATGAGGACATTGATGTAAGGCACTTAAGTTTCAATTCGAAGAATGATTCTATTGTATTTGTCGGCTATTCCTATAGTGAGCTTAGAAAAAGGCTGACAGAGCAGGAAACAGTTCCTTTTGAGATGAGTGAAAACTATGTATTTGAATATAAAGATGGATTAGTTCGTGAATTATATAGTTTTGATGAAGAGATTCTTGCGTTATTTAGTGATGAGGATAGCTTGTATTACCGAACACCGTATTCAAACACTGAGTGTATTAATATCGTTTCGCATGCTCCATGTGCAGGTGCCCCAGAACATATGATTGATCCCTATTTTGACCCAGAAAGACGTATTGTTTACTATATTGACGGGAATTCTATAAAGAGTTATGATTTTCAAACTGAAAGAACCACACTAATTTTCAAGTCACAAAAAGAATTATCTACCATTAATAATATGTTTTATGTTGGAAAGGACAAATAAAATGAAAAATAGAATATTGATTATGATACTGTTACTCTTATCCTTGAGCGCATGTACCAGCGCCGATAGTGTAGAGGCATTGAATGAAAAAATTAAAGATCTTGAGATTAGCCAGCTCGCACTAACTGAAGAAAATGACACATTAAAGGCACAAAATGAAGTTACGGATGTACCTTTAAATGAATACGGATATCCATCATCTATTAAGTATAAGGATGTATTAGATATTGAAGCAAAAGTGCTAGAAAAACAAAAGGGCGATGCATTATACCCATTTTATGTTTTGGTATCGCAAGAAGATGTTGACCACAATACCCCTTTGTTATTGACAATTGAAGACGAAGCCGTGTTTAACAATTACGAGGTAGGCAAAATCTATGATTTTAAGGTATACACAGAAGTAGTTGCACATAAAGAATCGGGTAATGTTCGTTTTATGTTTATGATTGTTACGGAGTAGTTTTTTACTGGATAATTTATTGT
>DEQB01000057.1:1245-3675 GCA_002359085.1 Erysipelothrix sp. UBA3377
CGATGTTGGGTTGGCGCATACGAAGATCCTCACTATGTAAGGGACCTTATAACATTTGGAACATAATCTCTTTTGATATACGAGGACATTATCACTTTTGATTTAGACTTGTATCATTTTGCGTTGACAAGCATCGGTTTAGACCTTATAATTTAGATAGAAGTAAGGGATCCATACCTATGACATTTTTTTGAGCAGAAAAGTGTTATTGGTGTGGGTTTTTTTATAAAAAAAAGGGGAAAAATGATGGTGTTTGATAACTTGTTGGATGAATTAAATAAATTTAATGAAGGAAATAATTTCTTTTCTTACCGATTCTTGGGGTGTAAAGCACATACTGAGAATGGTGAAAACGGTTATCGTTTTACTGTGTGGGCACCCCGTGCCCGATCTGTGAGTATTGTGGGTGACTTTAACAATTGGCATCCTGTGGTTATGGAACCCGTATTTCAAAGTGGTTTTCATTCCATATTTTTAAATTATGCACACGAAAATCAAGCTTATAAATATTTAATTGAAACGTATGAGGGTGACTTTATTTATAAAATTGACCCTTATGCGCATAAATTTGAAACACCCCCAAAGGATGCATCAATCGTTGTGAATCAACATGATTTCCATTGGGAAGATGCCTCGTGGATGCATCACCGTCATGAAACTAAAGTTTATAATATATATGAAGTCCATCCCACATCATGGCGCAGACATTATGATGGCAGACCTTATAGCTTTGATGATCTTATAGAAAGTCTCATTCCCTATGTGAAAGATATGGGCTATACGCATATTGAATTTATGCCTTTAATGGATTATCCGTTAGATATGTCTTGGGGTTATCAGATGACCGGTTACTTTAGTGTCGCTGGATTATATGGAGATACTGAAGGCTTGAAACGATTTGTGAATGCGGCACATAAGGCAGAACTGGGCGTTATCTTAGATTGGGTACCCGGTCACTTTTCTCAAAACCATGATGCCTTGGCGTACTTCGATGGCACACCCACTTTTGAATATGAAAATGAAATCAGAGGGAAAAACAGACGATGGGGTGCTCATAATTTTGATTTGGGAAAAACTCAAGTTCAAAGCTTTTTGATATCCAGCGCATTTTACTGGTTGGAAACATTTCATATTGATGGGATTCGCGTAGATGCGGTATCCAATATGTTGTACTTAGATTATGATGAACCGCCCCATATCTTGAATGATGATGGTACGAATGTGAACCACAAAGGGGTTGAATTTTTAAGAAAGTTAAACACAAACATTCATCAACACTTTCCAAATGTAATTATGGTTGCGGAAGAAAGCACCGCTTGGGAAGGCATCACCAAACCCGTTGATCAAGGGGGATTGGGATTTGATTACAAGTGGAATATGGGATGGATGAACGACACCTTAAGATTCTTTGAAATGGATCCCCTATACAGAAACAAACATATGGAATTACTCACATTTATATTTATATATATGCGCAATGAGAACTATATCTTAGCGATGTCGCATGATGAAGTGGTCCATGGTAAAAAAAGTTTACTGGATAAGATGTTTGGCGATCGCTATAACCAATTTGCACAACTCAAGGTGTTGTATGCCTGGATGATGGTGTTGGTTGGGGAAAAGTTAAATTTCATGGGACATGAACTGGGTCAATACTTGGAATGGCGGTATTATGAGGAGCTTGAATGGCATGCCTTACAGTATGAGTTCAATGCGGAGTATCATCATTACATACGCACTTTAAATCATCTTTATAAAAATGAATCTGAATTACACAATGATGCCGTATTTGAGGTCGTTGATGTAGATGAAGCAAACGCAATCTTATCGTTTAAACGCGGTACATACTTAATATTAATAAACTTCTTACCACAAGAACATCAGAATTACCTTTGGGAGGTGAAAGCAGTAGGTACTTATGAAGTGGTAATCAACTCGGAATTGAAGGAATACGGAGGCAGTTGGGAATATCAAAGTACATCGTTTGATACAAAGGATGGAAAGATCAACCTGGTTGTTCCAGCTTATGGCGCTTTACTATTAAGAAAAAGGAGATAAATCATGAAGAAAGAAATGATTGGTATAATATTGGCGGGTGGACAAGGGACCCGTCTTGGAAAATTAACCAAAGAAACCGCCAAACCTGCAGTACCTTTTGGGGGGCGATATCGAATCATTGATTTTGCTTTAAGTAACTGTTATAACTCACGTATTTATGAATTGGGAGTCTTAACGCAGTATCAACCCCTTGAATTGAATGAACACATTGGGAATGGTGAACCTTGGGGTTTGAACAGACGCAATGACAGTGTTAAAATACTACAACCCCATTCCAGTGCGGATGGCAAGAAGTGGTTTCAGGGAACTGCGAATGCAATTTATCAAAATATTACCTACATTGACAGTCAAAATCCAGAGCATGTTTTAATT
>DEQB01000044.1:0-9663 GCA_002359085.1 Erysipelothrix sp. UBA3377
GATTGAATGATTGCTTTCGCACATTCATTACACGGAAATAAAGAAACATATAAACTACACCCTTGAACAGCACGCGGAGAGTTTAAGATTGCATTTAACTCTGCATGCACAACATAGGCGTATTTAGTATCGGAAAACGAGCCTTCGCGTCCCCACGGAAACGTATCATCAGAAATCCCAATGGGAAATCCATTATAACCCATTGAAACGATCTTCTTAGACGTGTCCACAATACAGGCACCTACCTGTGTTGAGGGGTCTTTTGACCTTAACGCAGACAAGTGCGCAATACCCATAAAATAAGCATCCCAACTGATAACGTCTCTTCTTTTCATTATAAGCTACCTCCAAAGTATAACTTCATTAATCTTAAAGCATATTTATCAAGGCCCAAACGATGCCATGATTCAATCACTTCCAAATCCAAGGAAGTGGGTTGAAATGGTATGTTTTGACGTACGAGTAAATAAACCAAAAACCCGGTTGAAACACTCAATACCAAGCCACTTATTTGTCTGATCAACTTCCAATCATCCCGTCTTGAGAACAGGAAACCAAGGATCACCCCAATATACAAGCCACCAAGATGCGCTGTGAAGCTAACATTTGGTAACAAACTAATCATTACATTTAAGAAGATTGTGGACATAACATTGGATAGTATTCTTCGGTTTTTCAATAAGTCTCGTTCATACAGATAGACAAACAAAACACCCAAGAGTGCATAAATTCCTGCACTGATTCCTATACCAATTACCATTTCATCTCGCACAAATAAGAAGATACTCCCGTAAATTACACCCACTAATAAGGTCATCAAAAACTTTTTCCAACCCAATTCGCGTTCTAAAATGCTAGCAATATTTCTCAGAGCAACCAAGTTCATAAACAAATGAATAAACGATGCATGCAGTAACATGGGCGTTAATAAACGCCACCACTCATTGGCGTTTGTAATCATGGGTTTATAGTAGGCTCCCAACATTACAAATACTGCAGATATTGAAATCCCAAACTTCTCTATCATCCAAATAGATAACATAAAGAACGCTACCAAAAATAAGGAAACGATCGTTGTTACACGGTATGATTTATAAAAGTTAACTTTATTCAAACGACGCATGTTTTTAGTAACGCGATGCATCGCCCTTTGTCTTGCGTTTTTCAAATTACTGGAAACTTCCAACACTTGATCCAAACCTTCAAAGTATTCAAGAAGGGATGGATTGGAAATGGCATTGTTGGTGACCACAATATTTTGATCATCGCTTCCCTCAAAATTTGGATTGACTGAAAAATTCAACCCTTTGGCTTGCCCTTTAACCAACATAGCCAAAGCGACGCGGTGATGTTCGATTTCAATCCGATTGAGCGAACCGATTTCTTGGGTCGTTATCAATACTATGGGATACAGTTTCTCTTCAGGGTTATAAAGCCACATTTCAGAAGTATCCTGATTAAAGGTAATCAACTGATACTTTTTTTTCTTGATAAAATAATTAGACAGATTTAAAGCCCACACTTCTAGTTGCTGTTTATTCATGACTTGTCCTCCTTATCATATCTAAAGTTTCTTTAAATATTGTAGGGGGTTCACATTCAAATTGCATCCTTGTGTGGGTTGTAGGGTGTTCAAACTCGAGTTTAAAGGCATGTAAACATTGTCCTTGAGTCTCCAAAGTGTTTTTATAACTATACGTTATATCCCCCACAACGGGATGTTCAATATATTGAAGGTGCACACGAATTTGGTGTGTACGTCCCGTTTCAAGCTCACATCGCAACAGTGAGTAATCCACAAAACGTTCTTCTAAATAAACACGTGTTTTGGCGGGTTTTCCATTAATATGGGTTACTGCCATCTTTTGACGATTCTTTGGATCACGACCAATGGGACCATCAATGATCGCACTGCCATGATTAAATGCATGGTGGACAATCACAAGATACTCCCGATCAACTGTATGTTCTTTAAGTTGTTCAGCTAAAACAACATGTGTTTTGTTATTTTTAGCAACTAAAAGTAGTCCACTGGTGTCCTTATCCAACCGGTGCACAATACCCGGACGTAACTCACCGTTCACATCACTGAGTTGATCCGTATAAGCCAACAAGCCATGAACCAAAGTGGGTGTATCCAGTGAAGTAGGACTGGGATGCACTATCAAATCTTTTGGTTTATTGATAACCATTAAATCATCGTCTTCATAAACAATATCCAAATCCATTTTAATCGGTTTAATTTCCAGAACAGTTTCAATCAACTCATATTCAATTTCATCGCCTTCTTTTAAACGATAATTATTTTTAGTTGCTTGTTGATTCACCAAGACCAACTCATCTTTGATCATTGCTTGAATTTCACTTCGTGATAAATCACTTAAAACATCGACTAAAAATTTATCGATGCGCTCATTTTCAAATTCACTTTCAATCCATAATTTATGCTTCATTATTTTTCAACTTTCTTTCTTCCAAAAACATATAAAGAAACAAGACACCCACACCCACGACCAAACAGGAATCCGCAACATTGAATACAGGGAAATCGTACCCAAAAATATTAAAGGATAACATATCGCGAACATATCCCAATGTTAATCGATCATAGAAATTCCCTAAGTTACCAGACAAAATCAGACCAATTCCCCACAATAGAAGTGTGTCACGTTCTTTTATAAAATAGTAAAAACCGACAAGTGTTACACCTGCACTGATTAACAAAAATATGGGACGCATCCAAGAAGCGTCAAACATACTCCATGCGGCACCCGTATTTCTCAAATAAGTAATCTCAAAAAAGTTAGAGATAACAGGTATAATTTCTCCCAACCTTAAATTTGTTTCAATCCATGCTTTGGAATATAAATCCACACCCAACAGCACGGCTCCTACAACTAATATTAATAACTTTTTCATAAGACCTCTTCCTTTTCGTATTATACCATCCACCATCTTAAAATTCCACTCATAGTCATGGTCACTTTTGATTTTATGGATTGGCATTCCCAAATCATTTTTTAAATATAATTGCTTCATTCTCTTATTAATAATACCAAAATTAATTTCAAAAAACCCCTATAAATCTGAAGTCCACGTATTGAATAGAAAACCATGATCCTTAATCTCAAATTCATCTCATCTTTACTTATGATTTTACGCATTATATTTTTTATTGTAAACATGGTTACATACTTACAAACATACTAAAAAAATGCTATTATGATAGAGCATATTTACGGGAGGTAGTTATGAACTTCATAGAAATTTTAAAAGTTATTATTTTAGGTATTGTAGAAGGAATAACCGAATGGTTACCCATCAGTAGTACAGGCCATATGTTGTTGGTAGATGAATTCATCAAACTCAACATGACTGAGACCTTTAAAGAAATGTTTTTTATTATCATTCAATTGGGAGCGATACTCGCAGTCGTGGTTATTTTCTTCCAACGCATGTTACCTTTAGAAAAAAAAGAAGGTAAATTAACATTAAAAAAAGAGACCATTTCAATTTGGTTAAAAGTCATCGTCGCAATGATACCTGGAACCATCGTTACCTTACTGTTTGATGACTATGTGGAATCAAACTTCCACACACCCATTGTGATCGCCATTGCTTTAATCGTCTATGGTATCGCATTTATCGTGATTGAAAACAAAAATAAAAAACCAGGGGTCCACATTATCGAAGAAATATCATATAAAGATGCATTCATCATTGGACTGTTCCAAGTATTATCAATCATCCCTGGAACATCACGCTCTGGATCTACCATTATTGGGGGTCTGTTAATTGGTGTTTCAAGAATCGCAGTTTCTGAGTTCACATTCTTTATGGCCGTTCCCGTTATGTTTGGGATGAGCGCATTGAAATTGATGAACTTTGGATTTGTATTCACACAAGTAGAGCTATTCACTTTAATTTTAGGAATGGTGGTTGCTTTTGTGGTCTCACTGGCAGTCATTAAATTCTTACTTGATTATATTAGAAAGCATGATTTCAAAGCATTCGGTTGGTATCGCATCATCTTGGGTGTAATCGTATTAATCTATTTCCTTTAAAAAAGATGTTGGTGTATGTCCAACATCTTTTCTTTATCATCTCTTATATCGATTAAAATTAATGACGCTTCTTACTTAAAGAAACCTTTAACCGTATCACTCAGTAATTCAACGCCCACACCGGTCGCACCCTGTGGATCAAAGTCACTGCCTTTTCCATATGCTGTACCAGCGATATCCAAGTGTGTCCATGGAATATCATTCGCGAATGCTTTTAAGAATAAAGCAGCTGTTGTGGTTCCAGCACCAACTGTGGTCGCATTTTTTAAATCGGCACGGGTTGCATGATTGGCTTGGGCCAATTCATCATCTACTGGCATTCTCCAAACTTTATCCTGGGTTTTGATTGACGCTGTTTCTAACGCTTTGAACATTGCTTCATCGTCTGAAACAACAGCCGTAATTTGATTTCCCAATGCCGCAATGGCAGCACCTGTTAATGTTGCGATATCAATGATACGCGTTGCACCTTCATTTGAATGTGCATAATAAATGGCGTCGGCCAGTGTTAAACGACCTTCAGCATCCGTATTCATGACTTCAATGGTTTTACCACTCATAGAACCAATAATATCTCCATTCTTAAATGAAGATCCTGAGATCATATTCTCACAGGCTGCAACAACCGCAATCGCATTTACTTTTGCGTTTTGAGCCGCCAATAAACCAATCGCACCAATAACTGCAGCACTACCACCCATATCTGAGTGCATTGTAACCATGCCTGCAGTTGTTTTAATTGCCAAACCACCTGAATCATAGGTCACACCTTTTCCTACAAGGCCAATGCGTTCACTTGATTCTGGATTGTTTAAATAACGGAGTACCATAAATTTAGGTGTTTCCACACTACCCTTCGCAACAGATAAGAATGCGTCCATCTTCAATGCTTTAATTTTGGATTCATCATAAACTTCCACTTCAATATTGTGGTTGTTTGCCCAATTCAAAGCCTCTGTGGATAGTTTTGTAGGTGTCATCACATTACCGGGTTCATTCACCAAATAACGTGCAAAGTTGACGGCTTCACTTCTCATCTTGGCTTCATCAAGTATGGTTTGATCCATATCATAGACACTTATTTTGATGACATCCGTTTTCTTTTCCAAATACGTATCAAAGGGTGTGTTAAATACTTCCAATTTCTTTAAAATTTGAACAGTCTCATTTTGATCCAGTTGTTTATCAAAAACAAACAACACTTTTTTATAGCCCAAAGACTTCGCTTTTTTAAAAAGTGCAACACTACTTTTGATTTTATCACGCAACGATTTTTCAGTAATATCCGCATGCAATAACACTTTATCTTGGAATACCTGCGTATCCTTCAACGCAACCCCATCAAACAAACGATGTGCTTTACCTAAAAATAAAACAACATCGTGCCCCAATAAACTTAATGTATTTTCAATCATCTCTCATCCTCTTTTACTTTCTAATAATTCTAATTTGAAATCCTTCCATTACATTCAAGGCTTCAGCATGTAACTTCTTATCATAACTATCGGTAAGTCTCTCATCCACCACAATCTTCGCCTCAGGCAAAGCAGCTTTAACAATAACAGCCGTAGATATGATACAAATATTTGAAACCAGTCCGCATAGCTCCACATAATCATAGTCTTTATCCGCTAAATATGTGCCCATCTTGAGTGAACCAAAGGTAGGCTTATCAAAGACGATATCCGCATATTGATTGGCTTCACCATATATTTCCCAACCTTTTGTATTACGGATACAATGGGGTATGGGTAAATTTTTACCTTCTTGAGTCTCTAAATAATTATTTTCATGTGTATCACGCGTGAAAATAATATCATCTCCAGCTTTTTTGTAGGCTCTGATTTTATCGTAAATGGGTTCAACAACATTAAGTGCATCCTCAAAGCCCAATGCACCATCCACAAAATCATTCTGAAAATCTACCACAATTAATAGTTTCTTCATACTGTACTCCTTATTTTTTTGCTCCAAAAATTTTTCTCATATTCTGTTCAACATTATGGGGAACAAACTGACGCAACTCTCCCCCATAGGAAGCAACTGTTCGTGCAATACTTGATGAAATAAATGAGTATTTCGGTGATGCTACCAAAAACAACGTTTCGATGTTTTCATTTAGGGTACGATTGGCAGTCGCTTGTTGAAGCTCTGCCTCATAATCCATAACAGCACGAATACCACGTATCAATACACTACAGTCCATTTCTTGTGCGAAATCAACGGTTAAGCCACTACCAAGTGCAACGGTTACGTTCTCTAAATGCGAAACGCACTCCTCTACCATTTTCTTTCTCTGTTCAGCGGTGAAAGTATAATGTTTTTCATCATTCACCATCAACGCAACGACCACGTGATCAAACATCTTACTTGAGCGTTCAATTAAGTCCAAATGACCAATGGTAATGGGATCAAAACTTCCCGGATACATTACTTTTCTCATAGATAAATACCTCTTCAATTCTTGTTAATAGT
This sequence comes from Erysipelothrix sp. UBA3377, assembly GCA_002359085.1. Lineage (GTDB taxonomy): Bacteria > Bacillota_I > Bacilli_A > Erysipelotrichales > Erysipelotrichaceae > Erysipelothrix. The sequence continues at coordinate 6,540 of DEQB01000044.1, forward strand.
ATAACGTATTAAACCAGTTTTATAAAGGCAATAAAAAACACACCCGGACAATGATGCGTTTTTTAATAGGAATTATTTCAATTCTTAATTTGGAGGAAATACAAATTGTTGTTAAGGAAATGGTGAATTGAAGAATAATTCTAACGGACATATTATTATAGATATGTTGTATCTATAAACTAATTATACATGTGTTTTCTGAAAAGTCAACAATTATTTTGCAACATTTTATGAAACATTTACATTTTACTTAAAGGTTACATTTTTCAGCGTATCATCCATCTCCTGATAATCATCCGCATTGGGCTCTAGTTCCACTTTAAAAGCAGCAACAACGTTGGCACCTGCTTCATTCGTTTCCTCTTGCCATTTGTCGAGCCATTCGCCACCGCCCCAATCATACGATCCAAAAAGTATGACTGGTTTATGAACCATCACATCTTTTAAGGATTCATAGTGTGGTCTAAAGTTATACGCTTCAATGTCTTCTACACCATAGGCAGGACATCCCAAACAATAGATATCCGCATCATCAATGCGTTTTACATCCATGATTTCTTGATAAATCACCTCATGATCTTTCGCTTCAAAATATTTTTTTAAATGATTCGCAATCTTCTCAGTATTACCTGAACTGCTAAAGTACACAATATTTACTTTCATAATTAACCCCTTTTTATATAAAAGACCTTTGTGTGTTAACACTAAAGGCCTTTGTTTCTATGATTACGCGTCGCCTAAGATATCTTTGACTTGTTGAATAACCGCTGGACCGTTCATGGTACCATATTCTCTCATACCGATGACATCCACTGGTTTACCCGGTAATTGTTTTTTTACACTGTCTAAGTTAAAACGAACTTGAGGTCCGAGTAAGACAACATCAGCATCTGCACCTAAACGTTGAACATCACTCACTGAATGTGCCTCAACTGTTACTTCATAACCAATTTCTTCTGCAGCCTTTTCCATACGCTTTACCAAAGCACTGGTTGACATCCCTGCCGAACAAAATAATACAATTTTTCTCATTAAAAACTTCCTCCTATTTTCTAATAAATTATAACAATTAAATGGTGTTTAGTCCATATGTAAGCGCTTTTTATTATTTGCGCTTACCGGACAACATTTCCATTGTTGTGGTCATATCCGAGACAGGCCACTTAACATAAACACTCCCATTTGAAATATAAAAAGTGAACTTACCGCGTTCATATACTTTTCTTTTGATCTTACGAACTTCAAACGCCAAAAATCTTGCGAAGATAATTTTTCTCCCCACAATAACCAGACGTTCTAAATGTAAAAATGAAAAAACGATCAAAACGCCGCCTACAATAACATAAATTCCAGCCGTTTCTTTAGCAATTGGAGCCGTTGAAATAAACGCGACATTTAAAATAGCAAGACCGTAGAATTCAATTTTTGAACGCAGATCCAATCTGAACTTCAGTGTTTCATCCACGCGTTTGGTAACCTTAAATTTATAGTAAGTAAAAATATAAATGATAACGATTGCGATTTTTACAAGAATTAAGACGATTTGATTCAGTGTCATAAACATCCCCCTTTCTATTTTTTAAAAAAAGAGCACAAAATGCTCTTATTGGATTTTCTTATGAAGTTCAATGATTTCTGCCGCAACAATTTTCATCAATTCAGCACTCATCATTTGGTCTTCAGCATGAACCAACAATAGGTTAAGTTCAGTTGCGCCATCTTGAGCTTCTTTTTGAATAAGCTGTGCATGGACACGGTGTCCTTCAACGAATTGTTCTTCACCTTCAGCCATTAAAGATTCAGCACGATCAAAGTCGCCTTCTTTTGCTGCTTGAATGGCTTCAATGAAGCAAGAACGTGCGGATCCGTTAAATGAGATCATTTGAAAACTTAGTAGTTCAATTCCTTCCATGATATTCTCCTTCTCTATTTTCACAAACATATTATAACAAAATGTCTTTATTATTAATAGTATTTACGGGTTTTACGTTTCACAATATAGATAATCACAATAAGACCCACAATTGATGCACCCACTATGGCGTACGTGCGTATTTTCTTTGCTCTTGCAATTCTAATATTCTCTTCAATAATACGGGGCACATCTTCATATTCCTCAATAAGAGACTGCGCAACCTTTGATTTATCTTCAACATCACTATAGTTATCAATAAAGCCTTGAATTGCTGTTATCACAGGTTCATACTCTATTTCAAGATGGGTCGTGTCTAATATATCAAGTAGTGAAGGAATTTCTTCAATGGCGTATACAAAGCACCCACTGCATCCGGTAAAACATTATGGTTCTCTAAGAGTGACGCCATTTCCAACAAGAGGTCATCTCGGCTTGATTGAGAAACAATCTCCATACCATAAGGTAAATCTTCATAAAAACCCATTGGTACACTGATTGAAGGGAAACCCGTTTGAGGCGCAATCATATAACTGTAGGTTTTCACATTGTTGTACAACGCTTTATCCAAAGTCATCAAAGGCTCTTGTATCGTCGGATACACCAGCACATCAATGCCCAAACTGTTAAATTGATTGTTGGCACGCACAATATTATTGTTGCGCGCACTTAGATATTGTTTAAATGCATCTGTTTTCGTATAATCGTGGTCACAATAATAACCCCCATAACCACTAATATACTGTGTATACTTACCGGATCTTATAAGGTCATTGAGTGATCCAATGGGTCCCTCTGTATTCTTGATATGTTGATTAAAATCATAACAGAAATTCCCTGAGTTAAAGGAATAGGACATCGAAAAACTTGATACATATTTTATGGTTGCACCCAAAGCTTCTAACTGATTGATTTTCTTTTCAAATAATTCTCGAATAAAACCACTTGAGGCATTGACTTGTGATGATAATACCCCCACCGTAATGCCTGTTAAATCCTCTAAATCGAGTGAAATTGAAACATTTGCCATCGCCTCATACAAAAGCTTCGCATCATCCGCATACTTTGTCATCGGCCCGACCATGTCTCTTAAAAATTCAAATTTAATGATGCCATCTGTTGAAACACTTTCTTTTGTTGGGCGCAAACCATATAGATTATTAGCAGAAGCAGGTACTCTTATAGAAGTGCCAGTATCCGTACCCAATCCAG
>DEQB01000044.1:9679-33063 GCA_002359085.1 Erysipelothrix sp. UBA3377
AGCAACCGCAAGATCCAAAGCGACCCCTGCGGCCGTTCCCCCAGATGAACCATAGGCAGAATAAAGGGTGTCATAGGCATTCTTTACGGTCCCAAATCCACTTCTAGAGAAACTTGCATTGAATGCGAACTCATCCATGTTTGTTTTCGCAATAAAAATTACACCCTTATCTCTTAAAGTTTTAATAACATCCGCATCTTCATTGGGGTAGTTATCAAAAAGACCCGTAGCCCCTGCCGTAGTAGGCATTCCTTTCACATCAATGTTGTCTTTCACCAAAATGGGTATCCCAAACACTTCGCTGGTACGCCCTGTTTCTTGGTACTGAACATCCAATGCTGCTGCTTCTTCGATCGCGTTTGGATTGACTGATATCACCACATCGTAAAGTTGTGCATAAGCTGCAATACGGTCCAAGTAGATTTGAGTAATCTCTTGATAGCTAATCATCCCCAAATCTACTTGTTCTTGAATCTCCTTAATGGACATTCCTGTAATATCTATAATTGCTTCCGTCACTTTCGCTTCAATGGGAATCATCATAAATACTAAAACCATCCATATGGTTGATATTTTAATCCACGCTTTTTTCATTTTTACCTCTTTTTAAGAATCCGGAGCCTTCGCGTCTCTAACTTGTGTAATTTTAAGTGTTTTATAACTTGAACCCAAGTCCTTTGAACGGCTCAATTCATAACCTTCAAGTTCCACAATCACAATTTCAGCAGTTGATTGAACGACACTACCATACACAAGGTGTCCCCCGCGCACATTAAAGTCATCATCACTGACCGATGCATGAATGTGGTTTCCGCCTTTTGAAACTGTACCCTCCATGGAAACAATTTCAAAGGGACCTTTTAAAATTAATTTAGAACGGGTATACCCTTTTCTAAAAGTAACCTGTGAAAGACTGCCAACACACGTACCAATATAGCCTGCTTCAATTTCATGTTTATTACAATAAACTTCAATGGCCTTTAAGATATCTTCCCCTGGAATGAGTCGTATCACATGTTTTGTCATACTACAAAACCAAAGACTTTCCAAGAATCGAGATAACGCATGTTGAAACGATCTGAAGCAATGATCTTTCCGACCACGTTTTTATTACCATCGTTTTTCATTTCCTTGGTAATAATGTGCAATTCACCTTTATAACGACCATATTGTTCATTTAAGATAACAACATCTCCTGGTACCAAATCATCTGTGTCGTGCGGCTTTATTTCAGCATCCGCATAATCAATACGTGGCATGGTTGAACGTACCATATACTCACTCATATCACCTCTGACATAGTGAGGATAATCGAAAATAATTTCCTTCTCAACATCACTCACAGAGTCTTTCAATTCAATTTTAAATTGAATGTGATTAAAGTTAACACGCTCAATGGAAGCCAGTTCAGATTCACTGGGATAAACATTGGAAATAATAATATCATCCACATCAGGATGTGCCACCAATTGACGGATTTGGGCATCGATTGCAAGACCACGGTGGTCCTCCAAAGTTACCAGTCCCTCTTTTAAAGGCCAAGGACCCAGGGCATCTTTATCATTTGATCCCACAAATGCAGCAACGCGCATATTGTGTTTTTTCATTTCTCTTGAAGTTTTATCAAAAAAAGTTTGACTTAACCCCGTATATTTTTGGGGATAGAAATTATGACACGTCATTAACTTATCTCGATTGGGGCTAAACGCCAAGATACTACCGACAATATTATCATTGGTAGAAGCATTCAACTCGATACTCAAACCATATTCATTGGTGGTCAGTCTTGCATTTTCAGCAGCACTGAATCCCTCATCCAAACGAATACCCGTGGCACCCATATCATGAAATAACTTCAAGTCACCACTCTCAACACCAAACTTACCAAAAATGGAAGGCGCAATATCAACAATGACTTCTAAACCCTTGTCACGCGCATGACCAATCACGTCTTTATAGTGATTGAATATTTCATCCACATCACCATCTGCACTTAAAAGACACGTAAACACTCTAACAGCACCCAATTTGACCATACGGTCGATATAATTTTTATCCTTCTCAGCAGAATTATGCTCAGGATATATTGAAAACCCTAATTTACTCATATCTTTCACCTCGTAACTTCATTATAACAGTTTTCTAACCTTTGGTATATACCAGTTATTATAAGTATTTACCAATCGCATTCAACAATAATTTCTCATCATTCACAACTTCTCCATTGAGTTTAATTAAACCAACAGTATATAAGTTTGCGTAAGGGAACTGCGATTCAGCCACTTCACTCAAAGCCTCAATCTTTTTAATGTTATCATACCCCCGTTGGCGAGAATCCGTATAAAGTCCCAAACATGGAATGCCTTTTGCATAAGCGACACCAATTTCTGAAGCAACACCCGCATCAATCACAGAACCATCAAGTACAGCAATCAATAAATCTGATTCTAATACTTTTTCCGTATCATATTTGGCAATCAACTTTGAATCCGCATAAGATTGTTTATCATTGATTTCACCTGCCTCTTGGGGCAAAAAAACACGCACATTCGGATAAGCTTCTCTAATTTCTTGAACCAGTGTCGCATTATACTTCAATTCCATGTTTGAAAACAAAGGACTGGCAAAATATATTTTTTTCATGAATTCCTCCCTAACTGCATTTATTTTAACATAAATCCTATAAAAAAGTGTATCACCGTTAAGTAATACACTGATTTAAATATTAAAGTTCGTTTTCGTGGAACTTAATTGCGGAATGCACATTACGTGCAACGTTGACACCATGGTCTCCAATACGTTCCAAAGTACTTAAAATATCCACATACACAGTCGATGCAACCTTAGTTGTTTCGATCCCTTCTGCCATACGTTTGAAATGCTTTTCACGATACTTCGCTTCAATCAAGTCAAGATATTCTTCATCTTGGATTAAAGCATCATATTTTGTTAAGTCATCATTTTTATATATTTTTAATGAACGATTCAACATACTAGAAATTAACTGATACATGGTATCAAGATCATTTGATCCTTCATCAGAGAAGTATTCACGTTCTTCAAATACTAATTTATAGAATCCAACAATGTTTGTAGACAAGTCACTGATTCTTTCATAGTTTTTAACAATTTCTAAAGTCTTGGTATAGGTTTCTGCAATTGTTTCATTTTGCATTCCAGATTTCGCAATCTTAAGCAAGTATGACGTAATTTCAGTATCCAATTTATTGACCATACCTTCAAGTTGATTGACCACTTCATAGTCTTCCTCATCACGTGAGTGTAGGTAACGTTGCGACGTTTCTATGGATTCAATCACAAGGTCCGCCATCTGAAGTGTACTTTTCTTCGCAAGTTGAAGTGCAGCTTCAGGGAATACTTCGATCAAGTTCTCATCCAGAGGTTCAATCTTACCACGTGTTTTAACACGATCCTCACCCGGAATTAAAACCTTCAATAATCGAATGGTTGCAGGAATAAATGGAATAACCAAAATCATTGACGCAAGGTTAAATACCAAGTGGTTTAAACCAATTGACATTTCCGGTGTCCCATTTAAATAGGCATTCATGGCTGTGATTAAATTTGAATACGGCACGATTATAATCATACCGATCAATGCACCAATCACGTTATAAAGTGCATGGAACCATCCAGCACGTCTTGTAGCAACAGAGCCCCCAACAGAAACAATAACCGCCGTTAAAGTTGTACCCACGTTGGATCCAAATACAAACGCTGAGGCAACAATCATGTCCATTTCTCCTGTAGAGAATAATTTTTGAACAATACCGATTACAGCCGTTGATGAGTTAATAACAGCTGTCGCAATCGTTGATCCACCCAGTGCAAGCCAAGGATGGTCTTTCAATGCGTACATACTCTCTTGGAAAACATCAAATTGCTCTATAACCAGCAGTTTCTGACTCATCAAATCCAGTCCCACAAACAGAAGACCAAATCCAAAGAGGACATGTCCCCAGTTTTTGAGTTGTTTACGTTTTGCTAAAAGAATAATAACTACCCCCACAAACAGGATGTAGTGTCCCAATTCCTCGATGTTTAAACCAATGATTAAGGACGTCATGGTTGTACCCAAGTTCGCACCGACCGATATCCCAATCGCTTGTTCCAAAGACATCAAGCCCGCTCTAACCAAGCTAATTGAAATAACAGTGGCAGCAGTACTTGAGTTCATAATTGCTGTAATAATTGTACCGACCAACATCGCCATAAAAAGGTTACTTGTATATTTCTCAATATATTCATTAATTCTAGGCCCCGCTGCTTCAGTCAATCCATCTCCTAAAATGTTAATTCCGATGATGAACATCGCAAATCCACTTAAGATGACATTGATTTCAAGTTGAGGCGCTACACCCAATAAAGTCATACTTTCCTCCAATTATACTTTTATATAAAATAACTTAGACCCAAAAGGTCTATTTAATTATACAACGTACACTTTCAAAAGACAAACCCAAAAAATAATAAAAAAAGGCAGAAATTTCTACCTTTTAAGCCTTATTTGTAACTTTCATAACACGAGACTGTTGACTTCGTGCTTGATCATCGATCCGCAGACGAATGTAATCAATCGTCACCTCAAATTGAGGGATGGTACGATGCTCCAAAGCATTCACACGTCTACGCGTTGCACGTATTTCATTACCCAAAATAAAACAAGTCTTTTCAAGTTCAGCCAACTCAACCAAGCGCTGTCTGACACTGGGATGTGATGTTTTCATTTTATCAATACGATAATGTGATCTAAACAAGGAAGCAGAAGATGACACCTTGGTTTCCGAAACAATTTCATATTTCGGAACACTCATCCCAAAGACGTTGTGGTTTTTAGATTCCACAACCATGGGGACATCACTTTCTTGAAGGTTGTCACGAATCACGGATTCATCCATCTCTAGACTCGCATACTGATAATCCAAATTCATCAAGTCAAAATCTGTTTCAATTTGACGACGCATATTTTGCGCGTGATCATAATACTCCATGAATTGACGGATTAATGAATCTTGTTTTTCCTTCAATAACTTATGGCCTTGTCTCGCAACTTCCAATCGCTTCTTAAGGTCATTCATAACCATACGCGTCGGATTCACATTCAAACGGCGTGTCATGATTGATCATCCCTATAATAACGTTCAATATGTTCGTCACGAATACGCTTCAATTCTGCTTTGGGTAAAATTGATAATAAATCCCAACCCAAGTTCAATGAAGTTTCAATATCACGATTGGTATAGAAACCTTGTTTGATAAACTCTTGTTCAAAAGATTGCGCAAATTTAACGTAAAGCTTGTCCAATTTCGAAAGTGAACTTTCACCCAAAATACTGGCCATTTCAACGGTACGCTTCCCTTGAGCATAGGACGCAAACAACTGGTTCATCAAATCCGAATGATCTTCACGTGTCTTGTTACTACCGATACCTTTGTCTTTCAAACGACTCAAGCTGGGTAACACATCCACAGGTGGGACCACTTCCATACGATTTAGATCACGACTTAAGATAATTTGTCCCTCTGTAATATATCCTGTTAAGTCAGGAATGGGGTGTGTTTTATCATCTTCAGGCATGGATAAAATAGGCAACATGGTCAATGACCCTGGTTTACCTTTCAATCGACCCGCTCTTTCATAAAGACTCGCTAGGTCGGTATACATATATCCTGGATACCCACGACGTCCTGGGATTTCTTTACGGGATGCGGAAATCTCACGAAGAGATTCAGCATAGTAAGTCATATCACTCATGATTAAAATAACGTGCATGTCTTTTTCAAACGCCAAATATTCGGCAGCTGTAATTGCCATCTTAGGCGCAATGATTCGCTCAATTGCGGGGTCATCTGCCAAGTTCATAACCATGACGGTACGATCAATGGCACCCGTTCTTTGGAACTCATCTTCAAAGAAGCGTGCTTCCTCGTATGAAATTCCCATGGCACAGAAAACAACCGCAAACTCAATCTCATCATCTAAGACGGTTGATTGACGTGCAATTTGTGCCGCAAGTTCGTTATGGGGTAATCCTGATCCAGAAAAGATAGGTAGTTTTTGACCCACAACCAATGTATTCAAGACATCAATGGTTGAGATACCCGTTTGAACAAATTGGTCCGGATAATCACGCAATATTGGGTTCATAACTGCCCCGTTGATATCGCGTTCTTCAAAAGAAATCAATGTTGGACCATCGTCCATTAAGTTTCCTTTCCCATCAAACATACGGCCAACCATATGTTCCGAAACATGTAAGGTCATCGGTTTACCCATGAAATGTACTCTGGTTTCATCGGGTCTGATACCCATACTGGATTCAAAGAGTTGAATGACTGCTGCGTCACCATCAATTTCCAATACTTGACCAATTCTTCTTTCGCCTTCAACATAGATTTCAACCATCTCATCATAAGCGACACCTTGGACATCATCAACGATGAGTAAAGGTCCAACGACTTCTCGTATATTTTTATAACTACGCATTAGTATTCACCTCCCTCAACTAATTTTTCAAATTCAGATTCAATTGTCTTTGGGAGTGATTCAATCGTGGAAAGTGCTTCGTCACTCACATATTTCATTCTTGAAATCAGATAGACTGATTCCATATTCATAATATCCGCAATATAAACATGATCACGGTTTAGGTAATCATTTGCTTGATGATAAAACTCAATAATATTCGACAACATAATGGATTGTTTCTTAAATGAAGTATAGGTATCTTCATCTTGGAACGCATTTTGTTGTAAGAAGTCTTCACGAATCATACGTGCTACCTCTAATTTAAGAATATCTTGATCACTCAAGGTATCTCTACCGACCAATTGCACAATTTCTTCCAAACGACTTTCTTCTTTTAAGATGATCATCGCTTGTTGTCTGTTTCTAGAAATGTTACGTCCACCCAGTTTACGGATAAAACGTTCCAATGAATTCTGGTACAATGAATAACTTTCCAACCAATGAATGGCCGGGAAGTGTCGTTGATATGCAAGATCTGAGTCCAACGCCCAGAAAACTTTAACGATTCTTAAAGTTGCTTGTGTTACAGGCTCCGATAAGTCTCCACCCGCAGGTGAAACAGCACCAATCATGGTTACCGATCCAATATCTTTATCTTCACCCAAAGGTGTCACAACACCAGCTCTTTCATAAACTTCCGCAAGTCTTGAATTCAAGTATGCGGGATACCCTTCATCTCCAGGCATTTCTTCCAAACGTCCACTCATTTCACGCAAAGCCTCAGCCCAGCGAGAAGTGGAGTCAGCCATCATTGCCGCGTTATATCCCATATCTCTGAAGTATTCCGCAATGGTAATACCCGTATAGATGGATGCTTCACGTGCAGCAACCGGCATGTTGGAAGTATTCGCAACCAAGACTGTCTTATTCATTAAAGGCGCATTGTTGCGCGGATCATGGATGGCCGGAAACTCATTTAAAACATCTGTAATTTCGTTTCCACGTTCACCACATGCTACATACACAACGATATCCGCATCTGACCACTTCGCAATTTGGTGTTGTACTACAGTTTTACCAGATCCAAAAGGTCCTGGTACTGCAGCAGTACCCCCTTTAGCGACTGGGAAAAATGTATCCACAACTCTTTGTCCCGTAATCAACGGTTCTGTGGGTAAATGTTTCTTCAAATAAGGACGTGATCTACGAACAGGCCAACGCGTCATCATTTGAATGTTGTGCGTTTTGCCATCATCGATTACAGCCACTGTATCTACTACAGTAAACTCACCCGACGCAATTTCTTTAATCACACCACTGATGCCATGGGGCACCATAATAGAGTGTTTGATATGAAACTCATAAACATAACCCAAAATATCACCTTCAGAAACACTGTCGCCTACGGATTTTGTTGCAGTGAATTCCCAAACTTTACTTGTATCTAAAGACTCAAGATGGAGTCCATGTTCTAAGTAGTTCCCAGATTTTTCAGCGTATGTATCCAAGTTACGCCCCACTCCGTCAATAATTTGAGACAGAATTCCGGGTCCCAACATAACACTCAATGGACGATATAAAGATACGACAGGTTCACCAATTTTAATACCTGAGGTTTCTTCATACACCTGAATCGACGCATCTTTCCCTCGTATTTCAATAATCTCACCTAATAATTTCTTATCCGAAACATGGACTGTATCATACAAGCGCGCCTGAGGTATATTTTCAGCGACGACTAAAGGTCCTGAAACTTTTGTTATTACACCATATGTCATTTATCTTCCTCCTAACGTGTTTGAATTCCAATTGATGATGCCAAAACATCTTTCAACCTTCTTTTCGCTAAATTACTGGTTGGATCATTACTATCAAAAAGTATGAAGGTAAGATTCCCCTGATAATCTGTAAAAAAAGATTTTTGTGCTTTATAAACATCATTACTCATATATGCGATTTCGATATGTTGAATGTTTAACTCACGAACCAATTTGGTCGCATCAAAATTCTCATTCAACACCTTAATTTCCATCCCAAAACTAGCCATCATTGGCTCTTTTTCATTGAATGATAAGTAAACAACATTAGGCATGGAAATCCCTCACAATCTTTTCCTCATCCACATTTAAGTAGATTGCTTTATTTTTAATTCTTAAATTATCTAAGAGAAGGTTATAAACAATTACTTTACCAACAATACCATCAAGTCCAATGGGTTTGTTGGCATCTGGTTTAAAACTTTCAAATAAGGTTTCATCCATCTTCTTGCGATAATCTTCAAGCTTGATATCTTTCATCGTTCTAAAATAAGGCGACTTAAACGCCAACTGTTTTACATCTTTTGCATTATCAAAGTCAAATTGAGGAATATTACCCACATGTTTTAAACTGGGTTTCTCATTTTTTCTCAAATAATACTCAATGCCATAGAAATCAAGCATCATGTTTGCATAACGCTTTGCCACGGAGGATTCATCATGATTCACAAACAATTCTAAAACTGCTGCGTCATCCAAATCTTTTTCAACCATGACTTCTCGATAAAAAAGCATATCTAAAACTGAGGACGACACATCTTGACTTATTAATAAATCACGCATTGTTTTACGTTTTTCAGAAATAAGTGCATCCACATTATCCTCAATCTTAAGGTTTTCAAGTCCACCTAACAATTGCATGACTTGAACATTCAGTTGTAGGTAATCCCTACTCATGGCCTTCACCAAATAAATGAATCAGTGCAAGTTTAACAATGGTATCACGTTTATATTTAAACAAATATGAAAACTCACAGTCCACATCATAATCTTTGAAACGCAATAGAAAACCTGGTGACATTTCATCTATCTTTAGGACTTGATACTCCGTACCATGGGATGCTAAAACAGTTTCATAGTATTTAGGGTCTACACAGATTCTAGGCTTTTCGTTTCCATTTTCACGTTCTAAAACGCGATTAAGGGTAGCGATAAAGTCTTCATCCTTCATATTTTGAAGGCGTTGTAGACTTTCGTTCGCAACACGATCAACCAATTCATGTTTATATTTATCAATTTCTTTTTGTGCATCGAGTTGGAATCGTTTGACTTCGCGTCGGTACACATGACGTACTTCTTCGTCTTGGTATTTTTCAATTTTTATTAAGCGTTGCTTTGCTTCATCCATCATTTCTTGATAGAGCGCTTCACCTTTTTGATTCGCTTTTTCAATTTCTAGATTGTATGCGGCTTGTGTATCTTTTTTGATGGACTCAACAATGCTGTCAATTCCTTTATAACTCATTAAAATGGAACCTGATTCAATAGAATAATTGAAGAAACAAACGCCAACAATGCATAAGTCTCAACCATAACCGCATAAATAATATTCTTTGTTGTTTCGTTTTCATTGCGTGCCAATAGTTGAATACCCGCCAACGCTACACGTGCCTGAGCAATCGCAGTTGGACCCCCAACGATGGTCATTGGTAATGTTGCGACAAGAATATACAAGCCTTCTTGAAGCCCCATTCCTACGTGTAAACGACTTAGAGTCATAATCGCAATAACAAATCCATATAATCCCTGTGATGCGGGCATCATTTGGAGTAGTAAACTCAATCCAAATTTCTCTGGTTCATCAACCAAAAGTCCTGTGGCTGCTTCACCTACCATACCGACTCCAACACCACTGTTATAACCAGGAATTGCTACTACAAGCGCCATTCCCAGTAAGGCAAAGATTAGGCCTCCATACTGTAATATAAAATCAAAAAATGTCATATCTTAATCCTCCTCTAATTCAATATAAGTTGGTTGTGCAATAAATTCATTAAACGCGCGTCCACCACCCGTGAAGAATTTTCCAAAGAATTCAACATAAGTCAAACGTGCGGAGTGGACGTATGCACTCAATCCACTAATTAGTAAGTTAAATGTGTGTCCAAAAATAAATAGGCCTACACCAAAGATTACACCAATAACACCCATGCCAGAAACCATATCAACCATCATGTTGAATGCCATCCCAATGGATGCACCCGATAAACCAAGTGCCATCAAACGTGAGTAAGAAACAATATCACCAACGTAATCCGTCATGCCATATAAGCCATAAAGACCCGAAGCAAGTTTACCCGGCGCTGTTTTAGCATCCCGGCCATTGGTTAGTACAATGCCAATCATTCCGATAACCATGACGATTAGTAAGGGTGTTGTATAGGGTTTAACCAAATCAATAAACATGAGTGATACAAGACCTATTGCCCCACCCACTGCCATATACCAAAATATGACATCAAAAAGTACATATCGAAGATTGTTATTCTTAATATGAATATAACCCTTAACTGCCAGACCATAGAATAAATGGAATATCCCAAAGCCCAACGACATCACCAATACTGTATTAAAATCTTGATTGATATCTACTACAGGCGTTAATGGAATCATACCCCCAAAGAACGATCCATAAATCAATCCCCAAAAGACCGTAAATGCACCCACATACATCAGAAGACGAATCATATTTTTGGTGCCTTCTTTAAAGTTTAAGAACCTTTGGGCCAAATACATTACCAAACTCATAATCAATCCATACCCTACATCCGCCAACATCATTCCAAAGAAGAATGCATAGAAAGGCGCAAAAATTGGGGTTGGATCCAATTCATTATAACGAGGTTGCGAATACATTTTTGTGATGGGCTCAAACGCTTGCACAAATTTATTGTTTTTCAATTTAATTGGAATTTCTAATGAATCAGATGGTGCAGGATTCATGGATAAATCAAATATGCCCGCAGTCGATTCAGCAATCACATTCTTAAATTCCGCTTCAGACGCCGTATATACCCATCCTTTAATATAGGTTACATGTCTTGAAGTCAAAAACTTGCTGCGCATGGATTCACGCAACGCTTCATTTCTTAAGGCTTCAAAGTGTGCCTGTAAGATTTCTTGATATAATCCCAAACGTGATAAACGATCATTAATATTCAATCGTTTGTCCAATGCTTGGGTCAAAAACATGCGCATGGTACTGAGTTCTTTTTCAATTTGTAAAGAAATTGATGAACGAGACTCCATTTCACACTTCTCAACCAAAACAGAAACTTTGTCATGATACATGGGTATGGGTAACACCACAAAAATTGAATCATGTTTCTCGTTGGGACGTTGGTACATGAAGTATATGTCCTTCAATTCTTTTAAGTTTTCAACCAACTCTTCAACCATTTCTTTTGGTACCGTCCCAATAATGGGTTTAACACCCTCTAGTTTTTGTAGAGATTCATTTGAGAATGATTCTTCTTCCCATGGAATATAAATCTCATAATTTTCAACCATATGTCGGTTACTTTCATAATATTCTGCATACATATCCAGAATATTATCCAAGTCAGTATCCCCAACAATTTGATCTAACTCATTGTAGTTCATAGTCTTCAAACTCAAATTCTCAAAAATTTGACCTTTATTACCTTCACTTTTTTTAATTTCAGCAAGACGCTTTAAAATAGACTGAATGTGGTTTTGTTTGTCCGAGTTATCTTCGAAATCATATTCGCTTTCAACTTCATAGAAACCCTCAATCTCAGGCATCGCTTCCCTAAACATTACATTTCTATAACGTTGTAACGCAACAAGCAATGAATCCAAGTCATCGTTACGCACAAATAAGTCAAATTCACTCATTTTAACGATCGCCATAATCCATCACCTCCGATATAATTTTTTCTAATACGTGTTTATGATTCTTTTCATACTGTTCACTTACCACTTCAATTTCTGCATCTTTATTTGCATAAATTTTTACGCGTTCTTGATCAGCTTTATCAAGCGCATCCTGAGTGTTTTCATCATGCTGATGTTCATTATCACGCATTAAAACAGCAATCTCTTGCTGAGCCTTTGTGCGATACTCACTCACGATGTGTTCTTTTTTAGTGGGAAGATTTGTTTCTTCTTCCAAGATTTCTTTTTCTAATTCAAGAATCTTTTCAAATATATCATTCAACACTATCGCCTCCTTCTTTTTCAAAATGTATCAACAATCTCGCCCCTTTGATTTTAAGGGTACCATGTGGAAGATTTAAAGATTGTTCTATAATCATGATGACCAAATCACGGTTTAGTTCACGATAACGCGTTAAACCGAAAATACCTTCCATTGTCATCACAATCATCTGCTTTGGATATTTTAAATCCAAAATTCCCTCATCTTCACCTTGTTTCACAATACCATTGAGAATGTCATCAATTCTCTCAAGATAAACACGATGAAAAACCTCAGCAAATATAGAGTTATCACTCCACGTTAACGATGTCTGTGTCTTTGTATAAGGGTGTATGTCATAGTACGCATCCATCAACAATAAAAGTCGCTCGTAGAAATCATAGGTATTTTCTTCCATTTTTGATTCCAATCGATCGACATGCAATGTACAGACATATTCAGCAACACTCTCTAAAATCTCATCTTTCGAATCGAAGTAATAATAAACCAAACCTTTTGCAACACCTGAAGATTTTGCAATTTGAGAAACCGTCGTTTTTTCATATCCCTGAGATGCAAATAAATCCAATGCATGCTCTACCAATAGATTTTTACGGACAGCTTGTTCCTTATTATATGTCATATTAATCTCCTATTCTTAGATAGTATAACAAATAAATTGACCGCTAGTCAATTTATATAAACAATCCCTTAAAAATAAGTTAATGATTGAATTAAACATATCCAAACATGATCAAACCCACTGTATTGATCGCAAAATTCGCAAACATATGGACCAACCAAGAATTATAGATATTGCCATTACGATCATTTAACGCATTAAAAATTAAACCCCCAATAAATAATCCCAACATCACCAACACAAACAAACCAATCTCAAACCACGTCCCAATTATAGCAACGTGATAGATCGCAAATAGAAACGCACTCAATACACTGGAAGCAATCCCAAACCCAACGTTTTTAAGTCCTAAAAACAGAAATCCTCTGAAGAAATATTCCTCCAAAAGCGAGTTAAACAAAGCAATATATAACGCTACCCATATAAAATTTTGATCATTTACTTTCAAATTTTCGCCCAATATAACTCTAATTTTATCCAAATCAAGTTGAAGTTCAAATATGAAATAAGCAATCATAATAACACCATATATAATCACACCCAAACCCAAAGAAAACCAGAGTTGTTTTCTAGACTCGACACGAAAGAATTTCGTAAATTCAAAACCTCTTGTCTTATTAATATATATAAACGGTATCACTAAAAACAGAACTATTTTAATCATCGACTTAACATAAAAAGCCGGTTGAATGATCGCATCAACCACAAACATCATCGCAATCATTACGACACTGATCTGTACTATTTGTGTACGCGTCTTTTTCAAATCATGCATGAAAGGACTCCCTTCTATTTATTAAAATTATATCACGAACGAAAAGAAATTGTTTCCCGATATTTGAGTCCTTGAAACACACTCATTCGATACTCTATAGGTTACATCAAGTTTGTTTTGATTTTACCAAATTAATGTTGACAATAAAGATTTACAGTGGTATATTATTAAAGCAGTTACGGGATGGGCCTGTAGCTCAGTTGGTTAGAGCGCACCCCTGATAAGGGTGAGGTCGCTGGTTCGAATCCAATCAGGCCCACCATTGATTTTTACTGCTAATGGGGTTTTAGCTCAGCTGGGAGAGCGCTACGCTGGCAGNNCCTGCCTTGCACGCAGGAGGTCATCGGTTCGATCCCGATAAGCTCCACCATATTTAAACAACAGTCACTTATTAGTGACTTTTTTTATTTATCGTACCAAAATCGTACCAACTTTTATCAAAAGTAAAAAAGCGCCTATCTAGTGATGACAGGCACCATACTCATAATATACAAAATAAGTGATAACGAGATATAGCATTAATTCAATATTGTATTGTGCTTCTTTTTTAAATTTCAATCTTTAGACTCAATCACCAAAGCAACACCCTTATGAACATGCACAATTCCCATCGCTTCAATAATGTGATTACTGATGCCCAATGATGATCCAAAATGAATTGAATCATGGTCTAACTTATAATAAAACCCATTTAAAGAGACTTCAACTCCTTCCAAACTGATTGGAATAATGGACACCTGATATCCCTTTTTAGGTGTAATTTCAAGTATATCCTCAACATAATGAATCACATTTTTATAATCTAAGATGTGGCCTTTGGCCCCAGATTGATGGATTTTTCTTAAAAGAAATATGTTGGCCAAGGTATGATCCATACGTCCCCCACTCATTCCCATCAGTGTCAATGTGGTATAACCATGTTGCAGACAGTAGTCAATGGCCAACTCTGTATCCGTTGCATCCTTTTCTACGGGATGCTTTTCTATTGGAATGTGGTGTTTATCAACATACGCTTGAAAAGTTGCATCAACAGAATCTAAATCACCAATCACCAGATCCACATGAATGTCTTGGTCATAAGTATGACGGATACCTCCATCAGCACAAACCACGAAATCATGTTCAAAAGCTTGTTGTGTCAACAGTTCTAAATCTTCAATTGGACCACTGCCAATGATAAGCACACGTTTCATAAAGTAACCTCCTATTTACGGATATTTTTAATGGGTTTCCATACCATTAAAAGAATGATTACGGAAATGATAAACTCAGGAACGAGGTATGTCGCATTGTATCCAAAGGAATAGAGCCATGGATTTTGTGTTCCTGCATACTCCGCAAAGAAAATGACGCCTGATAATACATGAGAGATCATTCTACCAAAGATTCCCAACAGAACCCCCAGTACGATCATCACGTTTTGATTCAATTGGTTTTCACTACGATATAAGTAACCCAATCCAGCCAATCCTAAGAGACCAAATGCGATGGGATAATCCAATAGGAATTGAAGTGGATGGTAAAAGTATGGCTTTAACATAAAATCCAAGACACCATACATGACACCTACCAACATCCCTTTACCCACACCCCATCTTAACGCAAAGATTAACAAGGGAATCATACTGCCCGCTGATACACTACCTCCGTTGGGCGCTTGGTATAAGACAATCATACTCAACAATATAGATAATGCAATCATCATACCTGCTTCTGTAAACATTCTCACACTGAAAGATTCACGAAATCGTTTCATAATCTACCTCCTCCCAAATAAAAAATACTCAAACCAAAGGGCATGAGTATCAAAAAATATGATACACACTTCCCTCCGCTGGCATTACCCAGTTCAGGTTGTAAGGGTCAGATCCGTAAATCTTCTCAGCTTGCGCTCCCCTAGTGTCGTAGTTTCTATTTGTATTCTAAAGATACCATATCAGTTCACTCAAATCAAATCTTTAACTCAAGTTATATTGATTGAATGTATACCATGATCAAATCAAATGTATTCTTTAACGCATCCACATGGGTTCTTTCCATACCATGGCTGCTCGCTACACCGGGGCCAATTAAAGCTGCCTTGATATTGGCGCCACCACGAAGTGCTGCTGATGCATCACTGCCGTACATGGGGTAGATATCCAATGCATAGTTTAAGTCATTTTCTTTCGCATGATTCACCAACTTAGTTGTTAAATCATAATCATAAGGACCGGAAGAATCTTTGGCACAAATGGACACATCATACTCTGTACAGGCCAAGTCTAGACCAATACATCCCATATCTACTGCCAACAGTTCAATAATATCTTGGGGAATATGAGAAGCACCATGTCCCACTTCTTCATAGGTGGAAAAAATAAATTTTAAGTTTGTCTTAGGAACAAGATTATTTTCTTTGATGATCTTTAAAACACCCATTAAAATCGCAACTGAAGCTTTATCATCTAAAAAACGAGACTTCACAAATCCAGAATCCGTAACAACTACTTTCGGATCATAGGCAACAATGTCACCATTTTGAATCCCTAAGTTTATGACATCTTCTTTTGAAGTTACCCTTTCGTCCAATTTAACCACCAAGTTATCAATATCCCTGCCCTTGGTAGATGCATCTTTAAACACATGAATGGAAGGCGATTTGGATAAAATGGTCCCCGTGTAAACGACTTCATCACGAGTAATCACATCACAATATTCACCATCTAAAGTAGGTGTAAGAGGTCCACCCAAGGTCGTTAGTGATAGTGTCCCATCACTGTTGATAGAACGCACCATCAAACCCAAAGTATCCACATGGGCACTCAAACCCCGCGTTACTTGCGTGTCTTCACCCACTACAGACACAATCAAATTACCCTTTGGTGTCACTTCATAGTCATATCCCAATGTGATAACTTTTTCTTCCAAATGGCTTATCGCATGTTTGGTATACCCTGTTGGGCTATTTATCCCTAATAACGATACCAATGTATCGACAACTTCATTTTGATTAAACATAATTATTCCTCATTTCTTACATTATCATAACGCATATTCCCAATTTATCATAGAAGCATTTTAAAAAAACGGACTATAATATGCATCCGTTTGGGATAGGGTTATCAAAATAAAAGAAAAGGTATCGAAATTACTTTAGACTAAACAAGATATTTTCGATATGAACGCTGAATGCCTCAATCCCCTCGTAAACATATTTCATACGATAGTTTTGTCACTAAAGAAGTAGTAAAACCCACTTCCACAATACATATTATTGGATAATCCTAGAAATAATAGACAAAGAAATTATGATGCCATCAAAATTAAAACTTGGCGCTGATAAGGCGATCGTTTAGAACCCCGATTCAACAACCAAGTTGGTTAAAAGGCTTTTATTTATTGCTATATATCATGATACTTTTTATCTTACATATCATTAATAATGTCCTAGGGTTCCTATTACGGCGATTCTACTTTTCTCCCATGAGGGCACTTAATATAAATTTTCTTTCTAAGTACAGGGTGTAGAGCGTAATACAGAAAATTTCAATCACAATCAATACAAACAATGAATTTCGGATCGCACCATTTTCAAAAACAATATAGTTACTGAGCGTACGACTTGCAAAATAATACACAAATCCATAAATAATGTCATTTAAAAACGAAATTCAATTAATGTATTCAATCGCAACTTCTCTTTTTCTGTTGATAAAGTGTGTATAGATATTTTGGAAAACGAGAGAAATCAGCGTCAACATTATAATTATAATAAAGAATATATTGTTGGCTAATGCAATTCTCAAGGTACCTACTGTATTGCTTAATTCAGGACCCGGTTTACTACCAGAAACCCGTGCAATGGTTGATAATTCATTGAGCATATCATCGAAATCACCCAGCGTCTAAGATGCGTCTACATCTCGATAATATTGTGCCCGGAATGTTGATTGACTGGTAGCGAATTGTGATCGAATCAGTCTAATCGATGGATTCTCAAAAGTACTATTGTATACATTTTTACCATATCCTAAATCATCCTCCATATATGTTAAGGGGTATTCAGTACTTCTATAACATCATTTTGATAGTATACAATATCACACTCCGAACAAAGATTTTTCGCTTGAGACATTCCCATCGTGTCTTTAAAACGTTCATGTAAGAAAAATGTGTCATTTTAATAATCAGAACTCTGAATTACATTTCCATCTTCATGAATGAGCTTGAATTTCCCGAAGTATAAATCATTCACAGTCATGGTATAAAACGGAGTCATAACATTATCAGTGTTTGAATATTCTTCACCAAAATAATCCAAGTGATGAACATAGTAAAAATTGTGTACAGAGAGTGTCTCGTTTATCATGGAAATACGATCATTTGTTTCTTCAAAAGAGAAATACCCGCTCGCAGTATAATCAATCTTAACTGTGTCCTGAAATGAGCGATATAGTGCTTCTTGTAGACTTAACTGAACGGTATTGGATTTCAGTTCGGAAAACAAATTCACCAAAGGAACCATGGTAATAATTAACAATGCACCTTTAATCAGAATATTCCACCGCACAAATTCACTCACTTTCCCTCTTTTTTTCAGTGCCACAAACCTGTTAGAGAAAACATTAAAAATATATATGAATACCATGCCAATTAAGTTAAATCCCAAAAACAAACCAATAATTCCAACATTTAGATTCATGAACTCCATTGAGATAGGCCGAATTGGAAAGATGACTAACAAACAGCACGCAAAGATTACAAATGAAAAAACAAGTACAGGGAGTAAGATGTCTCCAATAAAAACTTTGAAGTAGATTAAGCTATCACGATTCCCAAATAATTTTCGAATCGTAATCTCTCGTCCTCTTTGGAAATGCAAAATCAGGGTGTTCGTAACAAGAATGATCGAAACAATGATTACCAACCTCACCATCAAATCCATTTCGGAACCTAAATTAAGCGTACCATCATCGATTATAAGACTTTGAAGCACTGTAGGATCATCGCTCACCAGTGAAACAGTTGTGAGATTTTTGGTAATTGCGGCCGCAAAGGACTCAATTGAATAGTCCGATTTTTTTGCACCAATTGAAATATAAATATTATCATCCGTAACCCTTTCAAGGTCACTTAAAATATCTGTGAATGATTTTTGGATCCACATCTCATTGATATTTTCATTTTCTAGCGTATCGTCTAAACTGCCAATATACAGAATATCGTCATAGAAATGGGCGGCAATTTTAGAATTAGAGATAACAGTTTTGATTGAGGGATCTAAAAAATCAAACGTAATCGATTCATTTGTGAAATAGACCTGATCCAAATAGTCATTAACAAAGGGACCCTATTGATAGGTCGTATATACACTAATCCCTTCATACGAATCAGTGTGGGCCTGGATAAAAACTACCATATTATTCAGATCTGCAAAGCTTATCAATTCGGAAATCATTGACTCCCTGGATGTACCAGAGTATAAGTCATGCTCAACAATAAGCATCATTGTATCTTCATACGATTTATCAATTGTAGCTTGCATTCTAAAATTTGAACGATTCGTATATCTGTTGTTAAAACTAACGTAGGCCGTAATAAAAATTAATACCGCAAGTAAACCCGCTAAGATTGTGTTAATCTTCTTCATTATATTCTCCCCTAATTATCAAAATTCATTGCCATTTTTTAAAAAAGCATATCGTGCAAAAATAGCAGATATGCTTCTAACCCGATAACTTCTCTGAAATTAATTAAAGAGTCCTTCAGTGAAGTAATGCGTAAATCCGTCGGTTTGTCTACCTTTAACTGAGGCAACAGTTTTACTTGAAACAGAAAGGCTCTTTGTTTCAGAAGCACCTGTTGAAATGTTTGTGGTTTTTACAGTAATTATCGAATATGTTACGCCATAGTGGGTTCCGTAAGTTTTACCCCAATAAGGATTTCCTGAAATTACCATTGCTTCGAAACGACCATAACTCCCATTATAAGACTGACCATTTACCAAATATCCAACATTTAGACCACTAACAGGTACTACAAGCAAAAATGTAAGCACAACTAAGTACAAAATGTTTGATATTTTTTTCACGAAAATACCTCCTTTGAAAAAAATATCATTATCTAACATTTAAATCAAGTCGTAAAAAATGAGATACTTATGTAAAAAAGCTGATTCTGGTTAAACTCTAAATTTAACCTCTCCGTTTTCTTGACATAGTACTAATTCGTTTTTTTGTGATTGATTAAAGAGAATTAATCATTAAAAATTTCCAAATCTAACACCTCGTCCGCAATCTCAACCAAGTCTTGGTCATGGGTTACCACCACAACACTCTTCCCTTGTGCTTTTAGCTTTCTAAGTAAATCAAAGATAATGTGTTTATTATCAATATCCAAAGACCCCGTTGGTTCATCACACAACACCAATTCACAAGGCTTCAGTAAGAGTCTTGCGATCGCAATTCTTTGTTGTTCCCCACCAGAACACTGATAGACTTTCTTTTTCTCAAAGCCCTCAAGTCCTACTTCTTTTAAAACATCTTTGATCATTTCACTCTTATTACCCTTAACATGTTCCAAAGCAATCTTAAGGTTATATTCAACGGTCTTATTATCAACCAACGCAAAGTTTTGAAATAAGTATCCAATCTTATCCCTTAATAGTTGTGTAGCCTTACCACTAAAGGGTTTGGGCGCATCCTCATCAAAGAGTATGACTTTTCCTGAGGTGGGTTTATCAAGTAGCCCAATTAGATTTAGTATCGTACTCTTACCACTTCCAGAGGGTCCAATGATAACCGTAATAATACCTTCTTTTATTTCCATGTTTAAATCATTTAGAACATGTTGTGGTCCGAATGACTTATTGATATTTTCTAATCTAACAATACTCATGTTAATCTCCCTTCAAAATTACTGGAACTGACTTAGCTTCAAATTTATTAATAAGTGTAATCATTAAAATAACATCAATAATTAATATGATAATTATCATCCCGAAAAATATCGCTATATTTACTCTGTCACCCAACAAAGGGTTTGCTAATCTGTTTTGAATATCAGATACAATAAAAGTCGATATTAACGTGCCTAATACTATATATATGAGTCCTTCATATCGTTTAAGTCTAGAGAATCCTTGAGAATAGAATATAGCAATATACATTTTGAAGTTTTCTATGTATGTTACGGTGATCATGTAAGAAAACATCGTAATAATAATTAATGTGCTGAAAATTGACAAAACTAATGAGAGCATTGTTTCTCGATAATTCATAGATATCATAGAATATAGGTCGTTAACACGAAACATATTTGGATCCGTAATTTGATTAGAAACGATTTCTACAAATTCCTTTACAGTTTCTGGATCATTTGGAAGAATTATAGAATCATTATTAATTGAATCTACGTGATAGCTAGGGTCATCTACAATCACTAGAATTATTGGCGACTCTATGACATAGCCAGATGTAGCGAATCTACTCACCGTCGGAGTGTCTTTTGTGTATACGACGTTTTTAAATTGATTGCTATGTGTATCAAACTCTTTAAGTCTTGATTCGGGCACATATATAGTATTAACTTCCAATGATTCAGTATCAATTTTATTATTTTCTGTATCAAACATTTCATAATTTTTAATCAAATTTCTATTTACACTTACATACTTAAGGGTCTCATCAGCAAAATATTGATCATTATACGCATCAACGTATTGATGTAATTGCATCGAATTAAGGTACATTAACTCTAAATCTTCTATAATCGAAAACAGCCATTGGTTCTGTTCCATTGTTTCTTCCCAATTCATCTCATATCCATAGTTAATTGAACGAACAATTAAATGATCTTGATAAAAGGTGTGTGTATCAAAGTAGTCAAGGTACTCCCTATCTGCAACTGCCTGTTCAAAAAGCTGTGCAATCGGAAACGAAAGTAAAATTATAGCAACTACTTTAACAAGAACACTAAAGTACATGATTATCCCCGCCTTAAAAGTTTTCTTAAGTGAGTTACTCCTAAGAGATATCTTCAATAGACCATAAAAGACAATAGAAAGTAATGTCATAAGTACGATATACACAATAGTAAATGAAGTTAGAATACTTAAGAATTGGTGGGTTACAGATAATTTAAAATTAAGTGCTAAGACTGAGACAACAACCAAAGTAGCGCCAAAAGATAATATTGAAACTACAATAGACTGGCTGAATAATCTCCTAAAAATAACCCCTTCCTTATTACCATATAAATGACGAATTGATATCTCTTTTGATTGAGTTAAAGTAATATTCAGTAAAATTAAGATCAACGAAAACATCGTTAAGTAAACGGTGGACTTAGGATACTCTAAAGGGTTTTCCAATAAATTGTAGTTCATTTTATCATTAACGTAATTTTCAGAACTCGTATCCATAAAAAATCCCATGTTGCAAATTCTAAATTCATCTTCGAATTTTGTTTCTGTACACATATAATTTGGCCTTACAAATTCTATTTCAAGATATTTCTTGAAATTATCAACTTCTGTTTCTGGTACTACAAAATACATTAGAATAATACTGTTATTATCACTCAATTCAAGATCTCCCAATAGAGAAATTGGTTTATATACTGTCTTCTCTTTAAGAAAATTAGAACTTGGATTTCCTGAGAATCGATTAAATTGTTCAACGTATATGGTTGCATTAATATCACTATAATCATTAGTAATATAATAAGACTTTGAAAAATCAACTTCACCACTCAAGTCCAAATGACTTATGATTTCTTCGCTATTTGACGAAATATAAAACTCGACAAATATATCGTCATTTACGAAAGAACGATCAACTATATATCCATCATAATTTACATTCCCATAGAACTCTTGAATGATTTTAACAAAATCAATCCCTTCTTTTAACGTTTCAGTAACTGCATTAAATTCAATCAGAACTTTCTCATTTCCATTTGTTTCCGATAACAGAGGCATAAGATGAGAAAAATTGTATCCTGCATCAAAATTGATAAATGATACAAAAAAGATTATGAGTGCAGCAAATGCAGAGAATATAATGTTTAGTCTTTTCATTTTTACTTATCCTTTAATCCAAATTTCACTCTAATTTTTCTCATAATTTTCTCCTTTTTCTTTATGGGAATCTTTACATCAAAATGAAACTTTCTATTTAGAGACAGATATATGGTAGAATATCTACACGACAACTGAACATTTGAAATTATAACCATCCTGTTTTTAAGTCAAGTCCTTAATTTTGTGTAAAATACTACAATTTAAGTTTTCACTTAATATATCCATCGAACTATAGTCAATCTCATGTAATTTACGTTACCACTCAAAATTATATGGGTACTCTCAAGATTTTAGATAAATATAGACTAGAGTCATTTGAAATCGTATAGATTCCAAAGAAAATCTAAGCTTAACTGCTTATGGCTTCATTAGTTCATTCTTTGGGTGGTAGTAAATTTCTAAATAAATCAAATTCTTAACATTCAATCTTCCGTAC
>DEQB01000044.1:33130-33804 GCA_002359085.1 Erysipelothrix sp. UBA3377
ATAACATCTTTTAAACACAAATGTTCAAACTCTGTGAAATGTGTATCCTAGAATGTGAATTGTGCAAAAAAGTTTAAATGACTTCTTATAGACCTCGAATAAAAAAATATATATTTACGGCTACCCCCTATAACATTTTGATTAATGCTTTTCGTTAGATGTTTTCACTAATTATTTGTCCGGGAAATTTCTTTTATTTTCTACTAAAGTTGAAGTAACAAGAATAGTTGAAGTTAAACCTATAAAAATTAAAATAGGGCGTGTTTTAAAGAAAGATAAAACAAAAATACCTAGATTCAAAAACAACATCGAACAAATATATGATTTTCTCGTCTGTTCATTTATTTCAGAATTTAATAGCGTAATGATTGTATTCAACATTGTAATTTGCACAGTAAATTGATGTTGAATTTCAAAAATAATTATTTTTGAAATCAATAAAGGTGTTAAAAAGGATCCAACAGTGAGTATAAAGCAACCAATAAAAGTTCTTGCATGGAATCGATCATCTACACTTCTGAATCCAATAAAAAGAATCAAAAACAAAAACATTTCTATTCTGGTATCAAGGATAAATCCCAGTGCTACCGTCACCCCAAAAGATATCAGATTACTAAGGACTACTTCTATAGCAAAACCAACTTCATAAATTTTATCTTTTTGAAAAAGTTTCT
>DEQB01000096.1 GCA_002359085.1 Erysipelothrix sp. UBA3377
AACAACACCACTTACCAATTGGAAAAAAGACTTAACCCTTACCCTAAGTGATTCTAAAGGGATTTCCTTGATGGGTGTACGTGTTGGACAAATGACTGATAACGAACTCCTTGAAGCAGCTAAAGATGCACTCGAATTGAGTAGAACTTCAGGTATCGCAAGCAATCTAAATTTAATAACAACAACAAAAGGTGGTGTCTCTGTATCATGGTCATCCAGTAACACAGATGTCATCTCAAATACAGGCGTTGTCACTCGACAAGATGATGTTGTGAACTTAACTTTAAGTGCAACATTAACTTATGGTGATCTAACGACAACAAAGAGTTTCGAAGTTTCAACAGCGCCTATCGATATTATGGATTATCTATTGTTTGATTTTGAAGATAACTTAGATGAAAAGCTTTTTGATGCTGGCAGTGGTACCATTGTTGGCCCACAATTTAGTGAGGGTGGCAGTGCTAATTATCGCGATGGATTTGTTGTTAAAGATGGTGTGTTAGGAAAAGCATTCTATTTTGATGGTAATACAGGTATCAAACTACCAGATAATCTCATTAATAGTTATGAATATAGTATTTCATTTTGGATTAATCCAGAGCAATTGACGGTTCATACAACGGCATTTTATGGAGCCATCAATCCTGAAAATTGGATGAGTATTCTTCCTTATGGATGGGATAACAATGCCCTTGTTTGGTCAAATAGTAATGGTGCATGGTTTGATGGTGTTTCAGGAGTGCCACTCTCAATTGGAGAATGGGTTCATTATACTATAACCGTAGATAATGGCTTGATGAATTTCTATCTTAATGGTGATTTAGTGGGATCAAAAGCAGGTTTGGCTGATTTATTTACAGAAGCAAACGATTCAATCTTTTCATTAGGAGTGAACTACTTCGAAGACCCAGCCTACAAGGGTCTTATGGATGATTTAAGGATACATACAGACCGGGCTATCTCTTCAGTAGAGGTTAAAAATTACTATGATTCGGTCCTTGAAGCACGAAGTCCTGAAATGATTGCACAATCAATCTTTGATTCAATTAATTTTGATGATGTTGTAACATCTGATCTAACACTTCCAACAACAGGTTCAATGGATTCAACTATTTCCTGGGAAACAAGTCATGATGTTTATATTACTGATCAAGGTATTGTGACCCGTCCTGCATTGGGTGAAGAGGATGTCAGTGTAACACTCACTGCAACCCTATCTCTAGCAGGAGAAACATTCACACGTGATTATGTCTTGATTGTTAAAGCAGTCCCAAAAACTGCAACCTATTTTGAATATGGGTTTGATGGAAACTTGAATGAGAAAAATGACACATCATTCAATGCAACAACTACAGAAGATCGCTTGCATTTGCCAGGTGGTAATGAAATTTATCAAGAAGGAATTATTGGTGATGCATTCTATTTTGATGGATCAACCGGTATTCGTTTACCAAATGATATGATTACAAGCAATGAGTATACAGTCTCATTTTGGATCAATGCTGAAACATTGGAAAATAATACACCAGGTTTCTTCGGTGCCAAACATTTAGAAAAATGGCTCAGCATTTTACCAGCGGGACATGATGGAAATGCGATGTCTTGGTCAGGTACAGCTTGGTATGATGCAACAAGTGGTATCAGACTCGCGACCAATAGGTGGTATCACTACGCCTTAACAGTTGATAATGGTGCCGTTCGTTTCTACCTTGACGGAGAAGAAGTATTTAGTGGCGTTGGCTTCCCTAATGTTTTTGAAGGATCTGAAATCGGTGAGTTTGGATTGGGTGTTAACTATTGGGATACACCTTTCAAAGGAATGATCGATGAATTGATTGTATACACTCAAGAAGCTCAAAGTGAAGCAGCAATAAAAGCATATTATGAAGATATCATGAGTGCATTTACGCCTGAAGCCATTGCTGAACAGATTTTTGCAGGGATAAGACTGCCTGAAACAGCGATTGAAAATATTAACCTTCCAACAAGTATCAATGATGTGGATGTAACATGGAAGTCAAGTAATCCTCATATCATAGCTGATACAGGTCAAGTCACACGACCCAACCCAGGTATGCCTGATGTTGATGTTCGCTTAAGCGCAACAATCACAATTGAAGGTGAAACCTTTACCCATGATTATGTGGTGAAAATTATTGCCTTACCATCGCTTGACGCGGGTGTTCACTATTCATTTGAAGATTCATTAGCACCTAATGATAAACCTAACTTAAAAGGTTCAGTCATTGGGAATGTTATTGGCGCAAGTGGTGGCAGTGTTAGTTATCGTCAAGGAATCAGTGGACAAGCAGTTTACTTAGATGGCGAAAGTGGTATCGCTCTACCGGACAATCTAATTACTGGTTCACGGTATAGTGTTTCAATGTGGATTAATCCGGAGGTCGTTACAAACTTCACTCCAACCTTCTTTGGAGCAAGCGCAACTGATAGTTGGGTGAGCTTATTGATGGGGGGTCATGACCCTCATAATTCAGCCATGATATGGTCTGGAGAAGCATGGTATGATGGAATTTCTAATAAATTGATACCAGCAAATGCGTGGACACATTTAGCCTTTACGGTGAATGATGGTACTGTGATACTCTACCTTGATGGACAACAAGTCCATAGGGGAACAGGTTTCCCAGATGTATTCAGTGTTGAAGATGCAATTAACAAATTCGCATTGGGTGTGAACTACTGGGATACACCGTTCAAAGGAATGATGGACGAATTAATCATCATGCCTGAAGATGTCTTAAGTGCCACTGATATTAACAAACATAGAAATGAAATATTAAGTCAACTAACACCAGAAAAATTAGCAGAACAGTTCTTCAATTCATTGGTGTTTGGTGACAATGGGGTTGTGAGTGAAGACTTAAACTTCCCAACAACAGGGGATCGTGGTGCTCAGATTACTTGGAAATCATCGAATGAAAAATATATAACCAATAAAGGTGTGGTAACACGTCCTGAAACTAAAGATGGTGACAAGGTTGTTAAGTTAACTGTTACCTTTACTTTAGAAGGTGAATCATTTAAACATACAATGGATATTACAGTTAAAGCGAAAGCGGCTGCTGTTGATTCAGTGTATTATGATTTTAATTTATCACTTGAAGAAGCAACAAAAGACAGTGCATTACTTGGTAAAACAACGACTTCTAATTTGGGTGTCTTAGGGGGCACTGCACGTTATCGTGAAGGAAAAGTTAACCAAGGATTGTACTTGGATGGAACGTATGGTGTGCGCTTGCCAGATGGCTTGATTAGAGGCAATACCTATAGTGTTTCCATGTGGTTGAAACCTGAAGTTATGAGTGACTTTAGTACGACATTCTTTGGTGCAAAAAATAATGATTCATGGATTAGCTTTACCCCACAAGGTGTGGGATCACAAGCGGTCTTATGGTCTGGTACCAATTGGTATGATGGTTTAACCAATTATGTTATGACAGCTGGTATGTGGACACATGTTGCCTTTACAGTTGATAATGGTAAAGTTCGTGTTTATATTAATGGTGATTTGATGCATACTGGATCAAACTTCCCTTCAATCTTTAGTAAAGATGTGGATGCGGCTTTTGGTTTGGGTGTTAACTATTGGGATACACCTTATAAAGGTATCATTGATGAATTACAAGTGCATACAAATCGTGTTATGAGCGCAAAAGACATTCTTGCCTATTATGATTCAACAGTGGGTGATGATCGTTTTGTAAGAAATATTAATAAAGTATTGGAATTGCCTTTTGAAAATTCATTGGGTGCTGCTACTGTAACAGGAGATCGTCTGGATACCTATGGTGGTTCAGTATCCTATCGTGAAGGTGTCGTAGGACAAGCTGTATACTTAGATGGTAATTCTGGAATTAAACTACCCAATGGATTCTTAACCAGCAGTCGTTATAGTTTCCAAATGTGGGTTAACCCTGAAACTGTGACCGCGTATACACCGACATTCTTTGGTGGTAGTGCGATGTCTAGTTGGGTAAACTTACCGGTAAGTGGTGTTAATGGACGTACAATGTTCTGGTCTGGTGAAAACTGGTATGATGCGTTGAGTTCAAAAACAATTCCATCGGGTCGTTGGTCTCACTTGGCCGTTTCAGTTGACAATGGTAGTGTTAGACTTTATATCGATGGTGAATTGGAGTTCAGTGGTACTGATTTCCCAGATATCTTTAACAGTCCAAATAGCTTTGCGGCATTGGGTGTTAACTACTGGGATACAGCATTCAACGGTATGATTGATGAGTTTAAACTTTATAACAATACAACTTTATCTTCAGATGCGATTAAGTCTTACTATGAAGAGACGGCACCGGATCAAGATGAGTTTGAAAGAAATCAAGAGAAGACACATATCTTTAAGTTTGAGGATAATTTCGTAGATGATATGGATGAAACACTCGAGGGTTATGTGGTTGGATCCTTAATTACTGAAGAAGATGCTGGAAGTATCTCATTTGTGGAAGGGCAAGATGGCCAAGCTGCTTACTTTGATGGTACATCAGGTATTCGTTTACCAGATGAGTTAATCACCAGTGAGAATTACTCAGTAGCACTTTGGGTGAATCCGGAAACAATCTCTACGCATTCAACAACATTCTTTGGTTCTCAAACAGCCGCAAGTTGGCTCAGTGTTGTGGTAGAAAGTGGCGAGTTTACAGAAGGTAATACAGTTGTTTGGTCTGGTGAAAACTGGTTCGATGGTGACTTGGGATCCCAAATTCCAGTAGATACATGGAGTCATATCGCATTTACAGTTAATGAAGGTGTGATGACTGCCTACCTCAACGGTGAACAAGTCTTTGAAGGTGATGAATTCCCAGATATCTTTGTTCAAGAGGAATCTATCTTCGCGTTGGGTGTTAACTATTGGGATACGCCGTTTAATGGTATGATCGATGAGGTTATGGTCTTTGATTCTCGCGTATTGAGTGCAGAAGAAGTTGGCAATATTGTTGAAGGTAAATTCGACTTTGATGCTGAACCTGTACCTGATGTGGGTCAAGAAGTTGTTGAAGAAGTTGAAACAACCAGTACAATCCATCCAGCAGTAATTGTTGGGGTTGGTGTTGCAGCGGTTGCAGCAGCAGGATACGGAATCTTTGAGATGATTAAACGTAAAAAAGAGTTGAATATTTAAATTTAAGAAAGGGATTGTACGGTGTGCAATCCTTTTTTAAAATAATGTACGTACAATTGATGTTTTATTCAAAAAATATTGACTTGTACGCACAAATGAAATAGAATATAGATGAAATCGTTTACAGGAGGTATATATGAAAACGAGAAATACAAAGAAAGCGTTCGTTGGAAAACTATTGGCGTTGTCAATTGCTTTATTATTGGCAGTAAATTTTAGTGGCGTTTCAAATGTTAATGCTGAAGGCAAGACACATGTCTTTAAATTTGAAGAAAATCTTACAGATGAAGTCAATGGGGGTACAGGTACAGTTACTGGTGGCACCATGAGTGCAGCAGCTGAAGGTGATGTAACATATGTTGATGGTAAAAATGGAAAAGCAGTCCACTTTGATGGAACTCTTGGTGTTGCTTTACCCAATGATGTGATCACAAGCAGTGCTTATACAGTATCAGTTTGGATCAATCCAGAAGTGACTACAGATCATACACCGATTCTTTTTGCAGCAGTTTCAGGAGAGCAATTTGTGAGCTTTGTTGCGAAGAGCTGGAATGGTACCGCAATGGTTTGGTCAAACAACCAAGACAACTGGTTTGATGGTGATACAGGCTTTGTTACACCTGCAGGTGAATGGACACACTTGGCTTATACAGTAGACAACGGTGATGTTAAAGTTTATGTTAATGGTGAACTTTCTTCAGAAGGTGTTCTTACTGCATCAGGTGAACCTTTGGCTGACTTCTTTACAGATTCAGACTCACGTGCATTCGCATTGGGTGTTAACTACTGGGATACACCTTACAATGGTTTAATCGATGAACTTGTTATTATTGATGGTGAAGCTAAATCAGCTGAAGAAATCATTTCAATTTCTGAAGGCAATTATGACTTACCAGAAGGTTCAGAACCAGATACAGACGTGGATACAGACGTTGATACAGATACAGATGTAGATACAGATGTTGAAGCAGATACTACAGCAGATAACACAATGTTATATGTTGCAGGTGGTATTGCAGTTGTAGCAGTTATCGCAATTATCGTTTATTCAAAACGTAAAAAATAGATCGATTGATTGATTTAAATTGAATAAAGGGGCTTGTACATGATGTGCAGGTCCTTTTAATTTAAATGTACGAACAATGTCAAAAATAAACAAAGAATCATTGACTTATACGTACAAGTTGGTATAATTAAAATAACAGAACAATGGGAGGTATGCATTGAAAACAACAGACATTCAATTAAACAAAATGAGTTTGGGTATTGAGCTTGGTTCAACGCGTATAAAAGGCGTTTTAATCGATTCTAAAGGGAGTGCTTTGGCCAGTGGAGAATTCGATTGGGAAAACCAATTGGTAGATGGCATTTGGACTTATGACCTGGATACAGTTTGGTCAGGCATTCAATCTGTCTATTCACAGATTAAAGCATCTATTTTACAACAATATGATATAAAAATTACAAACCTTGGATCCATAGGGTTCAGCGCTATGATGCATGGATATTTGGCTTTTGATAAAGCAGATACGTTATTGGTTCCTTTTAGAACATGGCGTAATGTGATGACTGAAGGGGCAGAAAAAGAATTGACGGCCTTATTCAATCACAACATTCCACAACGTTGGAGTATTGCGCATTTATACCAAGCAATCTTAAATGAAGAATCACATGTTCATGATGTCGCCTTCTTTACCACCTTGGCAGGATACGTTCACTGGCAATTGACCGGTGAAAAAGTGTTGGGTGTTGGTGATGCTTCAGGAATGTTTCCCATTGATGTAGAAACAAAAGATTATGATTCTAATATGATCGATCAATTCAATACACTGATTCAATCAAAAGGGGTAAATTTAGATTTAAATGATATCTTACCCAAAAGTTTACTTGCGGGAACTGATGCGGGTAAATTAACAGATGAAGGTGCTTTACTTTTAGACCCTACAGGGGATTTAAAAGCAGG
Source organism: Erysipelothrix sp. UBA3377 (assembly GCA_002359085.1). Classification (GTDB taxonomy): domain Bacteria; phylum Bacillota_I; class Bacilli_A; order Erysipelotrichales; family Erysipelotrichaceae; genus Erysipelothrix. The sequence goes on from DEQB01000096.1 coordinate 7,119, forward strand.
TGTGATCTTTGCGCCTCCTGAAGGGGATGCGGGAACTGGAATGGTCGCAACCCATGCAATCTTACCCAATACGGGTAATGTATCTGCAGGAACCAGTGTGTTTGCGATGATTGTTTTAGAAGATAAACTTCAAAAAGTGTATCCTGAGATTGATATTGTCACCACACCTTTGGGTGATGGCGTGGCGATGGTGCATGTGAATAACTGTACTTCAGAAATCAATGCATGGGCAAATGTGTTTGGGGATTTCGCAAAACGTATGGGACTTGAATTTACACAGGGTCAACTATTTGAAACCTTGTTTAATGCGGCCCTTGAATCTGATGATGGTTTAGAAGGCATCTTGTCCTATGGATACCACTCAGGTGAAAACATTACGCAGATATCTGAAGGTAGACCTTTATTGGTTAGAAAACCGGATGCGAACTTTACATTTGCGAACTTTATGCGCTCTCATATTGACAGTGCATTCGCAACCTTACATATCGGTATGCAAATATTATTTGATGAAGATGTACGTGTTGATTCTATTGTGGGTCATGGCGGTATTTTCAAAACTAAGGGTGTGGCACAACACATTGTGGCCAACGCAGTTGAGAGTCCCGTTACTTTAATGGATACCGCATCTGAAGGTGGTGCTTGGGGTATGGCGCTTTTGAGTCAATATATGTTGAAGTCAGCGTCACAAACACTGCACGCATATTTGGACAATGAAGTATTTAAGGGTGTTGAAACCATTTCATATACACCCCATGAAAAAGATATCGAAACGTATCGTGAATATGTGAAGCGATATGAAAAAGGATTGGAAATTGAAAAGGAAGCCATAAAAAGCTTTTCATAGGAGGCATATGTTAGAAGCATTGAAACAAAAGGTCTATGAAGCCAATATGGAAGTTCAAAGACAAAATTTAATTAAATATACTTGGGGGAATGTCAGTGGGGCTGATCATGAGAAACAATTGTTTGTAATCAAACCCAGTGGTGTGAGTTATGAGACACTAAAGCCTGCTGATATGGTAGTGTGCGATTTTGAAGGCAATGTGGTTGAAGGGGATCTTAACCCATCGTCTGATACGAAAACACATGCGGCACTTTATCGAGAATATCCAGAGATCAAAGGGATTGTGCACACACACTCGCCTTGGGCAACCTCTTGGGCGCAAGCAGGATTGGATGTACCAGTATATGGAACGACCCACGCGGATACATTCTATGGTTCAGTTCCATGTGCAAGATTTCTAACACAAGAAGAAATCGATACGGATTATGAAGGCAATACGGGGAATGTGATCATTGAAACCTTTAAGGAAAGAGGCTTGAATGTGATGGATGTGCCGGCAGTATTGTTGAATGGACATGGTCCATTTACTTGGGGAAAAGACGCAAACGAAGCCGTTGTGAATGCGGTTGTCTTGGAAGAAGTTTGTAAGATGAATTATTACACAAAGCGTTTGAATGAAGATGTAGAAGCCTTACCTAAACGCGTCTTAGATAAACACTATTTAAGAAAACATGGTAAAGATGCTTATTATGGACAAGGAGTAAAATGATGTTAGTTACAAGTAAAAAAGAATTTTGGTTTGTAGTAGGGGCACAAGACCTCTACGGAGATGATGCTTTGGCTGAAGTAAAAGCCCATGCGCAACAAATGGTGGATGCATTGAATGGAAGTGGTAAGTTTTTATACCCAATCGTACTTCAAGATTTGGGTGTCAATGCTGAATCAATTACCACTGTCATGAAAGAAATTAACTATCGTGATGAAGTGGCCGGTGTGATTACATGGATGCATACCTTCTCACCCGCAAAAATGTGGATTCGTGGAACACAACTTCTACAAAAACCACTCTTGCATTTAGCAACTCAGTTTAATGAAAGCATTCCTTGGTCAACCATCGATATGGATTTCATGAACTTAAATCAATCAGCACACGGTGATCGTGAATATGGTCATATCAATGCTCGTTTACAAAAGAACAATAAAATCGTTGTGGGATTCTGGAAAAATGATGATGTTCAAGAAGCAGTATCTCGTTGGATGGACATGGCTGTTGCCTACAATGAAGGATTCAACATTAAAGTAGCGCGATTTGGAGATAACATGCGGGATGTCGCTGTTACCGATGGAGACAAAGTTGAAGCACAAATTCAATTTGGTTGGTACGTTGATTACTACGGAGTGGGCGATTTGGTTGAAGTCATCGATGCTGTAAGTGATGCAGAAGTCGATGCTTTATTTGAAACCTATAAAGATTTATATGAATTTGATTATGGAAATAATGATGAAGCACACTGGACTCAATCCGTAAAAGTTCAAGCACGTTATGAAATTGCTTTAAAGCGTTTCTTAGAAGCTGGAAACTATACTGCATTCAGTTCAAATTTCCAAGACCTACATGGTATGAAACAGTTACCGGGATTAGCGGTGCAACGTTTGATGGAGCAGGGTTATGGATTTTCGGGAGAAGGTGACTGGAAAACAGCTGCATTGTCTCGATTCATGAAAATCATGAGCCACAATAAACAAACTGGATTCATGGAGGATTATACGTATGAATTGTCATCTGGAAATGAAGCAATCTTACAATCACACATGTTAGAAGTGGATCCTACTTTCTCAGATCGTAAACCACGTATTGTGGTAGAACCTTTATCAATTGGTGATAAGGAAGATCCAGCACGTCTTGTATTTGATGGTACATCCGGTGATGGGATTGCGGTATCTGTGGCTGACTTTGGTACACACTTCAAAATCTTAGTCAATGAAATTGAAGCCTTCACACCCAGTGAAGCTGCACCTAAACTACCTGTAGCACGCGTTATGTGGACACCCAAGCCAAACTTTAAGGAAGGTGTTAAAGCGTGGATCACTGAGGGTGGCGGACACCATACAGTCGCATCTCTCTCATTAACAACGGATCAAATTGTTGATTGGGCACGTATGTTGGATGTAGAAACTATCGTCATTAAATAATGAATTTAATTAAAGAAGTAAGTAAGGAATGGTATGGTTTAAATCATACAAAATCCAAACTTACTTCTTTTCTTTACGAATGTTTTCTAAAATCACATTTTCGTGTTAAAATAGCTACAGAGAGAGGTGATTGAATATGACCTTTAAAAGTAAACATGAACAGTTACAATTTGAAATTAAAAAAATGATCAAGGATCAAAATCTGAAACCCGGAGATCGTCTACCCTCTGAACATGAGTTTCAAGAACAATTTGAAGTCAGTCGACATACCGTTCGTACGGCACTCAGTCGTTTGGAAAACCAGGGGTTTATCTATAAAGAACAAGGTTCTGGGTCTTTTGTTTCAGATGTTTCTAAAAATGGTCGCAATAAAGAAATTGGTGTTATCACCACCTATATTTCAGACTATATTTTTCCTACCATTATTCGCGGTATTGAGAAGGAATTAACCGATCAAGGATATTCAATGATTTTAACCAGTACCAATAATGAGATAGAGATGGAAAAACGTGCCATTGAAATGATGGTCAATAGAAATGTGGATGGCCTTATTATTGAACCAACCAAGAGTGCATACTATAATCCCAATATTGGTCTGTATCTACATTTAAAAGAAATGGGCATTCCCATTATGATGATTAACGCACGCTATGAAGAAATTGAAGTGCCCATGGTTGGGATGGATGACTTCCAAGCCTCGTATAGCGTTACTAAGCATTTAATTGATAATGGACATACGAAAATAGGTGGTATCTTCAAAGTCGATGACAGACAGGGTAAAGAGCGTCTGCGCGGATATATTCAAGCCTGCTATGAATATGGTGTTGAATATGTATCGGATCAGGTTTTAATCTATGAAACGGATACATTATTAAAAGTGCTTCAAAACCAAGCCACACCGATTGTGAAAAACAAGAAGGTTACGGGTTTTGTGTGTTATAACGATAAAGTAGCGATTGAACTCTTGAACATCATTTGGCAACAGGGTTACAGTGTTCCAGAAGATTTCTCAATTGTGAGCCATGATAATTCTTCACTGAGTGGTATGACCAAGGTCCACCTTACGGGTATTGATCATCCAAAAAGTGAATTGGGTAAAGTTGCGGCTCAAAACTTACTGGAATATGTTGAAGGTAAAACCCATGAGATGGAAAGTAAAGTTTTCAAAGGCGATTTAATTGTTAAGAACAGTGTTAAGAAAATTGAGTCATAAGGGATGAATTTGTTCATCCTTTTTTATGGTATATTATGGGTAAACCTTGCATTCATTAAATTAATCACATATAATATCAATTCAATTTAGGAGGTGACATATATGCAAAACTTTAAGAAAATTATGAGATTTATATTAATTACGATTGCTTTATTTATCGTGTGTTTGCCCACATATATTTTTAACAGCTTTGGACATATGGACCTTGAACAAATCGTGTTTTTATTCAATAGCGATGGGGCGGGAGCCGATTTAAGTGCCGTTAGTGATTACTTTAAATTCGCAATTCCAAGGATCCTTGTCACGTATGTGATATGGTTTGTGATCTATATTATTTATAAGAAATTTGAAACAAAAATTAACAGTTGGAACTGGCTCAACAACATTAAATACTTTGTGAAGACTCCGAAATTTATGTCAAAGTCGGCGTCAAAAATCGTGGTTGTGACAGTCTTATTGGCTTTATTCTTAAACCAACAATTCAATGTATCGGGTTATATTTTTAATTCACAAGAAACCACATACTTGTACGAACTGAACTACGTGGATCCTAATGACGTTGAGATTTCGTTCCCTCAAGAGAAACGTAACCTTATCTATATTGTCTTGGAATCAATGAATACAAACTTTAGTGATATTGAAATCGATGGGGAAGTCACAAACTTGATTCCCAATATTGAAGCACTTGCTAAAAAGAACGTATCCTTTAGTCATCATGAATCCTTTGGGGGATTTCAACACCTTAAAGGGATGACATGGACGGTCGCAAGTCTTGTGGGTCAAACCAGTGGGGTACCTCTTAATGTGCCTTTGAAGAATAACAGTTATGGTAAAAATGGACACTTCTTACCCGGTTTAACAACCTTGGGTCAAATCTTAGAAAATAATGGCTATGCCAATTATTTCTTAATGGGAAGTGATGCGAACTTTGGGGGTCGCCTTTCTTATTTCGAAACCCATGGTAACTATGAAATTTATGATACAAACTATTTAAAAGAAGTGGGTTACATTCCAGAGGATTATGATGTATTTTGGGGCATGGAAGACTTGAAGTTATTTGATGTTGCTAAAACAAAATTATTGGAAATCTCTGAAAGTAATGAACCTTTTAACTTCACAATGTTAACTGTGGATACTCATTATCCAAAAGGATATGTGGATGAGACGTGTGCCCTACCTTATGATTCTGATTACGCCAATGCCATTGCTTGTTCTGATTTAAAAATCATTGAATTTGTTACATGGCTTCAAGCACAGGACTTCTATGAAAACACTACCGTTATTTTAACGGGTGATCATGAAACCATGAACAATGAGTTCTTGAGTCAAAGTGTTGAAGCTGAAAAGAGAATGTATAATACATTCCTTAATTTACCATTTGAAGTTGAAGATGACGTATTGGTAAACCGAAACTTCTCTGCACTGGATATGTTCCCAACGACTATTGCGTCATTGGGTGCAGAAATTCAAGGTGACCGTTTGGGTTTGGGTAGTAACCTATTCTCTGGTAGAAAAACGCTGATTGAAAAATTAGGAGTTGAATATATTAACGAAGAGTTTGGTAAGAAGTCAGAATTGTATAACTTTAGTTTCTTTGTGAAAGAAGAAAGTGATGAAGCATAAGAAAAGAATCCATGACGGATTCTTTTTTCTTTATTT
>DEQB01000067.1:0-6641 GCA_002359085.1 Erysipelothrix sp. UBA3377
TAAATAATTACTTATCCAAATTGCAAAACGTTCCATATTCATCACCATGTATATTATAAGACACTTGTAAGCAAGAAAGGATTCATTATGTGAATTGTGCATCTCAGAATGTGAAACTAGCTTTTTGGCAAAAGAATTGCGACCCGAAATACTTGATTCTCAGTAGAATACTCGATTTTCCCGTCACATGCTTCTAATGCATTTTTAACGCTTATCAATCCTAAACCGTGTTTGTTTTTTCGTTTTTTTGATAGCAATCTACCCTTAGAGATTTTTATCTCTCCTTGATACGGGTTTATTATCACAATCTTACCGAACTGTAAGTTCTCACTTATTGTAATTTCTATTTCTTTGTTTGATTCAGGAACTTCATTTACTGCCTCAATTGCATTATCAATAACATTTCCTAAGATAACGGTGAGAATCTTTGGATCAAAACGAAAATCCGCAATATCTAATCTTAATTTGAAGTATATTTCAGGAAATTTTGATATTTTATGGTTCAGTAAAGCATTGATCGTATCATTGTCAGAATCAACATAGTGTCTCATTGCATTGGTTGAATAAATACTTTCAATATACTTTAGCGCCGCTTCCTTTTTGTTATTTTCAATCAAATTTGTTATTGAAACCAAATGATTGCTAAGGTCATGCTTTAGATTCATAATTGTAACTGAATGTTCAAGGTTTCTAATTTCGTTGTCTTCTTTTAGTCGCATTTCTTGGATTGTATGCTCATATAAGGCAATTTTCGTTTTATTACGATAGTGTTCAAGAATGAATATTACGACTATGAAAAATACGGTACCAAAAACGAATACGATGTAATAAATACTATCATTATTAGCATGTAAGTGATTTTGTAAAAACAAATATTCGAAAAGGATCAATAACACCATAAATGATGCAAAGAAGAAAAATTGTATACTCATTGAATTTAAAAAGTTAGAGACAGTTTTCTTTTTAAAAACGATACGAATTCCTTTTACAAATATAAAGTAAGTAATTTTTATTAATAACCCAACGATTGCTCTAACCACAATGTTTTGATGGATATAATTGAGGTCTGTGTTGATAAACAATGAAAATAATGATGCAATCATTGAAGTCACGATACCTAAAGAAATATAGTAAGAAAAACCGATGCTCAACTTTAAAGACGGTTTCGAGTCAAATGTCAGATAGATATAAGTCATAATAGAAACTAGTAATAAAATGGTTCCAAATGTTGAGTAGTGAGACATGAAGGATAGCCCGAAGGATGCAATTCCTGTCAAAATTATGAGTGCAATATTCAACCTGTTACTTTCATATTTTAAATCCATAAAAATGCATGCAAAACGGTATAATAAAACAGCATCGATCAAACAAAATAACAGCTCTAAAAATATACTAAATGACTCAGAATTCATAAGCGATCTCCCGATAGCAAATACTTTTCAAACTGAGATCGACACTCATTATAGTAACGACGCGACACAGCGAACGATTTGTTTATCTTGCACATGAGAATGTTTTGCCGATTGAAAACATCTATATATTTCATATTAACGACAACACCACTGTTAACTTGAAGAAAATGAGGATTATCTATGAAACGATAAACTGACTTTAAGCTCGTTGCACTTAAAGAAATTGTCTCATTAGATAATAATGTAATGATGGGATTTCGACCAATCATTTCAATACTGGCAATTTGGTTTAATTGAATATGGACGACCCCTTTAGGAGTGTTGAATGATTTTGTTTTCTCTTCTTTGAATTGATAAACAATCCTTTTCACTTCTTTCGATAGAACATCTTTATACTCAGATTTTAATATATAACGATCTACATTTATTCCAAAAGCATTCTTCATGTATCCTTCATATGAGGTTAGAAAGAAAATTACTACATTGGGTTGTTGGGAATTAACTCTTCTCGCCAATTCAATTCCATCCATTTCGGGAAGTTGAATATCCAGTATCAACAAATTAATAACTATATCACAAGTATTCGCTAGGAAAGATTCAGCGGAATCGAATTGAAGAATTTTATACTCTAAATTATCCGAAAATAAAGCCTGATTCAGATTTTCATAAATGTTTTCTCTTATGTGAGAATTATCTTCGACGATTGCTATTTGGAACATGATGGTCACCCCCATTTTTAATATTATACATTATCATAATGATCACAGTAATTAAATTCATGAAATCCTCTGTTTAAATTAATTACAAGTTATAAAATTCAAAGAATACTTTTCAGTTTAAGTATTAGTATTCTCTCTTTATCTTATCAATTGATTTACCTTTCGATAGATCATCAATAATCTTATCAAGATATCGTATTTCTTGCATCAATGAAGGTTCCATAGTTTCAACACGAATCCCACAGATAACCCCTGTAATTAAATGTCTATTCGGGTTCAAAAAAGGCGCATCCTTAAAGAAAGTTTCGAAATCAACTTGTTCTTCAAGGATGCGTTCAAGTTCAACTTTTTGATACCCAGTCAACCAAAAAATAAGTGCGTCGACCTCTTCTTTGGTACGCCCTTTTCTGATCGCCTTCGAAATATAGTGTGGATACACATTACTCACAGGCATTTTATAGATACGTTCAATTTTATTCATGAAAACACCTCGTTATATCTTTGCGTAGGTCACAATAGACAATTAGTAATAGATTATAGTTTCTCAAAAACTAACGTTGCTTGAATGCGGTCTCCCCCACCAAATCCTTTACTCCCACCATTTGATGTGGTGATCGTATGCAGTCTATATCCTTTTAAAACTTGTGCATTGATCACATCTTCCAACTCACTTAAGTTACCTGATCCTGTACCTAAAAATTTCTCCTTGAGTGTCACTTGCATTACAACATAAGGTAGATTTCTACCTGAACCTGACGATATCGATGATTCACGGGCCATATCATCCCAAAATCCCATAATGAATACCTCCCTCTTTATCCAAATCTTATAAAATATACTTGGCCTTGTCAATCATTAATTGCCTTTCAGATAACAAAGCCATCGCGCATGGTAATCATACGACTCGCATAGTCTGCGATATCTTTATCGTGTGTCACCAACACCAAAGTTAAATTCAGTGTCTTTTGAAGTGACAATAATAACTCAATGACTTCATTAGAGGTTGTCTCATCCAAATTACCTGTCGGCTCATCCGCAAATACAATCTCTGGTCTATGTATCAACGCTCGGGCCATCGCCACCCGTTGTTGTTGACCCCCACTTAAAGTAGAAGGCACACGATTCAAAAAGTCATCCAACTCCAATTCAGAAACGAGACGCTCATAGTATGTTTCATCCAGTGTCATCCTATTTAACTTAATTGGTAATAGAATATTCTCTTTCACCGTTAATTCAGGAATCAAATTAAAAAACTGAAAAACAAAACCCATTGATTCACGGCGAATCTTTGCACGTTTATCATCACTTAGAACAAACAAAGACTGATCATTAAATTTAATTGTTCCCGAAGTCGGTTTCAAAATTCCTGACATACAGTGTAATAAGGTTGATTTCCCACAACCACTCTTTCCCATGATGGAAACAAACTCACCTTTCTTTATCTCTAAAGACACACCCCGCAACGCCTGAACAGGACCATAATTTTTCTTTAAGTCCTCAATTTTCAACATACATTCACTCCCTTTCGTCCAATAGTTCAAATAAGCTTCCTTTTAAATAATACAAGTGGATTATTATACATAGAACCCACAATAACACAATAAATGAAAATCCAAGTAATGACGCAAAAATGAGACTATCTGTTCTAATTTCCATCTTACTACGCATAAGTATTGCGGGTAAGACTCCAAAGAAGGCAGGAACAATGAAAGTGACTGAGTTTTTAAACATCATTTTCTTCTTTGATTCTCCTAAAAAATGATAGATGGCCATTGTCTTTCTTTTGAACATGAGACTTTGAAGGAAGAGCAGTGATAAAATTGCCAATCCCAGACCATATTGAACCAGTACCTCCAACATAATGAACAATGTAACTCCATGTTCATTGCGAATCCCCCGCTCAACATTGACACGACTATTATTAAGGATTGCCCTTTGAGACACACGTCTCACCAATGTATCATACTCTAAGAAGTCACGCATTTTCTCGACACCTACCAGAAACATATTATAGTCTTCCGTTGGAAAACCCAGGCGCTTCGCACCTGCTTCTGAAATATATAATCCTGTTGAGAAGTGATGTCCATATTCTGTAGAGTCATGAGGAGATATGACACCTTCATAAGTGAATGGAATCCCATTAAATAAAACGGTAGAGCCAATCCTTATCTCAAAATCATCTTCAACAGAAATAATATGAAAGCTATGTCCTTTTTTAAATTGATCTGATTGGCTACCGTACCATTCTAATTCACGGAGAGTCACTTCATCAAAGTAATTAACTGTGGTATGTGGAATCATTTGATCCACCGTTTCAAGAAACATTCGATTCCAATAGAATAAATATTGTGTCTTTGGATGTTCAAGAAGCATCTCAAAATCTTTCGGTACCCAACGTTGATCATAGTTCAAATACTGTGACCATTCATTATTTTCTTCATCAAAGGATAAATTCGTATTCCAAAATCCTTTGAAGGAGCCCCACGACCCATCCCCTTTATAGTTTAAATTTATTTCCCATACCGTTTCATATTCTCTCCAAAGTGGCAAACGTTCTTCATAAAAGACCGTCGTTTTAGGAGTCACCATAAATACGGTTGAAAAGAAAATAACGAAAACCAGAATGATCTGTATGAATTTGAATGAAAGTTTTGACTCTAAATTATATTTTTCAGAAATGAAAGTAACTATAAGTAGTATCAAAACAACATACTTCATACGAACACATGCATACGAGAGATTATTTAAGTTATTATCATAGCGTAGATCTGGATTGAAAGAAAACAAGTTTTCGAAAAGCATGGGGATAAGGTAAAATATCAAAGGAACCCATAAAGTATATAAGATTAGTTGTGGAAGCACATATCTGAAAAGACCCAATTTTGATATTCCTTGTTGAGAAAGTAGATCAAATCGTTTTTGGTAAAAATCAGAATTTAGTTTAAAAATAACTGATACGACCATTATCGTTATGATCAATATGAGCTGAGTAAACTTCAATGAATGCAGATTCATTGCGTCAGTTTCATCGCTGCGCACTCGGTACACCTGTCCATCACTTGAAATATATGGATAACCATGCGTGTTTATCTCTAAATAATCATTAAGTTCATAAAACGGGGTCAATGCTTTTGCTTTTCCAAAATAAATAAGGTCCCCAGAAGTTATTCCTGTGGTAATAATTGTTGGATAATTGATTTCTTCGATCCATATCCAATCCAAGTGATAATCATAAATGATTCCCACGACTTGGTACTGATGTCCATCGATATCTACCGATTGATTTAATTCATAATCAATACCCAGCATATTGAGGCTGTCCAATGTGACCACTATTTCATTTTTATGAAGCGGTGCTCGTCCTTTATAGTACTCAAAATTAGAAAGTTCAAACATATTTTTATCAAAACTACCTACAGAATCAGACCCCTTGTGGTAGGTCCCAATTTTTTCGAAAGTATCAAACTGGTCTTTGTCTAAAAAAGCGTGCGTCCAAGCACCGTACATTTTCTCTAACCTTAGATCATTGGTGGCCCTGTTAGAAAACAACAAAACATTAATCAACACAATAAATACAATCAACAAACTCATAAGACTCAGTGTGGTGATTGTACGTTTGCGATTTCGTAAAAGTGCTTGAATTCCCAATTTGATCTCAAACATAACCTACCTCCCTTTAGTTAATATTCGGTTTAAAATGTATGCGTTTGCATCAATGATACAATCATGATAGCATTTAATTAACAAGATGAAAAGGAGGATATATATGAATCATCTTAAGAGAATATTTTTATGTACGCTTGTTCTACTCATATCAGCAGTAAATTTTGTTGGGGTATATGCAGAAGATATACATGTAATAAAATCAACAGATCGTTGGAGAATATGTAGTACTCAATGGACTAAACAACACTTTACTTTACCAAGCAATGCTCCAAATGTAACCGCAACAGCATCATGGGCATATAATTTTAATACTGGTGTTACAAGAAAAATAGCAACTGTTTCTAATGCAACATTAGTTTCACTAAATGTACATGGCACACTTGCACAAGTACAAGTCAATGTCGGAATATGGGGGAACATATCTTCTACCCAAGAAAAAGGAATTTGTACATATTCTGATTTACCGATAGGTATGGAACCATTCAGTACTTCAATCGAAACACAAGAATATTAATGATTTTTATTTATTCGGAGAATAATCTCCCTAAGTAAATAACAAGTTGAATTCAACTATCCGCATGTGCCTAAATTAGATCTTTCATCCATAGAACTATTAAAGTACCAGACAAGCTACCACTGGTACTTTATTTTTCCTAATTAGCACTTTGTGCTCTCATTAAATTGATTCATTATTGTTAATCAATAAGTAAATATAACGGAACAAAAAGCTGTGTAGCTCTAAAAACTGATAAGATAAAGTCCATATAATTGTGTAAAAGTAAAAAAAGTCATAAGGTTACCCATTTGCTATAATGTATTTGACAAAAAACATATAGAAAGGGTA
>DEQB01000067.1:6787-6930 GCA_002359085.1 Erysipelothrix sp. UBA3377
GAATATTGTAATGTAGACCCTTATGAAAGAAACGAACATCGTATTTCTCAAAGAAATGGGTATTACGAAAGAGATTTAACGACTCGAATAGGAACCATTAATCTAAGAGTCCCCCGCACGCGTGATGGTCAATTTAGTACAGA
>DEQB01000028.1:0-515 GCA_002359085.1 Erysipelothrix sp. UBA3377
CGTTAGTTGAATAAGAAACAGTGTTTAAACAGCAAATTTAGTTAACCTAATTGTATCATAAGTTTCTGGATTCTGTACTAAATTCCCTCTGATTATCAAATCATTCATTGTTACTTCATTTCTTTGATGTTGGATACTTTCTAAGACCTGAAACCAAGCAAGGTAATTGTTTAAATACTTGGTCGCAACACCATTAAATCGTTGTATCCAACCTTTTAGTCTTCTATGATAATTATTCACGTTCTGGATGTGGTAAAGCCCCTTTGTACGAATTTTACCATCGGACTTGAATTGGTAAATATCCATTCCCTTTTCAGCAGCATATGTTTTAAATGCACGCCAAGAATCCGTGCATAGTATATTTTCATTTGAAAGCTTATGCCCGATGGCTTTATCTAACTGTACTTTCGTTAATCTACCCATACCTAATATCTGCGAAATAGTGGTCTTGTCACGGTCTCTTGCAACTAATACACACACTTGTTCATTACTTATGCCACGTTTCTTTGCTGAAC
>DEQB01000028.1:703-6464 GCA_002359085.1 Erysipelothrix sp. UBA3377
ACTTCCGAAGAGAATAACCTTCAATCATACACTCAATAAATTTAATCCACTGGTTAAGGTGACGAGTTCGATAGAGAACTGTATTTGTGAGGTCGGTAAATGTCTTTTTACAAGCCTTACAGCGATAGCGTTGCTTTTTAACTTCTTCACCATCAACGATTGTTGTATATTTACCGAAGCGAACAATATGTTCTGATGTACAATCAGGACATTCATACCCATTCTTATTCTTACGTTCAGATATTTCGTGAAGAACGGTTCCAGTCGAACTTGATGCTCTTAGTGCATCAATTAAATATTCACGCAATCTGTGCTTCTCTGCGGGATTTAGTTTTTGAATGGCTTTAAGGATTTCAGTCGCTCTCACAATCATCACCAACCCTAATGTAGTTAGCTGAATTATAGAACATTCGTTCTTTAAAATCAATTATCAACAACTAACTTTAACAGAGCCTAATTATTAAAAAAATCTCTGGTGATTACATTTATTTCAAATATTGCCTAAAGAATATCTGGTGAAGCATTTCGCCTGATAAAATCATCTTTACCATGAAAAGAAGGATTCGCTCCTCTTTAGAACATGGTGTTCATTAAAACACTTGTATTTTTTGCAATAAATAATTATACAGACTGATAGTTCTACTCTTGGCAATCAAAAAATAACTTGAGAAAACCCAAGTTATTTTTGATTGCCTTTTTTAAGTATGGTTTTTAATATTATTTTCTAAATGTTTCAACGTCCCAAATATGGGTATATTTGGATTTCTCAGATTCATCAATCTTATGCGCAACTTCAACCACTGTATATGGTGAAGCCAACAACATCTCACGAATGTTATCCGCAAACTTTGTATCCAAGGCAGAGGTAATCTCGTCAGCCAAGATAATATCACGTTTTGTGATCAAAGCTCTGGCAATTTCTATACGTTGTAATTCCCCTATGGATAAGTTTTTACCACTTTCACCAACACGGTAATTCAAGCCCTTCTCATTCACAACATCTTCCAATTGCGCATCTTTGATTGCTTCCGCAATGGCTTCATCACTGTAATTAACACCCAAAGTAATGTTATAAACCAGCGAGTCATCAAAGATTAAGGGATGTTGACGAATCAAACTAAAACGTCCATCTACCGCTTCATCCTGAACTGCACCATTATAAACATACGTGCCCTCACTGGTTGGTAAGGACTTTTGAATGACTCTTAATAAGGTTGATTTACCAATTCCTGAAGGTCCAACCATCAAGATCTTATCACCTTTTTTAATCTCTAGATCTAAGTTCTCAAACAAGACTTCATTGTCAAACTTAACGGTAATATCCTTTAAGTTCAAGGATTCAAAACTGGTTGATGTTTTAGAAACATGATCCACTTCTTTCTCCAAAGTATTCAAATACTTTTCTCTGATATTACGGGTTGTTGCATAACCATTAATTAACTGCGTAATTTGAAGCGCTGGACTTCTCAAAGAATTTGACAATTGAACAATGGCAATAAAGCTAGCAAGTGCCAATCCATGTTGAATGACTCTAAAAATCCCCACGCCAAAAGGCATCAACAATCCAAATACCATCACAGATATATAGATAATCTGATTGGTTCTTTCAACTGTAAAACTCATTGAGCGCAAAGATGATTCCATGTTTTGAGCATCATCAATGGCTTTATCAGTCACCAATCCTTCAACCTGATAGGTACGCACCGTTTCAATGCCTTTGAAATAATCTTTAAGACGGTTTGTATAACGCGCGTTGGATAAAGACCATTTTCTAGAAGTTTCTCTAATACTGTTTTGGAATGTCAATGAAATTAACACTGCCATTAAAGTCCCCACAATGAATGCAACAGTCGTCAAACTATCATAAGAAAACGCACCACTGATCGCGAAGAAAAATGTAAGAATGAAATTAATAATCGTATATTCAGCTTCAAAGCCCTTTGTTTCAAGTTGCTTTAAGTCGTTGGTCATAAAGGATAAATCCTTTGAATGGTCATTGATGTTATCCGAGTGATACACAAGATCTTCAATCATGGTAGATTTAACCGCCATGTTTCGTTCTTCAACGACCTTTGTTTTAAAATAAACCATGCAAATTCCCACCAACATAAAGATCGCAAATCCTGCAATCCCAATGATGGCATACTTAACAAACATCTCCATGGAACTCTGCGTTGCAGCTGTAATACTGTTACTAATAATAAATGATAAGAAGACCGTATTCATTGAATGAATGGCCATGAAGAATAGTGAAGCCGCTAAAGCTCCCTTTCTTTTAGTCTTAAAAATTAAAATAATAACTCACCCCTTTTTCATAAAAACAAACCCCAATATTACATAGAATATAATACAGGGGTTTAATGCGTTTAATTAGTCGATTAATTTTCCTTCAAGCGCATTGTCTACGGCTTTTTGGATTGCTTTTGATGTTACAGTTGCACCCGATACTGTATCAACGCTTGAACCGTTATTTTCAACGATTGCGTTTGGTACTGTATCAAATGCTGGATCTGCAATACCATCAGTTTCAGTATGTTCAAGTACTTCTACTTTAACAATTTTATTACCTTCAACTGTAACTTGTACTACAAGGTCGCCACCGTTATGTCCAGTTGTTACACCTTCATAAACACCGTTTTCATAGTTTAGATCTGTTTGATCCACTACCTCATTGTCAGCACCTTCAGTTGCACCTGACTCGTCATCAGTTGCTTCACCTGTTAAAGCATTTTTAACAGCTTCTTTAATTGTATTTGATGTAACAGTTACTCCTGATACTGAATCAACATCCAAACTGTTGTTTTCAATAATTGAAGCGGATACTTGTTCAAATGCTGGATCTGTAACTGTAGCAGTTTCAGTATGACTGATTACATCAATTTTTGTAATCTTACCACCCGCTACTGTTACTTCGACAACAAGGTCACCACCATTGTGTCCAACAGCACTGCCTTTATATACGCCATCAGCAACTTCACTGATATCAAAGTCTGATTCTTCATCCTTTTTACCAAAATCTTTAAAAGTTACTGAATCTACAAATAGTACCAATACAAGGAAGCCCGCTACGATTGAGCCAACGACCAATTTAATAAATCCTTCTGTTTTATGTCCCATTTTTACTCTCCTTTCGATTGTTGAAATTAAAATCCGAATTCGTCTACGTAAATGTTTTCTGCAGGAACGCCTTCGTTTAATAATACGTTCTTACTTGCATTCATCATAACATCTGGTCCACAGATAAAGAATGTTGCTTCTTGATAGATTTCAGAAACGCCAATCTCTTGTAAGAATGGTCCAGAGATAAATCCGTATGGATATCCTTCAACTTCTTCATTACTGAAAATTACGTCATATGTAAAGTTAGGGAATTGTGCTTTATAACCATCCAATTCATCCAACATGAACATATCGTGTTCCCATGAAAGAGCCCATACAAGATGAATCTTTCTTTGTGAACCTTTATCTGCTTCACTTCTTAAGATACTCAATACAGGTGTTAAACCAATACCACCACCGAATAGAACATAAGGCTTATCTGCTTCACGTACTTCTTGTGGATAGAAGTTTCCATAAGGTCCTTCAAGTGTTGCGACATCTCCAACTTTAATGTTCTTCAATGCACTGGTCCAGTCACCGGCTTCTTTAATCATGAATTCAATGGATGAATCATGGAGCTTGGTAATGGCACTTGATGTTGAGAATGGATGCGCTTCTTTCGTAATGTTTGCGCCACCTTTAAAGCGAATGAAGAAATAATCTCCAGGTGTATAGTCTTTTAATTTACCATTTTTTGGTTCAAATTCTAATACCCATAGTGATGGTGTTGCCAAGTAAATATCTTTCACAACATATTTAGGTAAGAGTGTTGTACTTAATTTCCACCATGCATA
The DNA here is from genome assembly GCA_002359085.1 of Erysipelothrix sp. UBA3377. Lineage (GTDB taxonomy): Bacteria > Bacillota_I > Bacilli_A > Erysipelotrichales > Erysipelotrichaceae > Erysipelothrix. Next base: position 4,597 of record DEQB01000028.1, read on the forward strand.
GTAACCAACAATTAATACAGTCCAGAATGTTAAAACAGCCATGTATAATTTATTAGCTCTTAAGAAAGGCAATTCGTAGTTTTGCATGTATGTACCAAGAATTGCAACAAGTGCTGAAATTCTGTGAATCCATAATGCAGCTTCACGGTTAAATACTTTTTCTTTCCATGTTCTCAATGTTTTGTTCTTATTGATAAACATACCTGATAATGAAAGCGATCCTGTTAAGAGACCTCCAAGCATACCAGCAAATGCGATATATCCGTAAGTTGTTGTAGCACTTCTAAATATTGCGCCAAATCCTTGCCAGTAAACAACAATATGAATTCCTACTAAGATAACTGCAAGTACAGTCATCAATGCATGAATTTCATACATCTTAGGCATCCCTACATGTTTCTCCAAGAAACGTGGTCTTGATGCAATAAACAACCCCACAAGCATCATTGAATAAGCGATGTTACTGGATGCTCCCGCAATCAATTGACTCATAGGTAATGAACTCATTCCACTTAATAACGCTGCGAATAATGTCATAAAGATCACATACGCAATTAACTGAAAAATCCAATCCGATAAAAATTTTTTCATAAAATTCTTTCCCTTCTAATGGTTGATGATTGTTTAACACTTATCGAATGCCCCTTATATTAAACAAGCACCCTATAAGCATCAAACAAAGATATGTTTTATTTAATACCTAGTTAAACAAAGCACATCCCATATCGAAACCATATTGTTCTTTAATATTATAGTTTATCTCATTTCGTTGTGCAATAACTTATCGACGTGAAACACAAGACTTCTGAGTGTATAAAAAATACAAATAAAGTATAAACATTAATCCACACCACAAAGTAACCACTTTCATCTTTTAGTTAAAAATGTTACAAACATAAAAACACCCACTATTTAGTGGATGTTTGACGTATTATTTATTAAATTTTAAGTTTTTATCAAAAAAAACAATCGATTACGAACACATAAATATCGCTTGTGCAGTACTTAACAAATTTCACAAAGAAAATTACACAAATTACGTCAACGTTTCACAAACTCTACGCACAACCCTTATATTTCAGTGTTGCTTCCTCTAAAATCTTACGCAACGAGCCTTAATTGTTATGTACTTTAATCATCGATTCCAGTATTTGAACCGTATTGGTAGCGGCCCCTTTACGAATATTATCAGCGACAACCCAAAGGTTTATACCATGATCAATACTATAATCCTTTCTCAATCTCCCCACAAAAACATCATCATTGCCATCCGCATCCTGTGCAGTTGGAAAGTCTGGTAGGGCAACATATCGAATACCTGGCGTTGTTTTAAAAGCATGAACCAGTTGATCCATATCAACCTCATTTTCACAAGATACATTAATTGAGATAGCGTGTGTATTCACAATTGGAACGCGAACCGCTGTGGCCGTAACCGGAAGATCAGGTTTCCCCAAAATCTTTTGCGTTTCTTTAATCATTTTATATTCTTCCTTGGTATAACCATCTTCCATAAATACATCAATTTGCGGGATCACATTCTTTTGAATATTTCTAGAAAATGTGTTCACTTCCCCTGTCTCTAAGTCTTTAACACCTTCATGGCCTGCACCCGAAACAGCTTGAAACGTTGTATAAACAACACGTTTTATCCCAAACAGATCATCAATGATTTTTAAAGGATATACGGATTGAATCGTTGAACAATTTGGATTGGATACCAATTTCGTATCCTTTTGAATCGTATCCCCATTCACTTCAGGAACGACCAACAACACATCGTCATCCAACCTAAAATTTGAACTATTATCAATCACTTTAATACCCATTTCAATCGCAAGTGGTACATATTTTTCAGAAATACTACC
>DEQB01000028.1:6523-6761 GCA_002359085.1 Erysipelothrix sp. UBA3377
CTCGATTTTTAAAGGATATCTTTTTTCCTGCAGAGCGTGGTGATGCGAACAAATACAAATTATCAATGACAATGTTTCTTTCCGCTAACACTTCTCTAATTTTTTGACCGACCATTCCTGTCGCACCCACAATACCAATATTCATAACTGACTCCTTCACATAAAACAACATCATAACCCTTGTTGTTTGGCTTAATACTGTTTTAAGTATACATTAATTTAATCTAAATGGGTATTT
>DEQB01000069.1:0-2749 GCA_002359085.1 Erysipelothrix sp. UBA3377
TCCCTCAAGGCTTATTCATAATATCAAACCAAATGGATGTTGTCAACAACAAAACGATTAATTTTCAAAAAAATTTCAAACTATTTTATCCAAACTCAAATAACGTTCAAAATAGCCATTAATAACGTCATCTGCAAACGGAAAACTTTTTGACTTAACAAGATTGACCAATCTATGTTGTTCACTTCTAACGATGTCTACAATCTCAGATCCATAGCCCATCATCACTTGATGATCCAAAAATTCATCCTCATCCAATAATATATAGTCTCCATTCGGAAACACTTTAACATCCAAATCATAATCCACATTCTTAATCGCTTCACCATCATACACACTTGGGGATGCCAAGTTACAATAATAGAAGATCCCACGTTTACGAATCATGGCCATCACATTGTACCAACGATCATTATAATAAAAACAAATGGCTGGCTCTCTTGTAAACCACTTACGCCCATCCGATTCAACTACCCACGCTTTATAAGTCAAAGCCACAATCATGTTCTCTGTAACATCCAACACTGTAGCACTAGACCAAGTACGATGTGTAGCGCCATTATGTTTGTAGGTTTCAACGTAAAGCACCTCACCAACTTTTGGTTTCATCCACTCACATCCTATCCTCTAGTATTATACATTATATAGAAAGAAATTGAAGTCCATATAATAAAAAAGCGTTCACACGCCTTTAAACTTTTCAAATCTATCTACAGTAATCAATTTATTAACCGCAAATGCAATCAAAATACCAACCAACGTTTCCAAGGTTCTCACAATAACATATAACGTAATACTACGCGTAGAGGTAGCATGACCAAATATGGTAATGATAAATACAACAGAAGACATCGAACTCACATACGAACCTTGTTCATACGCTTTAGACACCACCAAACACAACAGCACCCCGATCGCAACAATCAACGGCGTAACATAATGCGTCATGTCAATTGACAAAGTATCCAAGATCAACAACCCACCATAAGAGATAAGACCACCCAATAAAGTTCCCTTAATTCTATCAATCCCTGCAAAGCGCGTTTCATCAGGTGTAGACTTCATCATCAAGACACACGCAACCAATGCATGCGTTGGCGTATAATATCGAATCGCATAAAACAAAACCATACAGATAAAAACAGCCAAAGAGGTTTTAATAATTCTGAGCCCCGGCACCAATTTTTCAACCTTCATCACATTCACCTACTTCTCTATCCTTATTATATATAATAAAACATAAAAAGAATACTTCACTTCACATTATAAGTAAATAACGTTATGATATTCAAACAGGAGGTTATCATATGGACCATAATCTATTAATCAAACAAATTGAAAGTCTACTTGAAGACGAAAAAGACACAATCGCAAATCTATCCAACATTACTGCCGCCATCAACATGAACATGAACGACATCAATTGGGTCGGTTTCTATATATATAAGGAAAGCGAACTTGTTTTAGGACCCTTTCAAGGACAAGTTGCATGTACACGACTCAAAGATAAAGGCGTGTGCATTACCGCTATCAACCAAAGAACCACTCAAAATGTTCCAGATGTTCACGCCTTTGAAGGACATGTAGCATGCGACAGTGCTTCAAACAGCGAACTTGTCATCCCCTTATTTATTGATGACAAACCCTATGGCGTGTTGGATATTGACTCCCCAAAATTTAACAGATTCACAATGAAAGACCAAGAAACATTCGAAATCATTGGAAAGATCATTGAGAAACACATTTAAGACGCCCAGCGTCTTTTCTTTTGGGAATAAAAAAGAGGCAACAAATGTTACCTCATAATTTCGCTTGTACTTGTTCAATGAGCCAAGGATATTTTTCACCATAAATGATAATATCTCCCGATTCATGTAATGATAAAGACTTCTGAAGATCATAGAGTTTGTCATAATTTACTAAGAAATCAAGATAACCATACGACGCTTTCTCAAAAGCACATACATTTCTAACAATAACTTCCTTTGAATCACTATATGCATATTTTAAAGCATAGGGTTTTTTAACCTCGCCCACGCTTAAATAGATTGCATTCAAAGAAAACAAATCATTAAACATAGAAGATTGACCATAAGGAAAATCAAAAGATTGATGACGGGTTAAGTATCGCGCATAATGCCCAACACATCCTATTGATAAGGAAGGATGATTTGAAAAATGACTGTCGTGTCTTAAACCCAGTAATTGTAGTGCGTGGCTTGAAGAAAGAACATCGCGTTCTTTTTGAGTTAAGGAAACCAAGTTATCGATGTTAGATTTATGGGTGTTAAATTCACAATCTCCAATAACACATAACGTGCCATCAGGAATTGATTCTAAAACAGTGTTTAAAATAACTTTTACTTGATCTTTAGGAGTATCATCTGAAACATTTAAAATAACAATCGATTTGGGATGGACATCCAGTCTATCCAAAAGTTTCGGTATCGAAACTGTATAATCACTATTGGACATAGCCCTTTGTTTCTAAAAGACCAAGTATTGTTAAGTATTGCTGTTCTGCCAGTACTGAATCTTCAACCACACCATTTTTTATGAAGTAGGTTGTGGGTGTCCCTTGTACTGTTTGACCCAAATCTTCTTCGAAATAATCAATAACAGCTTGTTTACTCGCAATTGACCAAGTCGAAACAATTTGAACATAATAGATTTCTACATCTTTGTTTTTAACAACTTCTTCGAGTGTCGGTTTGTATGCAAGACATGCTGTACATGTATCTTGTCCCAA
>DEQB01000069.1:2851-5641 GCA_002359085.1 Erysipelothrix sp. UBA3377
AATAACAACATGATTGAAGCCAAAATTAATTTCTTCATTAAACATCTCTCCTTTTGTGTGCGCTTTTTGAAGCAGCAGCTGCTGCAATTGCACCCACGATATCATCTATAAACGTATTACAACGTCCCTCATGTTCTTCATTAAGAACACCAATAATACCCGGTTTAACACGGTCAATATAACCGAAGTTCGTTAAAGCAATCGAGCCATATAGATTACAGATACTGTATGCCAAGACTTCATCAATACCATACAGACCCTCATCAACACCAATAATATCACGGATCTGTTCATTACCGAAAGATTTTTGCTCAACCGCAATATCAATCGCAATCCCAGTCATTATGGTATTTTGAACCTCTCTTTTATCCAAAATACTCAAAACATCTTCCATGGTTTCCTCTGGATTGATCGCACTGTTATATCCTGCTTGTAGATATATAACACACTCCACGATATCTTCCAACCTAACCCCTCTATCATTCAACATCTTAATACATAATTCTTGCATGTTTTCACCTCTTTGGTTTGTATGATTAATTGTAGCACTTTAATGGACAAAAATACACCGCTTTGGTAAGGTTTAGTTACAAAGAAATAGGAGGAATTAATTTATTATGACATACGAATTACCAAAACTAAACTATGCATACGATGCATTAGAACCACAAATTGATGCGACCACTATGGAGATTCACCATACAAAGCACCATCAAGCTTATATCAACAATGCCCTAAACGCATTGGAAGCACATCCTGAACTAAAGGCAATGGATCCTGTTGAGCTACTTAAAGATTTAAGTGTTGCTCCAGAAGCCATTCAAACTGCTTTAAGAAATAATGTGGGTGGCCATGTGAACCATACTTTATTCTGGGAAACATTAACCACTGCAAACGGACAACTCCCTACTGGTGCACTACTTGAAGCAATTAATGCTGACTTTGGTTCACTTGATAACTTAAAAGACAAAATGGCAAAAGCTGCCACAACTCGCTTCGGTAGTGGCTGGGCATGGCTTGTAGTTGATGGCGACAAATTAGATGTTGTATCAACACCAAATCAAGATAACCCTGTAATGGACGGGTTAACACCCCTATTGGGTATCGACGTTTGGGAACATGCATACTACCTAAACTACCAAAACAGAAGACCTGATTACATCAACGCTTGGTTTGAAGTAATCAACTGGGATGCTGTTTCAAAAAATTACGCAAACGCTAAATAATGGACAACGACAGAAAGGATTTCAAATGAAGTCCTTTTTTTATTGCCCCATAAAAAAACCTCCCTACGGAGGTTATAATTTAGCAAGCACCAGCTTCATCTTGATTTTCAAAATCAACACCACAACTGACCACTTGAATAAAAGCATCTTTATATATAGAGAACAATTCATCATACTGAGTTTCATCCAACGCTTCATAAGGGTTATCTTGAGAATCAACAGTACCCATATGACTTGAAACGATTTCACCATTCGCAACCGAAACCACCAACGGCACTAAAATTCTACGATACAAATCATCATTCAACCCAGGATACACTGGCGCATGATTACCCAAAAGTCCCAGAACTTCACGATAAAATTCACTACCCTCATCCTCAACAACAATCTCTCCATCGTCATCCAGTGTCAAAGTGTCTCTCATCTCACTTACATTCATATAGTAAATTTTACCCAATGATACACTTTTAGCAGCTTCATCAATCACATTAACCGCATTTCTACACCACGGACACTCTGGAAAACCGAAATAAATAACACCCGTTCCCCCATTAAGAATGTCTAAGATTTCCTGTTGGGTCGCATACACGAATCGATTGTCATCCGCAATCTCTACATCCATATATAACACATTGTTGGTGTTGGATGTACCGTTCAATGCTTCATATTCTTCTTTAAATTTTAAAGCATCTTCATTTGTGTTTGGACTGGTTCCATTACTTGAACTACAACCAACCATAAACATCACTAAAATCAATAAAATAAATGTCTTTTTAATATTCATATACTATCCATCCTATCGCCAACTATTATATCAAAAATAAATATCATACAAAAGTAATACACCATAAAAGAAAAACGCATATCGTGTGATATGCGTCAAATAAATATTTTAATCATTTTCCTTTTCACGACGAGAAATCACCGTTTGCGCAACATTCTCAGGCGCAACATCATAACGAAGGAAAGTTTGTGTATAGGTTGCACGACCTTGGGTAATCGATCTCAAATCAGAGAGATAACGACCCACCTCAACCAACGGTACTTCGGCCGTAATCAATTGCGCACCATTGGGCAATGCATCCATTCCCATAATCATACCCCGACGTTTATTCAAGTCACCAATAACTCCCCCTGTATAACTCTCAGGACTTGTGACCTTAATTTCAACGATCGGTTCCAATAATGTAGGACTCGCTTTAGGCATCGCATCCAAATACGCAAGCCGCCCTGCTTGTTTAAACGCAATTTCCTTGGAGTCAACTTCATGATACTTACCATCATAAAGTGTCGCTTTAACACCCACAACTTTATAACCTGCCAAGATTCCTGAATGCATCGCTTCACGGATTCCTTCTTCAACTGCAGTGAAGTATTGACGCGGTACCGCACCACCCACAACACGTGTTTCATAAATCATATCATCCGTATCAGCGGGTTCAAATTCAACGTATACATGTCCAAATTGCCCTGCACCACCGGATTGTTTCTTATGTTTACCTTCACCCACCACTTTTTTACGAATGGTTTCACGATAAGCAATTTCTGGAACAGTCATCGTCAC
>DEQB01000024.1:0-7269 GCA_002359085.1 Erysipelothrix sp. UBA3377
ATATCCCCTATAGATTCCTGCTGAAACTTATTGATTCGCTCATCAAGCTTTGCCGGGTTATCAAAGAAAAATAGTGATACCATTCGCTTGCTGCCGTATAAAAACTCTATTTCTATATATTTATCTTCCGCCTTATATACAAGATATAGGCTTTTACTAAATGATACTACCTGGGTAGATTTTCTAACATAGGCCTTCTGGAACTCAATGTTTTTCGCATTTAGCTTATTAGTTAGGATTTCTTCTGCTACTTTTTTATGTTCAATTATATCTTCCAGATTTGTTTCTGCTGATTTTTCTCTCTCATCTTTTTGTAAGCTATAATATGAATCTACATAACCTACCTTGCCACTATAAACATCAATATTTGCAAAGTATATCCAATGAAGTTTATTTTGCTCTCTTAAAATATCTAAGCCCTTGGGTTCAAATATAATGCTCCAGTAGTTATCATCCTCAGATTCACCCGTGGAAAAAGCGCATTTAGCCTCCATGTTATCAAGTTCAACCCCGTATATTCTTTCAATTGCGTTCTTGGCAGATTTTATTGCATCTTCTTCTGGAATCTTTATATCTGACTTGTCCATAACCTGCTTAACATGTGCCTTATAAGCCTTCTCAAATGCCATATCCCGTTTATAATTGAAATCTATTATTTGGAGCAACTCACTATCTGTCATAACTGTTTCTGGATAATGATACATTTCTGTTTCAATGGTATAATATGGTCTTTCTAGATTTTCTCCTATCGGGAGTGTTTTTTGCATTTTAATAGTACCATCTATATATTTTTTTGTAAGAGTAATTATCCTATCCGACTCCTCATCACTAAGTTCCCTACTTTCCAGTGATGTTAATAATGTAGATTTTTGCATTAATATGACAAGATCATCAAAAAACTTTTCCTCCTCCTGGGTCATAGTTATAATATTTTTATGTTCTACCTGCTCACCATTTTCCTCTAGGGTTAACTCTGGTATTTTGGGTAAGTCCAGCACCAAATCCTTCGCTGCATTTTCTAATCCTTTAACTTGGCTTTTTTGTGCTAATACGGGGAACATTGTTGCTGATATGGCTAGCAGTGCCCCTACTCCAACAACTGTGACTAGTTTAAGATATTTATTTTTTTTCATATATAACACCTTTTCTTTTTTTAAATATTATCATTCTTTTATGATTAAGATGTTATACACTTGTAATGGAGTTGTAAAACCCAGATTAATTTAATAATATATATATTTCAGTTCCCATATCTTTTTTACTTTTTACTTCTATATTTCCATCATGTAAGTCTACAATCTTTCTAACCAAGCTTAGCCCTAAGCCTGCACCTTTATAAGTGGCAGGCCTGTTTTTATCTGATTTATAAAAGGGCTGGAAAACATGTGGTAGATCCTTAGCATCTATCCCCTGCCCATAATCAAGTACTTTAATAATAGTTTTATTATCTTTAGAATAAATGCTAGCTTCAATTATAGAATTATTTTCTGAAGCATTAATGACAATAATGCCTATTATGGTAGAAGAGTTTATTTTTTTTACCGATAGAAATCAATACATTGATAGGTCAGAATTCTTTACTACAGAACAGGCTTCTAAATTAGTAAAAGACTTAAGACACCAATCTTTAAAAATCAAATCTTCAGTATCAACAAAGGCAAAAGAAACAATCAATAAAATGGGGATTAATTTCGACTGTAGCATTTATGATTTGCAGATTATTGTAGATCAAAATAAAAATCTACATAATATCAACTTTGAAAATCTTGTTTTAGATCATGAAAATAATTTGCCAACTTATGAATCTTTACTAGGTATCATGAATGCAGCTTTGGAACTATTTTTTCCAATGTTTGGACTTAATTTCGAAGAGTATTTGAAAAATCTAGAATTCAATGACTTACATACAAAAAATGCAAATAAGTTTGAGGAAGATTATCGATTGGAAAAATTTATCTATTCTTCAAGTCTGCTTTTCAATAACAGTTTATCTAATCAACTTACAAACAAAGATAAAATGTTCATCTTGTTTAATTATAGGGCTATTCAGTCATGTTTAATATTCCCTGAACTAATTATCTCGTCAATTATAGCGGGTTCAAATGAAATAAATCCAAATGATACATTATATAAATACATAGCTATTAATATTGAAAAAATTGGACAAGAATTACAGAAAATGGAAACTACTTTTGCTAAAGAATTATTACATGAAATTAATAAATATATTACCGATAAAAATTTTTTTCCACTTAATCGAAAATTAAGAAATAATTTACATTACCAAGAAATCGAAAAATTTTCTAGTAAAGAAATGGACTCAATAAGAAAATTTCAATTAGTTTATATAAACACCTGTCTCGATTATATTAATTCATATATTAACATCAGTTTATCCGAAGAGGTGCGTAGCATGACTGACTATGTTAATTTAGCTTTAGAAGAAGGTATACTATATGATGACTTGTTGGCGAATCATGAATATTATTACACTACTTTTATAATGACAGGCACCATTAAAAAGATAAATTTAAAACGAGACAAATGAACTGATTGTAGATACAATAGAAAATACGTTGCAATATTTTAATTGTTTTTTGACATCAGTTTGACATCACTTGGCATTTATTCCCACCATTCCCAAAGCAAACATTCAAAAAGTCCACTGTTTAGTGGACTTTCGGGCTTTGGTATGGCCAAATGGTTACTACTCCCACTCAATTGTAGCAGTCGGTTTTGGTGAAAGGTCATAAAGGACTCTATTCACATTATCGACTTCATTTAAGATTCTAGATGTAATCTTATTGAGTATTTCATAATCGATGGGTTCAATGGTAGCACTCATACCATCAACTGCATTGACGGCACGGATAAAAATGGGATAATCATAGGTTCTTTTACCGTCTTTCACACCCACCGACTTAAATTCTGGTATGGCCGTGAAGTATTGCCATACTTTTTTATTCAGTCCGTAATTTTCAAATTCTTCTCTTAGAATTGCATCCGCTTCTCTTACTGCGTGAAGTCTGTCAGAGGTGATTGCTCCCATGACCCTTACCCCAAGACCCGGTCCAGGGAAAGGCTGTCTGAATACCATACTTTCAGAAAGTCCAAGTTCTAAACCACAGGCTCTTACTTCATCTTTGAATAAAGAGGATAAGGGTTCAACGAGTTCAAACGTCATATCCTCAGGGAGCCCACCAACGTTATGATGTGATTTAACGCCTTTATTTGTTTTGGTGCCACTTTCTACAACATCAGAGTAAATCGTTCCTTGAGCAAGATAATCAATCCCTTTTAAATCCTTGGATGCTTCGTCGAAGACATCGATAAAGGTGCCACCAATTATTTTACGTTTCTTTTCAGGATCAGATTCATTCTCTAATTGAGATAAAAATCTATCTGAGGCATCAACATAAATTAAGTTTTCCTCAAGCATCGGTCTGAATGTTTCAATGACTTCTTCTGATTCATTTTTTCTCATCAAACCATTGTTCACATGCACACAAACGAGTTGTTTGCCGATGGCTTTGATTAAAAGCGCTGCTACAACGGATGAGTCAACACCACCACTCAATGCTAAGAGCACTTTTTTATCTTGAACAGTTTCTCGAATGTATTTAACCTGAGCTTCCACGAAGTTTTTCATGTTCCAGTTTTGATTTGCTTGACAGATGTCTAACACAAATGTTTTAAGTGTCTGTGCATCAATCATCGCATCATATTGCGTTTGAGTTTTTGATGCAGGATGATTTATTGAGATAATTGGGATATTAAGTTCATAAATACTCGCATCAACATCCACAAGAATCCCATCAACCATGCGGTTATCTCCACCATTTAAGATGATTCCTTTAACAGTATCGTCGATTTTAACTTCATCATGGGCTTGAATTTCACTGTACACATCCAAAGCACGAATACTTCTAGCGAGATCCGTATTTTCTGCACTACCCAAATCAACAATTATAATTTTATCTTGTTTCATATCTGTTCCTCTACACATTATAGTTGGGGGCATCTTTAACGTTGTCCACATCATGGGGATGACTTTCTTTAAGTCCTGAACCCGTAATTTTTACAAATTGAGCTTTTTGATGCATTTCTAATACTGTTGCACAACCACAGTAACCCATACCTGAACGCAAACCACCACTCATTTGATAGATTACATCTTGAATACTGCCTTTATACGGTACAGTGGCTTCAATTCCTTCTGGAACCAGTTTATTCAATTCTTTAATACCACCTTGGAAGTAACGATCACTTGATCCACGTTGCATCGCCGTTAGCGAACCCATTCCTACGTAGTTTTTAACGCGTTTCCCGTAAACTTCTATGATGTCCCCGGGTGATTCCTCGGTTCCCGCAAGAAGACCGCCCAACATCACGCAATCGGCTCCTGCACCGATCGCCTTAACGATGTCACCTGATAGTTTGATACCACCATCCGCGATCACCCCTACATTGTATTGTTTCGCAATTTCATAAACATCATTGACGGCTGAAAGCTGGGGTACACCCACACCTGATACAACACGAGTAGTACAAATTGAACCCGGGCCAACACCCACTTTAATCACATTCGCACCCGCATAGATTAAATCCGTTGCACCTTGAGCCGTTACCACATTACCACCCACAATATCCAATTCAGGATATTGGCCTCTAATTTTTTTAACAGTTTCAATGACACCTTTTGAATGCCCATGTGCACTGTCTACTGTAATAATATCAACACCTGCTTCAACCAAAGCAGCAACACGATCCATGGTATCCACACCGACACCAACGGCTGCACCCACTATTAATTTACCGTTAACATCCAAATTGGCATCCTCATCGTCTGTTTCCACTTTCGCATCTTTGACGTTTTTAATCATGGTGGCTTGTTCATCAATGGTCATATTTTTATGAATAAAACCAAGACCACCCAATTTCGCCATCGCACTTGCCATCTTATCTTCTGTAACAGTGTCCATTGCTGCAGAAACAATGGGAATATTTAAGGTTATTTTATCCGTTAACTTCACCTTTAATGAGACATCCTTGGGCACAACCTCTGACATTGCAGGCACCAAAAGTAAGTCATCAAAAGTGTAAGCTTCTTTAATTAATTTTCCATTCATTTAACATTACCTCCATCATTTCTAACTATTATAACGTAAATGACTTTAATTATAAAGAAATTGTGATACGATAAATGTATGAAAAAAGAAGATATAAAATTAGCAGTATTTGATATTGACGATACACTCATCAGACGCGGGAAACTCACGGTAGAAAACAGTGCACTTTTGGCCATGAACCAATTAAAGGAACAAGGGATAGAAGTCATGGTCGCAACAGGACGTGCATTTTATTTTATTCATGACGCCATTCACGAATCCGTGAAACCCAATTTTTATGTCACCACCAATGGTGCATGCGTTTATGATCGCAACATCAATCTCATCTACAAAACACCCATGAATCTCGATGAAACAAAATCATTGATCGATTATGCTCGAAAAAATGAATTGGGCATCGCTTTAAAGATGAAAGACAATATGCCCGTGTATCACGACATGAATATCTTTCAAACAGTCTACATGCAAGGCAGTCCCAAACAAGACATTTTAGAAGACAGAACACAATCAAGCGAACTTGAAAGTGCCCCAATGGGAATCTTTATGATGGGTGATGAAACAACCATCGAAAACTCAAGGGATTTAGCCCCCAACGGGTTCTATGCGAAAGCATATACCGATGCCTACGACGTATACTCTGTAGACGCAGGCAAGATAAAAGGCATCGAATTTGTATTAAGTAAACTAAACCTCACTTGGGACCAAGTCATTGCGTTTGGGGACGCTGCCAATGATATGGACATGATACAAAAAGCAAAGATTGGAATCGCCATGGGAAATTCCATTGACATCCTAAAAGAAAAGGCGGACTACGTCACATCCGATATTGAATCAGATGGCGTATATCTCGCCTTGAAACACTTTAATCTAATTTAGATTTAGAGTTAACCAATTTATAGTAATGACCTTTGTTTTCTAGTAGCGAATCATGGTCACCACGCTCACTAATATTGCGATCGGATATGTAAAATATCTGGTCGCTATTTTTTATAGTACTCAATCGATGCGCAATGATAAATGAAGTTCTACCTTCAATCAACACATCTAATCCCGCTTGAACCATTTTTTCCGTTTGTGTATCAATGGAAGAAGTGGCTTCATCCAAAATTAAAATCTTAGGATCCTTTAGTAACGTTCTCGCCATCGCAATCAATTGTTTTTGACCCTCAGAAAGACCGGCACCACTCTCATTCACTTCAGTTTGATACCCTCTTTCAAAAGACACGATAAAGTCATGCGCATGAACCATCCTCGATACACGCATCACATCCTCATCCGTTGCATCCAACTTCCCATAACGAATATTATCCATAATGGTACCCGAGAAAATAAAACTGTCTTGCATCATGATTCCCATTTGACCCCGTAATGAATGGATGGTAACATCTTCAATCTCATGACCATCAATCAACACTTGACCCAAATCCTTATCATAGAAGCGACTCAATAAATTCACAATGGTGGTCTTACCAGCGCCAGTGGGTCCCACAAGCGCAATTTGTTGACCACTTTTAACCTTGAAATTAACATCCTCTAAGATTGGAACACCCACATCATACCCAAAGGATACACCTTTAAACTCAACATCTCCCTTGATGTCAGGTAAATCATAGGCGTCTTCACGATTAGAAATAACCAAAGGTTCATCCAAAGTTTCAAAAATACGTTCCAAATAGGACAATGCGGTCACAAATGAATTGTATAAATTCGCAATATTAAGAATCGGTGTCCAAAATCGCAACGCATACGTTCCCATCGCAAGAATCACACCCAACGAAACATTCTCTAAACCCAAGTACAACAAACCAATCGCATAAATAGCCATGGTAATGATCGTCATTAAGTTATCAATCACAAATGGGAAAAGCGCGTTCATACGAACTGCTTTAAGCCAAGTGGTACGATACTCATCTGTAAGATTTGAAAAAATACCCAGGTTTTTAACTTCACGATTGTATAACTGCGTAATCTCAATGCCACCGATACTCTCCTGTAAGTAAGCATTCATATTTGAACTCTTATTCGATAACTCTTGCCACGCTCTACGTTGACGCGTTCTAATCGTAACCAACACAAAAGCCGTAACAGGAATCCCACTTAATATAACTAAGGATAAACGAACATCAATATAAAACATAAA
>DEQB01000024.1:7344-11736 GCA_002359085.1 Erysipelothrix sp. UBA3377
TTGTTAACGTAATTCACAACACGAATGAGTATTTTACCCTGGGGTCTGTTGTCATAATATGAAAACGGTAAGTATTGCATATGCCTAAATAAGTCAGATCGAATATCAAAAACAATTGACTGACCAACGCGGGTCATAATCACACTACGCAAAGACGTAAATACAACATTAATAATGATCGCAAAAAGTAAGAACAGTGCCCACATACCAACACCTGTAATATTCTTTTCAGGAATCACGGTGTCAATCACATGGCGCGTAACTGCAGGTGATAACAAAGCCAATATTGCGGCCAATACACTCAACGTAAAGGCAATAATCATGCCCTTTTTATATCGCTTCACATATACAAACGCTCTTTTTAAATGCTTGGTATTAAAGGGTGTCTCCAAAGACTCATCCACATCATATCTGTTTCTAGCCATTAGACCTCACCTCCCGTTTCCTGTAGTTTCGCCATCTCTTTATAGTAACCTTCATGGTTTAACAATTGATCATGCGTACCCGACTCCAGTATTTTTCCATCCTCCAAAACCATAATGCGATCCGCATACATCGCCGTTGTGATCCGTTGGGTAATGATAATTTGAGTCATCTTCTCTTTATTTTTTCTAAGAGTTCTTGTAATTTCAATTTCCGTTTCATTGTCTACGGCAGAAGTTGTATCATCCAATATTAAGATGGGACGATCCGAAGCGAATGCCCGTGCCAAAGCCAATCTTTGACGCTGTCCACCCGATAGACCCACACCTTCTTCACCTATCAATGTTTCATAACCTTCTTGGGTATTCAAAATAAAGTCATGTGCGATGGCCTCTTTTGAAGCTTTCAAAATAACTGATTCATCCACAATCTTCATACCATAACCAATATTGTTATAAATTGAATCCGAAAACAACATGACGCTTTGTGTCGCAATGGCCACATTGGCACGCAGTTCATCCAAGGGATAATCTCTAACATCCCTACCATCAATCAAAACGCGCCCGCCACTCACATCATAAAGTCTTGCGATCAGATTGATTAAGGTTGTTTTACCAGAACCAACAGCCCCCATTATTGCGATGGTTTCTTGAGGCATAATCTCAAAATTAATATTTTCTAAAACACTGTGCTTTCCATATTTAAAACTCACATCTTCAAAAACGATATGGCCCTTAAAACGACTTGGATTGTCTATATACTCCGTTTTAATAATCTTTGATTTCGCATAGTATATTTCACGGATCTTTGTAACACTAACGTTGAATCGTTGTAAATCATTCATAATAATTCCAACATGTCGCATTGGATTGGCGATGGCCCATAGTAAACTTGAGAAAGCCGCAAACTCACCAAAAGTAATCTGTCCTTTAATAATATATACGCCCCCCACAAAGAGTAAAATAACCCCAAAAGATTCTGAAATAAAATCCAGAACTGGCGTATACTTAACCCTTGTGAACGTTACTTTTTCATTCGCATTTCTATATTCATTACTTTTCTTATTAAACTTATCAATTTCATAGTCTTCTCTTGAAAAGGACTTCACAACTTTATTTGCTGCAATATTTTCTTGAGCCATTGTATTCAATTCCGCAAAGCGTTGCCTTAAGGCATGGTGTTTGGGTCTAACTTCTTTAGACATAAAGAAAGCAACCAAGAATATTAAAGGAGATAAACTGATAATCCACATTGCTAAAGAGAAGTTAATGGTTACCAAATAGGTAATCGCAACCGCAAAAACAGCCAGGGATTCAACGATTGTTTTTAATACCCACGCGAAGCTGTGACGAATCATATCCACATCTCCTGTCAAACGAGTCATTAAATCACCGGTTCTATGTCTGCTATAGTATGATTTATCTTGTTTCTGAATTAATTCGTAGGTCTCATTACGAATGGTCTTAACCAGATTCTGGGAGGTCTTCTCCATCATCATCATACTGATATATGCTACTGAAGTTCTAAACAAGGTAAAACCAATGGCAAAAACAATCAGAAAGATCAATCCCTCTCGATTGTTTACCAAGTTTTGAGTACTATTGGGACCTGATATATATTCATCAACAATTATGCGGGTGATGTGTGGCACCACAACTGCCGCAAAACTTACGAGAATTGCAAGAATCATAGCGAAAACATAACGCTTTTTATCTTTGCCGACTTTTCCCCACAACCATTTCATGTCTTTCATATTAAATTAACCTTCCTCAATCTATAAACACTTATTCTATATTACCAAATTTGTACGTACAACAAAAGGGTAAAGCCAAGATTTTTACGTTTATTTTCGAAAAAAAAGAGTGTTTCCACTCTATAAATCTGTCAAAGCCCAATCAGGGATTACATTGCCCCTTCTCACCAAAATTCCTTTTTGATAATCGGTTTGATTTATGAATAAAAGGATTTCCTTTTCTTCCACTTCATCACAACCCATGAGTAACTTTACTTCTAAATCTCGTTTTAATATATCGCCAACAATCATGATCGCATCAACCTTACTTGTTCTTTTAGAACCTTTGAATACTTTAATTGAATCTGTATCATTTAAATAACCATAGTCTACTGGATAAATCATGTTGAGATATTTGGGATGGTGGCTACCTTTTGGCTGGGAAATTATAATGTTGGTTGAAAGAACCAATGAATCAATCTTTTGCCAGAAATAACCATTGTTTAATAAGTTTTTTTCCATTTTCCACTACTCCGCTCTCTTACATGAATATTATACATGTTTTTCAAGAATTGTAAACACCTATTAATTTTCATGAAAATGATTACATTCCTCAAGAACGTGGTCCAAAGCCTGATTGAATATGTTCATGACATGATCATCCATCAATGCATAAAAGACATTGAGACCCACTTTATTGAACTTCACCAAATTCGCTTTACGCAATTTAGAGAGTTGATGGGATACGGCTGATTGACTCATCCCCAATATTTGAGATAAATCATTGACACTACAGGAACGTTTGGATAATACAGTCATAATTTTTAAACGCGTTGCATCGCCAAACATTTTGAATATCAGCATCATCTCTTCATATATTTTAGAATCATACAGTGATGCTTTCATTTCAAATATTTCTTTTTCATCAAAGATTTTTTCTTTCATTTCTGTTCACCCCTATTAATTACAGTTTGCATTCTAATTATAACACTCTTTGTGCTATTATAAAGTTAAAGAAAAATAAAGGAGCTGAGTTGTATGCTAAAAAAAGTGAATTTGAAAAAACAAATTTTGATTTCTGTTATTTTCTTAGGATTAACAACGGGTTTATTTGCGCTTGCTATTTTTGGATCACTGGGTAAATCATTCGACAGTCATATACTTTTAAATCATTTCTTCTTGGGATTGGCGATTGGAATCTACATTTTCATTTTAATTCAGTTTAATTTCTATGCAGCATTTCTACTTTTTATTTTAGGGTATGTATTCTCATTTGCGATTCTGTTCTACAATTACAGTTTCGGACAAGAAGGATTCACCGAACTGGCTGGATTCTTGGGATGGATTGTGGTGATGATCTTGGTGATTGCCCTGGGTATCGCCATCGAGATTCTCTTACATGTCAGAAGAAAACAAAAAGCACTCCGGCTTGTTGAAAGAAATTCAATTGAAGCAGAAGTGATTGTAAAAGAAAACCACGAGGATTAACTCGTGGTTTTAATTTATTTATTTTTTAATATTGAAGAATGTATCCATTCCACTATATTTAGCTGCTGTTCCTAAAGCATCTTCAATACGTAATAGTTGGTTATATTTAGCCAATCTATCCGTACGGCTCATTGAACCAGTCTTAATTTGACCTGCGTTGAATGCAACAGCAATGTCAGCGATGGTTGTATCTTCAGTTTCACCTGAACGGTGTGAAACAACTGAAGTATAACCTGCACGTTTTGCCATTTCCATAGCGTCAAATGTTTCTGTTAAAGTACCAATTTGGTTAACTTTAATAAGGATTGAGTTTGCAACACCTTTTTCAATTCCTTCTTTAAGGATTGCAGGGTTGGTTACAAATAGGTCGTCTCCAACGATTTGAACTTTTTCACCAAGACGGTCTGTTAATTTCTTCCAGCCATCCCAGTCTCTTTCACCCAAACCATCTTCAATTGAAACGATTGGATATTTGCTGACAAGGTCTTCGTAAAGATCGATCATTTCGTCTCTTGTTAAGACTTGACCACCACTTTTCGCAAGAACATATGTTTCAGATTCTACATCGTAGAACTCACTTGCAGCAACGTCCATTGCCAAGACGATATCTTTTCCAGGAACATATCCTGCTTTTTCAATCGCTTTAACAATAACTTCTAAAGGTTCTTCGTTACTGGATAGGTTAGGTGCAAATCCACCTTCATCCCCAACAGCTGTAACGTGACCCATTTCTTTAAGAACACTACGTA
>DEQB01000024.1:11925-16517 GCA_002359085.1 Erysipelothrix sp. UBA3377
CCATAGTAATCAGCTGCTGCAATAGCTGCTGCCATTGACACACCAAGAATTGCGTTTGCACCCAATTTTGATTTGTCATGTGTTCCGTCTAAAGCGATCATTGCTTGGTCAAGTAGGTTTTGTTCAGTTGCATCAAAACCAATAATTGCATCCGCAATAATTTCGTTAACATTTTCAACTGCTTTTAAAACACCTTTACCACCGTAACGGGCTTTATCTCCATCTCTCAACTCAAGCGCTTCACGCTCTCCTGTTGATGCTCCTGATGGAACAATAGCACGACCAAACGCACCACTTTCAGTTGTAACTTCTACTTCGATAGTAGGATTACCACGTGAGTCAATAACTTCACGAGCATAAATATCTACAATATATGGCATTTTTTATTTCCTCCTGTTTATTACTTAATTGCATCAATGATTGCTTTGAATGAATCTACTTCTAATGAAGCACCCCCAATTAAAGCACCATCAACGTCTTCTTGTGACATGTATTCTTCAATATTATCTGGTTTCACTGAACCACCATATTGAATTCTAACTTTGCTTGCAACATCATCACCAAAGATATTACGCACTTCATCACGTACAAGTGCACATGTATCTTGAGCGATTGCGACTGTTGCGCTTTTTCCGGTTCCAATTGCCCACACTGGTTCGTAAGCAATCACCAAATTTGAAACATCTTCCGGTTTCAATTCAGATATACATCCTGAAACTTGTTTACGAACAACACTTTCAGTCATATCTGCTTCAAATTCAAATAATGTTTCACCCACACAAATGATAGGTGTAATACCCGCTTCCAAAGAAGCAATGGCTTTTCTTTGAACATCTGCATCTGTCTCATTGAAATATTGACGACGCTCTGAATGTCCAAGAACAACCCATTTTGTGTCCAATTCATTTAACATGCCAACACTAATTTCACCAGTATAAGCACCACTTGGCTCAAAGTGAACATTTTGTGCAGCAATTTTTAAATTGTTAGCTGTATTAATTGAAGTTTCAAGTGCCGTAAAAGGAACTGCAACTCCAAAATCTGCTTTATCTGTTACAAATGCATCTACGCCTTCAATAAAAGCTTTTGCTTCAGCATTTGTCTTATTCATTTTCCAGTTTCCAAAGATAATCGGTTTTCTCATTGTTATGCTTTCTCCTCAATAATTGAAATACCTGGAAGTTCTTTACCTTCCATAAATTCTAAGCTCGCACCGCCACCTGTTGAGATGTGTGTGATCTTATCTTTAAATCCAAGCTGAATTGCTGCAGCAGCGGAATCACCACCACCAATAACAGTCAATGCTTCAGGAAGTTCTGTAATCGCCTTACATACTTCAAATGTTCCATTGGCAAATGCTTCAAATTCAAACACGCCCATCGGTCCATTCCACACAACTGTTTTTGCGCCTTCAAGTTCTTTTCTAAAGAGCGCAACAGACTCAGGTCCAATATCAAGACCCATTTCATCACTTGGAATTTCATTCGCTTTAACAACATGGTTTTCTGCATCCGGTGCAAATTCTTTTGCAACCACAGTATCCACAGGCAAGATTAACTTATCTCCACCTTTTTCAATCAATCCTTTAGCAACTTCAATACGGTCTGCTTCTAATAGAGATGTACCCACTTCATAACCAAGGGCTTTGTAGAATGTATAAGCCATTCCACCACCAACGATTACTTTGTCAGCAATTTCCAATAGATTTTCAATGACATTAATTTTGTCACTGACTTTCGCACCACCTAAAATTGCGACGAAAGGACGATTTGGGGAGTAAATTGCATCCCCAATAAATTTAACTTCTTTTTCCACCAAGAAGCCAAGTGCTGAAGGCAGGTGTTCTGCAATGCCCACTGTTGATGCGTGTGCTCTATGAACTGAACCAAATGCATCTGAAACAAACAGGTCACCCAAACTTGCCCAGTATTTTCCAAGACCGGGATCGTTTTTACTCTCTCCACTTTCATAACGCGTATTTTGCATTAAAATGATTTCACCATCGTGCATTGCTTCGATTGCATCTTCCAATGCTTTTCCACGCGTTACATCTACAAAAGTTACTTTTGTATCTGATAACAATTCTTGAAGACGAACTGCTACAGGCGCCATATTATTTTTCGCCTTGTCTTTCACAAGTTTTTCTTCATCCTTGTGATTTACTTTCCCAAGGTGTGACATAAGAATTACTTTTGCGTTATTTTCCAATAAATACTTAATGGTTGGCAACGCACCAAGAATACGGTTGTCGTCTGTAATTACGCCATCTTTTAATGGAACGTTAAAGTCGACACGAACAATCGTCTTCTTACCGGCAACATCTAAATCTCTTACTGTCTTTTTAGCCATAATTTCCTCCTTATACAACACCAACATTATAGCAAAGTTTACCGTGCCTTACAATGCGCATGTGCAAGTTTTAACAAAAGAAAAGGATATCATTTAACACGATATCCTACGTCTTGAATTGCTATTTTGGATGCTCTGATTGCATCGTTACTACCATTAACAATGACAGTACCCTGTTCCAACTTAACTTCATAGTCAACATCCAAGCGATCCAAGGCACCTGAAACTTTGTTAACACAGTTTTGACAATGCATGCCATCTACAAAAATAATATGTTTCTTTTCATTCATTGATACTCACACTCCGTTCATCTATATCTTAAACTTTAATCTTCTCAAACGCAAAGCATTTACCACAACTGAAACAGAACTAAACGCCATTGCAGCCCCTGCAATCATAGGATTGAGTAAAGGACCGTTAAATAAAGCAAAGAATAAACCGGCCGCAAAAGGAATCCCAATCACGTTATACGCAAAAGCCCAAAATAGATTTTGTTTAATATTTCGAATGGTCGCCTTGCTTAATTGAATGGATTCAAGTAAAACCTTCAAGTTATCCTTCATCAAAACAACCTTAGCACTATCAACCGCAACATCCGTCCCCGATCCAATCGCAACCCCAACATCCGATTGCACAAGCGCAACAGCATCGTTAATGCCATCTCCAACCATGACCACTTTTTTGCCTTTTTCTTGGAAATTCTTAATGTGATTTGCTTTTTCATCCGGAAGCACTTGTGAAATAACCGTATCAATGTTCAAAGTTTTCGCAATGGCTTGGGCAGTATGTTTGTGATCACCCGTCAACATCGCAACTTCAATCCCCAATTTATGGAGTCCATCAACCACATCACGCGCTTCTTTTTTAACCGTATCCGCAACCGCAATAATCCCAACTACCTGATGATCAATCGCAGCAATCATCGCAGTCTTACCTTGATTTGATAATACTTCAATGTCACTTGAAACACCATCCGACAATGCGATATTACTTTCAAGCATCAACGCTTCATTCCCAACCTTAACACTATAAGATCCATAGCTTCCAGAAATACCACGACCCAAAATTGCTTGAAAATCTGACACTGGTGATAATTCAATCGCTTTCGCTTTCGCATCCGCTACGATTGCCTGACCCAATGGATGTTCTGAATAATTCTCCAAAGAAGCCACGATTTTTAACAATTCATTTTCATCATAATCATACGCGAATATATCGGTAACTTTGGGTTCACCATACGTTAAAGTACCCGTTTTATCAAAGACCACGACATCCACATCCGCCAACGTTTCCAATGCTTCTGCTGATTTCATAAAGATACCATTTTTCGCACCCACACCTGTTCCAACCATAATTGCAGTTGGTGTCGCCAGACCCAATGCACAGGGACATGCGATCACAAGCACCGTAACAAAGATCGTCAAACTAAACTCAACATCTCTTGTTGTGATAAACCAAAGTCCTGCAGCCACAATTGCGATCACAATGACAGCCGGCACAAATACAGCCGCTACCTTATCTGCAATCTTCGCAATGGGTGCTTTTTCACTTTGTGCATCCTCAACCATTTTAACGATTTGAGACAACTTGGTATTCTCATTATTCACCTTAGCCTCAACCAAGATAAGACCGTTGATATTCAAGGTTCCCATGATGACACCATCATCTACAGTTTTATCAACAGGTAAACTTTCACCCGTCAACATGGATTCATTCAATGAAGAATGTCCCTCAACAATCACACCATCCATCGGAACTTGTTCACCCGGTCTTACAACCAGAATATCTCCAATTACGATTTCATCAACGTCTATCTCAGTTTCAATACCGTCTTTAAGCAACATTGCTGTTTTCGGTTTTAAATCCAACAAAGCCGTAATGGCAGACGTTGTTTTACGTTTACTGATGGTTTCCATGTATTTACCCAACCCAATCAATGCCAAGATAACGGTGGCAGATTCAAAGTAGAGATGATGCGCAAAAGATACATCGCCCATCGATATGCGAATCAATCCATAGATACTGTAAAGAATGGCACTGGACGTACCAATCGCAACCAATGAATCCATGTTTGGGTTTCGTTTCACTAGCGTTCTGAATCCACGTGTAAATATATCGCGATACATGTATACCACGGGAATGGTAAGTAACAATTGGAATAACCCATGTTGCATTGGATTCACATGCGCATCAATGATACTGGGTATAAATAACCCGGGTAATAGCATCGGTCCCATCGCAAT
>DEQB01000024.1:16569-16742 GCA_002359085.1 Erysipelothrix sp. UBA3377
TCTCAATTTTTCATTGCGTTCTTGACGTTTCTTATCATCGTCACTTTCTTCAACCACATCAAAACTTCGTAACGCTTTATAACCGACATCTGCTACTTTATCAATGATGTCTTGCGACTTAACTTTACTTGGATCATATTTTAAAACAGCTTGTTCCGTTAATAGATTAACAC
>DEQB01000068.1 GCA_002359085.1 Erysipelothrix sp. UBA3377
GTTTGGGCTCTTGAAGCATATGGTGCAGCGCACACACTTCAAGAAATCTTAACAGTTAAATCTGATGACGTTGTGGGCCGTGTGAAAACATACGAAGCAATCGTTAAAGGTGAACCTGTTCCAGAACCAGGCGTACCAGAATCATTCAAAGTATTAATTAAAGAACTTCAATCATTAGGTTTAGACGTGAAAATGTTAAACATTAATGATGAAGAAGTAGAACTACGCGATGACGAAGATGATGATGTTCCATCAGCAGACGCGTTAAACATCGCTTCTAAAAAAGAAGAAACTGACGAAGTATCTTCTGAAAATTAAGTTGTAATTTTTTTGGGACATGGACAGGACCTCTTATGGGCTTGTCCTAATTCCCTTTTATTTGCTAATAATCAATCGTCGAGCTAATTATTTATAAGTCGAAAAGACTTCATTAATAGAGGGAGGTAGGCTCCTTGATAGACGTTAATAATTTTGAATACATGAAAATTGGTCTTGCTTCACCAGATAAAATCCGTTCGTGGTCATATGGTGAGGTTAAAAAACCAGAAACTATCAACTACCGTACATTAAAACCAGAGAAAGATGGTTTATTCTGTGAACGCATCTTTGGTCCAACAAAAGACTGGGAGTGTCACTGTGGTAAATACAAACGCGTACGTTATAAAGGTGTAGTTTGTGACCGCTGTGGCGTTGAAGTAACACGTGCAAAAGTACGTCGTGAACGTATGGGACATATTGAGCTAGCTGCTCCTGTTTCTCACATTTGGTACTTCAAAGGTATTCCAAGCCGTATGGGACTTATCTTAGATATGTCTCCACGCGCACTTGAAGAAGTAATTTACTTCGCTTCTTACGTTGTAATTGAATCAGGCGATACTCCTTTAGAAAAGAAACAACTTCTTTCTGAAAAAGAATATCGTGCTTACCGTGAAAAATTCGGTAAAACATTCAAAGCATCTATGGGTGCAGAAGCAATCAAAGATTTATTGAAAGAAATCGATTTAGATAAAGAATCAATTGAACTTAAAGAAGAGCTTAAAACTGCACAAGGTCAACGCCGTACACGTGCAATTAAGCGTTTAGAAGTTGTTGAATCGTTCCACCATTCAGGCAACCGTCCTGAATGGATGATTTTAGATGTACTTCCTGTAATTCCACCAGAATTACGTCCAATGGTACAACTAGATGGCGGCCGTTTCGCAACATCTGATTTAAATGATTTATATCGTCGTGTTATCAACCGTAACAACCGTTTAAAACGTTTATTAGACCTTGGTGCTCCTGGCATCATCGTTCAAAATGAAAAACGTATGTTACAAGAAGCAGTTGATGCATTAATCGATAATGGTCGTCGTGGTCGTCCTGTTACAGGTCCTGGTAATCGTCCATTAAAATCTCTTTCTCATATGTTAAAAGGTAAACAAGGTCGTTTCCGTCCAAAACTTACTTGGTAAACGTGTCGATTACTCTGGTCGTTCTGTAATCGTAGTTGGTCCATCTTTAAAAATGTACCAATGTGGTCTGCCAAAAGGTATGGCAATCGAACTATTCAAACCTTTCTTAATGAAAGAATTAGTTGAACGTGGGTTAGCTCACAATATTAAATCAGCTAAACGTAAAATCGAACGTCAACACGAAGAAGTATGGGATGTTTTAGAAGACATCATGCGTGAACACCCAGTATTACTAAACCGCGCACCAACTCTTCACCGTCTTGGTATCCAAGCGTTTGAGCCAACACTTATCGAAGGTAAAGCAATCCGCTTACACCCATTAGTATGTACTGCATATAACGCTGACTTCGATGGTGACCAAATGGCCGTCCATGTTCCTCTTTCTGCAGAAGCACAAGCTGAAGCACGTTTATTAATGCTTGCAGCACAAAATATCCTGAACCCTAAAGATGGTAAACCAGTCGTTACACCATCTCAAGATATGGTTTTAGGTAACTACTACCTAACTCTTGAGCGTAAAGGTGCTGTAGGTGAAGGTACTGTCTTCTCAGATCCAGAAGAGTTAAATGTTGCTTATGCGAATAATGAGGTACATTTACACTCTCGTATTGCGATTCGCGCAGCTTCTTTAAATAACAATACGTTCACTGAAGAACAAAACAAAAAATTGTTAATTACATCTGTTGGTAAAGTAATGTTCAATGAAATCTTGTACGCTGATTTCCCATACATTAATGAACCAACTACTGATAATTTACAAGTGGGTACGCCAGATAAATATTTCGTTCCGACTACCACAAATATTAAAGAATATTTAGTAGAACAAGAACCTGCTAAACCATTCACTAAAAAATATCTTGGTAAAGTCATTGCAGAAGTATTCGACCGCTACCATATTACTGAGACTTCTAAAATGCTTGATGAGTTGAAAAACCTTGGTTTCAAATACTCAACTAAAGCCGGTATCTCAATTGGTATCTCAGATATCATCGTATTACCAGATAAACAAGAAATTTTACATGAAGCTCAAATTAAAGTTGATAAAGTTCAAAAACAATTCCGTCGCGGTTTAATTACTGAAGACGAACGTTATGATCGCGTAATTTCATTCTGGAGTGACGCAAAAGATGTTATCCAATCCAAACTGATGAAATCTCTTCCAGCTACGAACCCAATCTTTATGATGAGTGA
>DEQB01000002.1:0-6529 GCA_002359085.1 Erysipelothrix sp. UBA3377
TAATCAGCTTACTTTGTTTTTTTTGCTGAATTAAATAGTTATTGCAGTTTAGTCTAGTGGTCGTTTGATTATTAAACTAAATGCATTTTTTGGTTTATAGATCGGCAATAAGTTTTTAAATTTTATGTAAATATATTAATTTGGACGCACTAAAAATAAAACGGTTATTTCCGTTTCTAAAACTAAAGTCAGTTTAAGAGTGTTCCTACATTTTAAAATATAATTTTATATATTATAATATGTTTAAGAGTTCTTAATATCTCTCGATTATACGCTGCCTCAAAAGCTTCATCGGGTGTGAAGCCTGAAAGGGAGGGTATGCGTGTAGTGTTGATTCTGTTTTCGATGTCTTTTAATGCTTCAAGACTCATTTGGTCAATAGAACTACCTTTTGGAATAAATCGTCTCAGTTGTTTGTTCATTTGTTCCACAACCGCTTTTTGGATTGAAGCCATTGGATCACAATAGAAGATAAGAGTTCGTTTATCCTTAGTAAGAATAGATGTCTCTATGGAGTCAAAGCCAGAGAAAGATGTATCTCTGTCAGTGAGAACTACTGGGAAAACTTTCTTAAAGTTTTCAGTTAAGAGTGCTAATTCTAATTGATTGTAGATGTCTTCTACTTTCTTTTGATGAGCGCTATCGACTAAGAAGAGTAGAACGTAATGTAATTGTGAAATTGTCATTACCAGTATGCTCTTTTTATCGCTTTTAATGGCTCCCAGAAAGTCCATCTGAACTGGATAAATACCTGGATTTTCTTTTAAGAAATTTAAATAGTCAATATAAGTGCGATTCGTTCTATCTATTGATACATTTTCCCGATATTCATACTTCTGAGCCACTTTTCGTTTCTTGTATGCAACCGCATAAGGTAAATCCATACGTTTTGTATCCAAAAATCCATGGTTTATATATCTATAGACAGTGGGTACAGATACTTTCACCTCATCGTTGTCGTGAACGATATGATAGATTGACTCGTTTTGATCCACACCATTCTTAATGATTGCGCTTAAAGCACCCAATTCTTCCGGGGTCATATTAATACCAACTCTTGAATGGGTTAGTCTTAGGGAAGCAGCCTCGTCTGCTTTTGAGGCATCGTAAGTGAACCGATCATTACTACAGTTGTATTTTAATGGACAACCATCACACACATAAGGGTATCTTCTCGATTTATTACAAGAATTATGTTTCGGTTGATGTAGATTTTTCTTCATCGTTATTCGATTTCTCTTAATCTCCTTTGAAACGCTTGTGGGATCTTTTCCCAATAATGTAGCGATTTCATATAACTTACTATTTTGTGTGAGAAGTTGTCTAATTATTTTCCTTTGTTCAAAGTTAAAATGTTCCCAATTTTCCATTTTATTTACCTCCGTTTCATGCGGGAAACACTCTTTACTTTAGTTTACTTTATTTATCAGATTTATTGCATATATTTTTAATAAACGGAAATAAGAATTATAATCAGCTACTTTGTTTTTTGGGGCATAATGGCTTTACAATGGTACGTTGATGTGGTATTATTCTAACGATATCAATATACCAAAGACAGTAACGGGGAGACCTTAATCAAGTTACCGAGGTGAGTTTAAGTATAAAAACACTTTTTGCTCGTGTCCTTTGGGTTCGGGCTTTTATTATGGTTATTGAATCTTAGAAGAAAAGTGGAGGTGAAGTTTGTTGAGTACAATCTTAGAAAATAAAAAGGCTGTTGTTTCTGAAATTAAGGAAAAATTTGAAACTGCGGAATCATCAATTATTGTTGAATACCGTGGATTGAATGTTTCTGAAATGACGGAATTACGCCGTAGACTGACAGCGGAAAACATTGAGTTTAAAGTTTATAAAAACACAATGATGAGACGTGCAGTTGAGGGTACAGACTTTGAAAATTTGAACGATTCTTTAATGGGACCTAACGCTGTTGCGTTTGGAGAGGATGCTGTAGCACCAAGTCGTGTATTGGCTGAATTTGCTAAAAAGCATAAAAAATTAATCCTTAAAGCGGGAATTGTTAACGGAAATGTTGTAGATGCTGAAGAAGTTAAAGAGTTGTCTACATTACCAAACCACGATGGCATGATTTCAATGCTACTTGGTATGTTCCAATCTCCAATTCGTGATTTCGCGTATGTAGTAAGTCAAGTGGCTGAAAAACGTGAAGCAGAAGGAGATGTTGTTGAAGAAGCGGCTGTTGAAGCTGTAGAAGAAACAACTGAAGCAGTTGCAGAAGAAACTGTTGAAGAAAAAATTGAAGAAGAAACTACTGAAGAAGTAGTCGCCGAAGAAGCGTAAAAATAGGAGGATTTCAAAATGGCAAAATTAACTGCAGAAGAACTGATTGCGTCCTTAAAGGAAATGACAATCTTAGAATTAAATGAATTAGTAAAAGCAATTGAAGAAGAATTTGGTGTAACAGCAGCAGCACCTGTCGCAATGGCAGCAGCAGCAACAGATGCAGGGGCAGACGATGCACCTAGCGAAGTAACAGTTACATTAACAGGTGTTACAGGATCTAAAGTTGGCGTAATTAAAGTATTGCGTGAAATCACTGGTCTTGGAATGATGGATGCTAAGAAATTAGTAGACGACGCACCATCAGCAATTAAAGAAAACATCAGCCCATCTCAAGCGGAAGAGCTAAAAGCTCAACTTGAAGAAGCTGGTGCTACTGTTGAAGTTAAGTAATAAAACTTTTTGTTAAATTGGGGGTGACTCAATGAGTCATTACTTTTCCAACGAAACAGACACAATTGAAAACCGGAGAGAAATTTCTTTCCGGTTTTTAGGCCATACTTATTCACTGGTTTCCAGTGAAGGTGTTTTCTCTAAAGATGCCTTTGATAAAGGTACAGAAATCTTATTGAGTGAAGTCAGTAAGTTAGACATTGATGGGGATGTGGGTGATCTCGGTTCTGGAATCGGGGTCATCGGCGTGGTCTTAAACCAAATCTTTGATGTGAATATGTTGGGTGTGGATGTGAATCCAAAAGCCGTGAAGTTGGCCAATGAAAACTATGCGCAACACCATGTGCGTGGTAAAAATATTGTTTCTGATGGCATTGAAGGAAACTTCGATTATATTATCAGTAACCCACCCATTCGAGTGGGCAAGGAAATTCTTTATCGACTCTTTGATGAAGCGCATGCTGCTTTGAAGGTTGAGGGTGCCTTTGTGTTTGTGATTCGAAAGAGTCATGGAGCATTGAGTGCACAGAAGAAATGTATATCGCTATTTGGGAATTGTGAGTTGTTAAACAGGTCCAAAGGGTACCATGTGTACCGGGCCGTTAAACTTGACAATTTGCCAAATATGGAGTAATATAGTAAATTGCATAAGAGTGTATTTATATAACTGAGAAAGGATGGCGTTAATGGGGACAAACCAAGCTTATAAAATGACAAATTTTGGTAAGAAAGCAGTTCGTAGAGACTACTCAAAAGTCAGTGGGGACTTAGAAATACCAAATTTAGTTGAGATTCAGACGGATGCGTATGACTGGTTTATCAATGAAGGTTTGCAGGAGGTATTCGATGAGGTTTATCCAATCGTCAGCCATAACGAAAACGTAAAACTTCATTTCGAAAGTTTTGCATTTGACAAACCAAAATTTAATGTCGAGGAATGTCGTGATCGCGAGGCAACGTATGCCGCGCCATTAAAAGCTAAGCTTAGATTAGAAATTTTTGACAAACAAACTGGTGAAGTTATTGAGAAGGAACCTGAAGAAGTATTCCTTGGGGATTTACCCCTCATGACTGACTGGGGAACATTTATTATTAACGGAGCGGAACGTGTTATTGTTTCGCAAATTGTGCGTTCACCTGGAGCGTATTTTAAGAGTGAAGTTGATGTTAGAACCAACAAAGAAAGCTTTATGTCAGAACTTATTCCGAGCCGTGGTACATGGTTAGAGTATGTGACGGATAGTCGTAAAGCTGCATTGGGTACTTTGGTAGACATGAAGGTTGACCGTAAACGTACCATCGCTTCTACCATATTATTTAAAGCATTGGGATTGAGTCTTGATTTGGAAGAGGGAGAAGAACCGACAGCAACTGCAGGATTTGAACGCTTCCTTAAAGCAATGAACGTCCCAACAGATGCGACTGTGGAAATCTCTGATCAAGATCAAGATCGTGATTTTATTTCACTATATAGCATGATGTATACTGCATTCTTTGGAAACTACCAAGAACTTGTGGATACATTGGTAAATGACAAGACGGTTACGTTTGAAGATTCATTGCGTGCAATGTTTGAGAACCAACGTGTGGATGAAATTCCAACTGCTGAGGGTGCAATCAATTTGATGCAATCTAAGTTCTTGGATCCGCACCGTTATGATTTAAATAAAGCAGGGCGATTCAAACTTCATAAGAAGCTTGAAGCTTTTAATCGTGTGGCGTCAACGTATTTAGTGGATGATCTAAAAGATATTCATGGTAAGACAGTCTTTAAGAAACAAACTTTAATTGAAACGCGTGATGATATCTATGTTGTGCGTGATACCTTGAGATCAGGAATCAACATGCAAGTTTTCCCTTTGAAGAATATTTTTGCTTATCCTGAAATTGTTTCTAAAGTCGTTTCGGATGATCTTCATTTTGAAGGTCGTATTCTTGCGAAGGATGTCAATGATTTTGAAGCGGGAACTGTCTTGACTTCAAAAGAAATTGAAGCACTTAAAGGTGAAGTTATTTCTATTTATACAGGAATTATGGCTACACCCGTTAAAGTAAATAGTAAAAATATCAATGATGTCTTAAATTATGGACAACGTTTATTTACCATGGGTCGTTTGATAGATCAAAATGGTGACGATGTGATGTCTGCAAAAGGCACTTACATTGTGGATCGCTACGTACCGAACGTAGCAGTTGGTAATATGACAAAGACCAACGAAAAAACTGTGAATAACTTACTTGAAGAACATGAATTGACATTGTATTTGGTAGGTACGGCTGTGCAAGTTGTGTATGTTAGAGCAACTGCAGAGGGTGAACCTGTTAAGGTTACGGGTATTGATCCATTCTTGGATAAAACAACGCTTGTAACTTCAGATATTTATGCTCAGTATTCATATCTATTAAACATGTTAGATGGATTGGGTAACGAAGATGACATTGACCAATTGGGTAACCGTCGTATTCGTACTGTTGGAGAGTTGATTCAAAATCAATTTAGAATTGGTTTGAGTCGTATGGAGCGTGTTGTTAAGGAACGTATGTCGATTTCTGAAACAGCGAACTTAACACCAAAGAACTTAACCAACTCTCGTCCGCTTACTGCGATGGTGAAGGAGTTCTTCTCGTCCAGTCAGTTGTCACAATTTATGGATCAAACAAACCCGTTGGCTGAACTTACAAACAAACGTCGTATTTCAGCACTGGGACCAGGTGGTCTTTCACGTGAGCGTGCGGGATATGAGGTGCGTGACGTTCATGCATCACACTATGGACGTATTTGTCCTATTGAAACGCCTGAAGGTCCAAACATTGGGTTGATTTCAAACCTTACAACTTATGGAAAAATTAATGAGTATGGCTTTATTCAAACGCCATACCGTATCGTAAATAAAGATGGTTCCGTTACGGAAGAGGTCGTGTATCTATCGGCTGATGATGAAATGGAATACATTATCGCACAGGCCAACGAGGTTCAAGACGGTAAACTGGTTAATGAACAAGTAGTTGTTCGTTATAGAGGTGAAAACGTAATGGCGCCTCGTGATGAAGTTGAGCTTGCTGACGTCAGTCCTAAACAAATTGTTTCGGTTGCGACAGCTGCGATTCCATTCTTGGAAAACGATGATGCTTCTCGTGCGCTTATGGGTGCGAACATGCAGCGTCAAGGTGTGCCATTGTTAATTCCTGATTCACCATATGTTGGTACGGGTATTGAATACCGTGTCGCAAAGGACTCAGGGAGTGCAGTGTTATCTAAGGATACAGGTATCATTACCTATATGGATGCACAAACCATTACATTGACAAATGATCAGAATGAACAAGTGGTTCATAACCTACAAAAGTTCCGTCGTTCAAACCAAAATACAGCGGTGATTCAAAGACCGATTGTTAAGTTGGGTGAAAAAGTGGATAAAGGCGATATTATCGCGGATGGTCCTTCGATGGACAATGGCGAGCTTGCGCTTGGACAAAACGTTACTGTTGCGTTCATGACGTGGCATGGATATAACTATGAGGATGCGATCATCATGAGTGACCGTTTGGTTAAAGATGATGTTTATACTTCAATTCATATCGATGAATATACCATTGAGGTTCGTGAAACGAAACTGGGACCTGAAGAAATTACCCGTGACATACCAAACGTTGGGGAAGCAGCAACACGCTACTTAGACTCTCGTGGTATCGTTATGATTGGTGCTGAAGTTAAAGAAGGCGATATCCTTGTGGGTAAAGTAACGCCTAAGGGACAAGCACCTGAATCTCCTGAAGAGAAACTATTGTTGGCGATCTTTGGTGAGAAATCAAAAGAAGTTCGTGATAACTC
>DEQB01000002.1:6554-12285 GCA_002359085.1 Erysipelothrix sp. UBA3377
CTGCGTGTACCGCACGGTGGTAGTGGTATTATCCAAGATATTCGTATCTTTAGTCGCGAAGATGGCCATGATTTAGATCCTGGTGTTCGCGAAGTTGTTAAAGTATATATTGTTCAAAAACGTAAAATTAATGAAGGTGACAAAATGGCGGGGCGTCACGGTAATAAAGGGGTTATCTCCAAGATCTTACCGGCTCATGATATGCCATTTATGGAAGATGGAACACCCATCGACGTTATGTTAAACCCTCTTGGGGTACCAAGCCGTATGAACATCGGACAAGTATTGGAACTTCACTTGGGAGCTGCTGCGAAGCAGTTGGGTGTAAAATTTGCGACACCTGTATTTGACGGTATCAGTACAGATGAACTTGAAGACATTATGGCGGAAGCTGGCATGAGCGAAGACGGTAAGATGATCTTATATGATGGTCAAACCGGTGAACAATTCGATGAACGTGTGTCTGTTGGGGTGATGTACCTCATCAAGCTATCACACATGGTTGATGATAAACTTCACGCACGTGCAACGGGACCTTACTCTCTTGTTACCCAACAACCATTGGGTGGTAAAGCACAAAATGGTGGACAAAGATTTGGGGAGATGGAAGTTTGGGCACTGTATGCATATGGTGCTGCTTACACGCTTCAAGAATTAATGACCATTAAGTCTGATGATATCAATGGAAGAACCAAAACATATGCTTCGATTCAAAATGGACGCGATATTCCTGAACCAGGAATTCCTGAGTCCTTTAGAGTTCTTAAGCATGAACTCCAAGCACTTGCTTTGGATGTTAAGTTCTTAGATGATAATGAAACAGAAGTCCAAATGAGTCTGTTAGACGGATTTGAAGTGGACAATGAAGATGAACCTTCGGAAGAAGATGGATTGGCTGAAACTGTCGTTGTAGGCTATGACGATATTGAAGACTATGACGAAGTGGAAGAACTTTAAGAAGGAGGCCTTTGATTTATGAGTATTAACAATTTTGCCTCAATCCAATTGGGTTTGGCATCACCTGAAAGAATCTATGAGTGGAGTCATGGTGAAGTTAAGAAACCAGAGACAATTAATTATCGTTCACAAAAACCGGAACGTGACGGTCTTTTCTGTGAGAAAATTTTCGGTCCTTCAAGAGACTGGGAATGTGCTTGTGGAAAATATAAAAAAGTGCGTTACCGCGGTGTTATTTGTGACAAGTGTGGTGTAGAAGTTACGAAATCATCTGTACGTCGTGAACGTATGGGTCATATTGAACTTGCGGCACCGGTTGCACATATTTGGTATTTACGTGGTATTCCATCACAAATGAGTTTGTTATTGAACATTACCCCAAAGAACTTAGAAGAAATTATCTACTTTGTGAAGTGGGTTGTGACGGATCCTAGAAATTCAAATATTGAATACAAAAAGATTTTGACTGAAAAAGAATATCGGGAAAAACAACAAGAATTGGGTTACGTTGCTTTTAAAGCAGAAACGGGAGCGGATGCTGTGCGTACGCTGTTGAAAGAAATTGATTTAGAAGCAGAACACAACAATTTAATCCAAGAACTTGAGGGATCAAAAGGTGACAAGCGTCGTCGTTTAATTCGTCGTTTGGAAGCAATTGAAGCATTCCTATACTCCAATAACAAACCGGAGTGGATGGTCTTAAATGTTTTACCTGTTATTCCACCTGATTTGCGTCCGATGTTACAACTTGATGGGGGTCGTTTTGCGGCCAGTGACCTGAATGACTTATATCGTCGTGTTATTACGCGTAATAACCGTTTGAAGCGTCTGATGGACATGGGTACCCCAGCGATTATTATTCAAAACGAAAAGCGTATGCTTCAAGAAGCAGTTGATGCTTTGATTGATAATGGTCGTCGTTCAAAACCTGTTACGGGTGCAGGGGGTAGACCTTTAAAATCTCTATCTCATAACCTTAAGGGTAAACAAGGTCGTTTCCGTCAGAACTTACTGGGTAAGCGTGTTGACTTCTCAGGTCGTTCTGTTATTGCGGTTGGACCGGATCTAAAGATGTATGAATGTGGTCTTCCAAAAGAAATGGCCATTCAACTATTTAAACCATTTATTGTGAATGAAATGAAAAACCGTGGTATCGCAAACAACGCCAAAGCTGCTGAAAAAATGATTGATCGCCAAGATCCAAGAATTTGGGATGTGACTGAAGAAGTTGTTCAAAACCACCCGGTGTTACTTAACCGTGCACCGACCCTTCACCGTTTGGGTATCCAAGCGTTTAAACCGAAGTTAATTGATGGCCGTGCGATTCGTTTGCATCCACTTGTAACGCCTGCGTTTAACGCGGACTTTGATGGTGACCAAATGGCGGTTCACGTGCCTTTATCAGAAATGGCACAAGCTGAAGCTGAAGTCTTGATGTTGGGTTCAAAGAATATCTTGAGTCCAAGAGATGGTAAACCAATCGTTACACCATCACAAGATATGGTCTTGGGTAACTACTATCTTGCGATGGAAGAAACTAAAGAAGAATTCTATGCGAAAGCGGACGCTTTGGATGCAGTGGGTGATTCTAAATCAGCTGTGAAATGGCGTCGTTATGGAGACAACGAAGGTAAAGTCTTTAAAGATATGAATGAAGCTTATATCGCAAATGGTCAAGGTACCATTCATATTCATACGAGAATTGCAATTCGTGCATCTTCCTTAAATAAAGCGTCATTTACTTCCAAACAAAATGAGAAGTATTTGGTAACGACATTGGGTAAACTGATCTTTAACGATATGTTCCCCAGTGATTTCCCTTACTTAAACGATGTTTCATCTGAAGCATTGAAACAAACTCCTGAGAAGTTCTTCTTATCACCAGGAGAGAATGTTAAAGAGCGCATTGCACAAATGCCACTTAACGGAGATTTCAAGAAGAAAGACTTGGAAACGGTTGTGAAAGAAATTTTCGATCGTTATTCTACAGAAAAAACTTCAGAAATCTTAGACAGTATTAAAGACCTTGGATTTGAGCATTCTACCAAAGCAGGAATTACCGTTTCATTGAGTGACGTAAGTATTTCTGAAAATAAGAATGACCACATTGAAGAGGGTAAAAATAAAGCAGCGCGTCTTAAAGTTCAATTCGAAAGAGGTCGTTTGACACCACAAGAGTGGGAAGCACGCCTTATGGAACTTTGGGATGGTGTTAAAACTGTGGTTGGGGAAGAGCTTATGGCGAACCTTGAGCGTAAAAACCCAATCAACATGATGGCGCAATCTGGTGCTCGTGGTAACGTTTCTAACTTTATCCAGCTATCAGGTATGCGTGGATTGATGGCGAAGCCAACGCAATCTAAATCTTCTAAAGAAGGTTATACACCAAGTATTATTGAGGTTCCAATTTATTCTTCATTCCGTGAAGGTCTAAACGTGAGCGAGTTCTTTACTTCAACTCACGGTGTGCGTAAAGGTTTAACCGATACTGCGCTTAAGACTGCGGAATCTGGATACTTGACACGTCGTTTGGTTGACGTTGCGCAAGATGTTCTGATTACTGAAGCAGATTGTGGTTCTTCTGAAGGATACATGGTGCGATCCATTGTGGACGAAAAGAACAAAACAATTATTGAACCCCTTTATGATCGCTTAGTGGGACGCTACATCAGTGAAACGATTGTAGATCCAACAACACAAGAAGTAATTATCGAAGCGGATGCATTAATTGATGAACAAATTGCACAAAGAATTGTGAATGCAGGTATTGAAGAAGTTTACATTAGAAACGTCTTTACTTGTGAATCAAGAAATGGTCTATGTGCGAAATGTTATGGAACAAACATGGCAACGGGTGAAGATGTTGAAATTGGTGAAGCAATCGGTATTATGGCTGCGCAATCAATTGGTGAACCTGGAACTCAGTTAACCATGCGTACATTCCATACCGGTGGGGTTGCGGCTGCTGGTGGTGAGGATATCACCCAGGGTCTGCCTCGTGTTGAGGAGCTTTTCGAAGCGAGAACGCCAAAATCACCGTCTGTTATTTCTGAAATTCATGGATTTATTACTGAAATTGAACAAAATGAAGATGGATTGGGTTACACCATTACCGTTGCGAATGATAAACAAAGTGTCAGTCATAAAGTACTTCCTAACCAGGCTATCCGTTCATGGATGAAAGTCGGTACGGAAGTGCGTGCGGGACAAAAATTAACAGAAGGTTCTGTTGATCCTAAGAGACTGCTCGAAGTGGCGGGACGTCAAGATGTCCAGCACTATATTCTTAAAGAAGTTAAGCGCGTATACCAAAATGGTGGTGTTGAAACATCAGACAAACATATTGAAGTCATTATTCGTCAAATGTTACGTCGTGTACGTGTTGTTGAAGGTCAAGATACCAACTTAAGCAAGGGACAAGAACTTGATATCGAAAGAATTAAAGATATTAATGAACGTACCTTACTCAATGGTCAATTGCCTGCACGTTACTTCCCAATCTTGATGGGTATCACCAAGTCCTCTGTAGCGACTGAAAGTTTCCTATCGGCTGCTTCCTTCCAGGAAACAACCAAGGTGCTTACACAAGCTTCAATTAAGGGTAAAGTGGATCCACTATTTGGACTTAAGGAAAATGTTATTGTTGGTAAGATGATTCCTGCAGGTACCGGATATGAAGGTGCTCGTAATTCTAC
This sequence comes from Erysipelothrix sp. UBA3377, assembly GCA_002359085.1. Lineage (GTDB taxonomy): Bacteria > Bacillota_I > Bacilli_A > Erysipelotrichales > Erysipelotrichaceae > Erysipelothrix. The sequence continues at coordinate 11,207 of DEQB01000002.1, forward strand.
TGAAAAGATTAAGGAACTTGCTGCTGAATTAAGAGAAGCACGTGAGGAACGTAATCGTGTTGAAGAAGATGAGTCTATCTTAGACGAGATCGCAAGAGCTTAAACATACAAAAAGGGCGTCAATCGTGTATTGGCGCCCTTATTTTTAGAAAAGAGGCAATTTTATGAAAATTATGATGCATGAACGATTTCTATCATTTTTAAAAGAACCCCTCGAATCCATGGGACATACAGTATCCACGGAAGATAAAGATGGTATACTCTGGATCGGATATCCGTCTCAGTTTGAAGGTGTGGATTTTTATCCCAATCTCAAGTATATTCAAACACTGAGTGCGGGTTTCGATGAACTCAATTTAGAGGATCTGAAACAAAGAAATATCACACTCAGTAATGCGAAAGGTGCGTATAGTGAGAGTATTGCGGAATATGTCATTGGCCATGTCTTAAGTGTTTATAAAAATGCGTGGACCTATATGACACATCAAAAGAATAAGACGTGGGAAAAAAATACAATGGTTAAAGAACTAAGAAACAAGAAAGTATTCTATTTGGGTACAGGTAGTATTGGTTCTGAAACGGCGAAACGTTTTAAGGTATTTGGAACCACCAACATTGGTTTCAATTCAAACGGTCGTAAGATAGATCACTTTGATGTTACATACCCCTTAAGTACGTTGAATACGCACTTAAAAGATGCGGATATCGTGGTTGCTTCCTTACCCAGTAATGAAACTACCACACACCTAATCACAAGCACTGAAGTGAATCTCATGAAGCCAGGGAGTGTTCTGGTGAATGTGGGAAGGGGCAGCTTGATTGATGAAGCATCTGTTAAAGATCATATTGATCATCTTCAAGCTTTGATCTTGGATGTATTTGAAGTGGAACCTTTAAATGAAAAAAGTTACCTCTGGCATAGAGATAACGTTATCATCACACCCCATATTTCAGGTCAATCTGAATTCAGTGATGAGAATTTAAAAACATTGGTGCTAAAGAATGTGAATCACATTATGAGTGAAACACCCCTTGAGAACTTAATTAAATTATAAGGGCGCTGTGAAGTTTCATGGGGT
>DEQB01000026.1:0-6306 GCA_002359085.1 Erysipelothrix sp. UBA3377
TCACCATCAACAATACGTTTGATATGTTCTGCTGTCAGTGTTTCATGTTCCAAGAGTTCTTTAACAATTGCATCTAAGAGTTCACGGTTATCATTGATAATAACACGCGCATTTTCATATGCTTCATCGATGATACGACGTACTTCTTTATCAATTTCATACGCTATTTCACCTGAATAATTCTTATCACTTGAATAATCTCTACCCAAGAATACAGATCCCTGTGTACTATCATACTGAACAGGACCAAGTTTACTCATACCGTAAACTGTAACCATCGAACGTGCGATCTTGGTAGCAGATTGAATATCCGCATACGCACCGGTTGAAATTTCATCAAACACGATTTCTTCAGCGACACGACCACCCAAGTATCCAGTAATCATACCAATTAAATCAGATCTACTTTGTGTAAATGTTTCTTCTCTTGGTGTCATCAAGTTATAACCACCCGCATCCCCACGAGGGATAATGGTTACCTTTTGTACAACGTTTGCACTTTCAAGTTTCAGTCCAATAATGGTATGTCCCACTTCGTGGACCGCAACCATATATTTCTCTTTTTCAGAATACTTACGAGATTTCTTCGCAGGTCCCGCAATAACACGGTCAATGGCTTCATCTAGATGATGCATTTGAATCTCTGTTTGATTCTCACGAACCGTCAAGATGGCTGCCTCATTTAAGACGTTTTCCAAATCAGCACCCGAGAATCCTGGCGTTCTTTTCGCCAAGTCATGTAATGTTGCATCTTCTGCAATTTTCTTATTTTTTGCATGCACTCTAAGAATGGCTTCACGGCCTCTCACATCAGGAAGTGCAACAGTAATTTTTCTATCAAATCGACCGGGTCTTAATAGAGCAGGGTCCAATACGTCATCACGGTTTGTGGCCGCAAGAACAACAACACCTGAGTTCTCATCAATACCATCCATCTCTACCAAGAGTTGGTTTAAGGTTTGTTCACGCTCATCGTGTCCACCACCCAGACCTGCTCCACGTTGACGACCCACTGCATCAATTTCATCAATGAAAATAATGCTTGGCGCAGTCGCTTTAGCTTTTTTAAACATATCACGTACACGGCTCGCTCCAACCCCAACAAACATTTCTACAAAGTCTGAACCAGAGATTGAATAGAAAGGAACACCCGCTTCACCAGCAGCTGCTTTCGCCAATAAGGTTTTACCCGTTCCCGGAGGACCGACCAACAACATTCCCTTAGGAATACGTGCACCCATTTTTTCATATCGTTTTGGATGTTTTAAATAATCGATGATTTCTTTCATCTCTTCTTTTTCTTCGTCCGCACCCGCAACATCTTCAAATCTAACTTTTACATCACCTTGAACTTTAGCTTGCGATTTACCGAATTCAAAGGCACGGTTTTGTCCGCCACCCGCATTACGCATCATCATAAACATAAAACCAAAGATGATAAGATAAGGGATAAACGGTAAAATATAATCCGTAAAGAAGCTGCCCTCATAAGGGTCTTCTACCATCATATTTGGATCCACTGCTTTCAGTGTCGTCATTAATTCATTCACAATTTCATCACTTAATGGATAACGAACTTCAAACGCTACCACACGCCCATTATCTTTATAAGTCCCAGAAACGTTTACCACGTTATAGGTTTGTGAAATTACAGTATCGGTTACTTCATGTTTTTCGATAATACTTTCAAATTCACGAATACTCACTTTTTGACTTGCTTGTGACGTCAATAAACTGAACATCGTTAAGAACATCGAAAGCAGTAATAACGATACTACTAGGTTATTTCTTGTCTGTCTGTTTCTCAAACTCTTCACTCCTCTTCGTTATTATTGGTAGAACTCATCCTTCAGTACACCGACGTAAGGTAAGTTTCTATATTTTTCATTAAAGTCCAAACCAAATCCAATCACGAATTCATTTGGAATCACAAACCCAATAAAATCCGCTTCCACATCGACTTCGCGGCGTGAGGGTTTATCCAATAATGTCACCACTTTTAATTCATTTGCACCTTTGTTTTTCAACAAACGTTTAATCGCATGAATGGTATGTCCCGTATCCACAATATCTTCTACCAAAAGAATATCTTGTTCCTGAATTGAACGATCCAAGTCTTTAAGAATCTTAATATCTCTTACAGACTCAGTACCCTCATAACTGGACACATCCATGAAATCATATTCTATATCAATTGTTATATACTTAATTAAATTCGCAAGGAAGGGTACCGAACCCTTAAGCAACGCAACCAAAATCGGTGGGGTTTCTCTATCCTTATAATATTCTGATATTTCTGCGCCCAGTTCCTGACACTTTTGGTCAATCTCTTCGCCTGAAATTAGTATCTTTTTCACATCCTTGTGCATCAACATTTCCTCCTACAACTTTCCTAATTTTACCACAAAATACTTGGGATTGTTAGCGTAATGACGCACATCACATCCTAATCCCATCACAAATACCACTTCTTTCACAGAATTTTCAACGACACAACATAAATGTCTTCTATGAAATGGTATTTTACGATCAATAAAGTAACGATTCACGCTCTTTGTTCCAAAACGCATTTCAATTTGATCCCCTTTTTTAGGAGAACGAATCTTAATCGGAAAATCATCTGCTATTAAATGAATTCCCTCAATCACTTCACCCTTACTTTTTATTTCATAATGATCTGTTTCATGATACCACAATTCATCCAATTCATAAACAAAGGTTTCAGGTTTAAAAACACAAATCTCCCCATAGCTCACACTGAAAATATAATCTCCAATTTTCTCTTTTGCGTTGCCCTTATGAATCAAAGCAATGAGATGATCCAGATAGACCTCACGCATCTCAAATGGATCAATCCCATGATCATTCAAATAGCTTCTCAAAACATCGATTTTGTACATTTCTGGGATATCCAAGAACTGTTTGACACTGACAGGATTCTCATGAATCATGTAAGCTTTGAGTATATTCAGGTATTCATTCTGTTTCTCTTTTGCCTCAAATAATCTTTGAATTAGAGCTTTCTTATCCTGAACATTCATGTTTTCCAACGTATCCCTAACCTTATTCCTTGTGTATACAAGTTCGAAATTAGAGGCGTCAATCGCATAAGGAATATCCAGATCGTGACATCTTTCAATGATCTGACTCTTGGTTATATCTAACAAAGGACGCCATACATCCATACCCATTACCTTTGAATGCACATTTAAGCCTGGATACATACTTTTACGATCCGATTCAATTTGCATAACATACGTTTCCAAATCATCATCAAAGTGGTGTCCCAATGCGACGCCTCTTGCTTGATACTGATGGATGAGTTCTTTATAGAATTCATAACGAAAATCACGGGCCAACTTTTGAAAGTTTCCGTGTTTCTCGTTTTTAAATAATTTTGTATGAACTTTAAGATTATGCCGATTTGCATAGGATAATACCATGTCCATTTCCGTATCACTTTCAATACGTTTTCCATAATTGACATGGGCAATCACAACATCATAACCACGGCTCAATAACTCATAAAGTAAATACATGGAGTCAGGTCCACCTGATACTCCCACAATCCATGTTTCCATTAAAGTATCACCTGATACTTATTTTATCATACTTCGTTGAATATCGTCATTTTCAACTCCTTTTCTATTTCCTTAAACATGGCAGAATTGGGACAGAGATAAGAATTAATAGATATAACTCTTGAGGAATTGATAAACTTACAGTCATTTAGAAATAACACTGACTGTTTATTCAAACCCTCTAATTGCCCAATATAAAACAAATGCTCACTACACAATTCCCGTGCACGACGAATGGTCTCACGGTTTGAAGTCATGGGTACGACAAATAGTTTGTAGTTAAAGTTAGAAATCACCAATCCAAAATGTTGATACCCTGCTTCATTAATATAAACTTGGCCAAAGTCCATATAACATATGTCTCCTGGCTTTACTTCAAGATTCAATTCATCACAAGACCACAAACTAGAGCGATTGAGTCTGTTTAATCCACTGAGATACTCTTTACGCCTCTGGTAATGTGGCAATTGATCAATATAATCTTCATACAAATCAAAGAACAATTCCCTTAATTTGTCTTCTTTTTGGTCTATCCAAGATTCATCTAGTTTTTCCATATAAAAAACCCCCTTACAAATTATATATAAGCGGGCTTTTTATATTATCCTAAATATTCTAAATTTTCTAACATAATTCCTGTTCCTTCAGCAACACATGTCAAAGCATTTTCAGCAACATAGACGGGTGTATTCAAAGATTCAGAAATTAAACGATCCAATCCACGCAGTAATGCACCACCACCGGTTAAGACAATACCACGCACAATGATGTCTGCACTTAGCTCAGGCGGTGTTTGTTCAAGCACACTTCTACATGCTCTCACAATGTCCTGTAGGCTTTCATTCATCGCAACTTGTGTTTCAGATGCTTTCAGTGTAATTGTACTTGGTAGTCCAGTTACAAGGTCACGACCACTGACATCAATGGTTAAATCCTCTGAACCAGATTCCATAAATGCTGTACCAATCGTAGTTTTAATTTTTTCTGCTGTACTATCACCAATCAATAATTTATAAGTATCTTTTACATATTTGATAATATCGGAATCCAGTGTATCTCCCGCAATTTTTAGGGATGTACTGGTTACGATATCACCCAATGATAAGATCGCCACGTCTGTGGTACCCCCACCTATATCCAAAACCATGTTTCCTGATGGTTTAGAAATATCAAGTTTCGCACCAATCGCTGCCACTTTGGGTTCTTCTTCAATGAAGACGCGTTTCGCACCGGTACGGTACGCAGCATCACTGATGGCTTTTCTTTCAACTGAAGTAATATTTGAAGGACAGCAAATTAAAACATCAGGACGTGAAAAGATTCCTTTTAGTTTGAGTTCCTTCATAAAATACTGCAACATAATTTCCGTCACTTCAAAATCCGCAATAACACCATCTTTCAATGGACGAATTGCATGAATTCTACCGGGAGTTCTACCAAGCATTGTCTTAGCATCACGACCTACCGCTAGAGGTTTTTTTGTATGGGCATCAATCGAAACAACTGCTGGTTCATCCAAGACAACACCTTGTCCCTTTACATAAATTAGAACGTTCGCAGTTCCTAAATCAATCCCTACCGCTTTATTAAACATAATATAATTCCTTTCTTGTATTAATACACAAAGTTAATGGACATATTCATAAAGAATTGAGCAACCAAATAACTTAATCCGAGCGCAACTATAATATACAATATCTGCGCTTTAGATTCATGTCCTTTTCTCATAAATTTAATGAAATCTACGTGAAGAAGCACATATGCGCAAAAGACAAATGAAAGAACATGTATTCCAACTCTCAAATAATCTGACATATATAATTCACCACCTACTACTATAACAAAATACTTACGTTTTTTCTATACATATCGAACATGTCACATGTCTTCACGTTTTTTATCTAGATCAAGCCAAGAAAGTACCAAAGGTATCCAAGAAGCAACGTGTGGATTCTCAGTATTTACCATCGCATTCGCAACGGAAAGACCATGTGCCCCTTTCTCATAAATATGAAGTTCGAAATCAACACCCAGTTCATTCAAGCGCACCGCATAGTTCATGGAATGTTTCACAGGAACCAGCGAATCTTCCTTGGTGTGCCAAATAAAACTACGGGGCACCAAAGGATGGGCTTGAACCAAAGGACTGAGTGCATCTAACACTTCTACACTAGGCGTGGATGTATTGGACATGGCCTTAAGAAATAACCCATGACCCTTTTCTTGTTCCTCTAGGGTTTCACCCAAATGAATCAAAGCATGTGGATCCAACACACCATACGCCAAGATTTGCGCATTCGGTTTGATTTTTTCTGGTGTGGAACCAATCAAGTCATTTAACCACGGCGCATTCCAATACGCACCCAATAAACCCGCAAGATTTCCACCTGCTGAAAAACCAACGGTAAATACCCTGTCAGGATCGCTGTGATGCGCTACATGATGTTTACGAATATACTGCATCGCCAAAGCCGCTTCCACAACTGGGTTGGGGAAAGCAGAAACCAGGGTATCAGACTTTTCAATATAATCATGAACCATCATCATCGCTTCATCAAAAGACTGTCCCTCACTTTGAAGTTTTGATACGGAAGTCGCATACTCAAGTACATAGGCATTGTATCCAGCATTTAAAAAAGTTAAAGCGACCGGATCTGCTTCACGTTCAGAAGTAAAGAAGTAAGCACCTCCCGGTATGATCAATATAGCGGGCAGTGCTTTAACA
>DEQB01000026.1:6375-6600 GCA_002359085.1 Erysipelothrix sp. UBA3377
AAATTCCTTTCTTATCTATCATGAAAAAAGATCCCACAACCATGGGATCATCTTCACTCATTATTTCGTTCCGAAGATTCTGTCTCCAGCATCTCCAAGACCCGGGACAATATACCCTTGATCATTCAGTTTGTCATCCATTGCGGCTAGGAAAATATCCACATCCGGATGTTTTTCACGAATCACTTCAACACCTTCAGGTGCCGCAACCAAACATACCAGTTT
>DEQB01000026.1:6670-6888 GCA_002359085.1 Erysipelothrix sp. UBA3377
TCTAAAACCATCACTTCTGCGACATCCAAATTATCAGGAAATTTCGCAAAATATTCATGAGGTTGTAGTGTTTCCTCATCACGATAAACACCAATGTGACCCACTTTTGCGGTTGGGATTAAGTTAAGAATACCATCAACCATACCCAATCCAGCTCTTAAAATAGGCACCAATACAATTTCTTTATTCAATTCAAAAGTATCACACTCTTGAACGGG
>DEQB01000026.1:6984-15482 GCA_002359085.1 Erysipelothrix sp. UBA3377
CCTGTTTCCGTACGTCTCATTTGGGTTAATTTATGTGTAATCAATGGGTGATTCAATACTGTAATCATTAATTGTCTCCTCTTATCGCAAATTGCTTTGTATGTGTAACGACTTCTTCTCTTAAATTACTGAGGTATGCTTCATCTTCATAATTTCTCAAGGCACGATCAATCCAGTGCGCAACCTTCACGAAATCTTCTTCCATAAAACCACGACTGGTCATTGCGGGGGATCCCAGTCGAATCCCACTAGTCACAAATGGACGTTCTTGGTCAAAAGGAATGGAGTTCTTATTCACTGTAATGGCGATTTTATCCAAAATCAATTCCGCATGTTTGCCTGTTAATCCCAAACTGGATTTAAGGTCAACCAGAACCATATGGTTATCTGTACCACCACTCACCAAACGATATCCCAGTGTATCCAAGGTATTCGAAAGTGCCGTAATGTTTTTAAGAACCTGTTCTTGGTACGTTTTAAACTCAGGTTGTAACGCTTCATAAAAGCTCACTGCCTTACCCGCAATCACATGCATCAACGGTCCACCTTGTGTTCCGGGAAAGACACTTCTATCAATGGCTTTCGCATACTTTTCTTTACACAGAATAATACCACCACGCGGTCCACGTAATGTTTTGTGGGTTGTGCTTGTTACGAAATCAGCATAAGGAACTGGAGAAGGATGTAAACCCGTCGCTACCAAACCTGCAATGTGTGCCATATCTACCATCAGATATGCGCCCACTTCATCCGCAATTTCTCTAAACTTCGCAAAATCAATGGTACGACTGTATGCACTGGCTCCCGCCACAATTAATTTAGGTCGTACAGATTTCGCAACAGACAACACTTCATCATAATTGATTTGTTCTTTTGCAGAATCCACGCCGTAACTAAAGAACGTATAATTCACACCCGAAAAATTCAAATTATGACCATGGGTTAAGTGTCCACCAGAATTTAAATCCATGCCCAAAACCACATCACCATGTTCCAATACCGTCATATATACTGCCATATTGGCTTGTGAACCACTGTGTGGTTGAACATTCGCATGTTGTGCCCCATAGAGTTCCTTTAAACGATCAATCGCTAAATTTTCGATCACATCCACGTACTCACAACCACCATAGTAGCGTTTTCCAGGATACCCTTCAGCATATTTATTGGTTAAAATTGAACCCGTTACTTCAAGCACCGCTTCTGAAACATAGTTCTCTGAAGCAATTAATTCAACGTGTTCCAGTTGACGATTGGTTTCCAATTTAATCGCTTCTTTAATCGCTAAATCCTTCATACATCCACTCCTTTTCTTGTTTGTAATTCTATCAAATTTTTAAGCCTTTTCCAAATACTTCTGTAACGTTTCCAACTTGATGGGTCCTTTACGAAGTTCTACAATGGATTCACCACTAATATCAAACACACTGGATGATTCCTTTTCATCCGAAACACCCAATACCACACCATCAATACATCCATCCAACTGATCCAACACTTCCTGAGAAGTGGTTCCGGTAGGCTGACTTGATTTATTGGCCGAGGGTAACCATAGGGGCACACCCACCTTATCAATAATATCAATTACCCAAGGGTCATCTGCCATCCGAATACCCAATGTTGATTGTGTATCTAAAAATGGAAATACTTTTTCTTTCTTTTTAAAGATAAAGGTAACGGGACCGGGCATAAACGCATTGACCAACTTAAGGGCCCTTTCATCAAGCTCAACCAGTGTTTTCAACTGATCCAACGAACTCACCATCAATGGAAAGGGTTTATTGTCTGGTCTTTCTTTGATTTCTTTTAATTGTTGATACAAAGAAGCATTGTCACTGCGTACCGCAAGACCATAAACTGTATCTGTGGGAATGGCGACTGTTTTACCGTTTTGAATCAATTCAATCACTCTGTTTGAATTGTCTTTCTCAATCTGTTCAGTTTCTTTTAAATGTATAAACACAAAGCGGTCCAATTGATTCATATCTTTCACCAATCTGATATCCGCATTGGGGAAATGGGTTTTCGCTAAATTCTTAACACCTTCACCAATGTCATAACCAATTTCAAATGCGATTAAACCCCCTTTATTTAAAATCAAGTGTGCTTTTTCTAACACTTTTCTATAGAAATAAAGTCCGTCTTCTCCACCAAAAAGTGCCACATGGGGTTCAAAATCATAAACGGAACTCTGAATCTTTTCATGCTGTTTAATATAAGGTGGATTACAAATTAAGATATCAAAATTTACATCCTGTTCAATAATGGGTTCCAACATATCCCCTTGATAGAAAATCATATCCGCATCCAAGCTGTGTGCATTTTCTTGTGCGACACGTAGCGCATCTTCACTGATATCAGAAGCCACAACATGTGTTGAGAGTTCTTTTGAAAGTGCAAGACCAATGGCCCCACTACCACATGCAACATCCACAATCTTTGGATTAACATAGTATTCATCGATAAAACTCAAGATATATGAAACCAGTTCTTCAGTTTCCTGTCTGGGTATTAAAACACTGGGGTTTACTTTAAGTTGATACCCATAAAAATAGTGATATCCCAAAACATAACCCAAGGGCTCATTTTCACAGACACGTTTTAGTTTGCGTAAATAATCTTCATGAATGGCTTTGTCTAATGCATCTTCCATCACAAAGTACATTTCAATCCCTTTTTCATTTAATAATTCAAGCATAAGAAAACGTGCAAAATTACTGTCTACACCAGCTTCCTCACACGCTTTTTCACCTTGTCTTATAATATCTCTTAAAATCATGCGTTCTCAAGTCCCTCTTTTTGTTCTTGGACCCAAAGTGCATCGATAATTTCGTCCATTTTACCTTCCATAATAATATCCAGTTTTTGAAGTGTTAAACCAATACGATGGTCACTCACTCTGTTTTGTGGATAGTTGTAGGTTCTGATTTTTTCACTACGATCGCCACTTCCAATCTTGGATTGACGGATTTCACTGGCTTTTTCTTCCTGCTCTTTTTTATGATACTCAAAAACACGCGCACGAATTAATCGCATCGCTTTGTCTTTGTTGTCATGTTGTGAACGACCATCTTGACAGTTCACTGAAATACCCGTTGGCGTATGGGTAATACGCACTGCGGAGTCCGTTTTATTGATATGTTGTCCACCAGCACCTGTTGCTCTATGGGTTTCAATGACCAAATCATTGGCATCCAATTCAACTTCATCTTCTTCAACATCGGCCAATGCCAATACGGTGGCGGTTGATGTATGCACACGTCCCTGTGTTTCTGTTTTCGGAACACGTTGTACACGGTGTGCACCGGATTCATACTTAAAATGACGGTAAGCTTCATCTCCCTTAATTTCAAATGAAATCATGGAATAACCCCCCGCTTCTGAAGCACTGGCTTCCAGTACGCTCACCTTATAGCCCAAACTCTCAGCATAACGAGAATACATTCTGAATAAATCACCCGCAAAGATATTACCTTCATCGCCCCCTGCTGCACCCCGTATTTCTACAATTGCATCATGGTTATCGGAAGGGTCTTTGGGTATCAAATGAACCGTTAACGCTTCAATTAAGACATTAATCTTATCTTCATATTCAGCTTTTTCAAGTTCTGCCAACTCAATCATCTCAGGATCTTCTGCTACAGATATCATTTCTTCAGCTTGTTTATATATATCTTCAACTTCCAAATACTCGCGGTAAGTTTCCAGTGCTTTTTCATAACTGGCTCTTTCCTTACCCAAACGAGACATTGTTTTACGATCGCTTAAAACTGCTGGATTCATCATTTCTTCGTTGATGTCAGCATCTCTTTGTTTTAGCGCTTCAAGTCTTTCTCTCATTTGTTGATTAATCATGCTTAACTCCTTTTAGGTTTGAGGGTTTGCCCACAACCGTATGGTGATGGCGACATCTTGCTTCATAAGATTCACTGGCACCCACCAAAATAACTGGGTTGTCATACGCTGCTGGTTCACCATCCACAAGACGTAAAGTACGCGTTGCAGGTGATCCACAGGCTGTACAAACAGCCGTCAACTTGGTCACAAACTCAGCATGGGTTAACAAAGTTGGGATGACCCCAAAAGGTTCCCCTCTAAAGTCCATATCCAGTCCTGCGACCATCACACGATACCCTTCTCTTGCGAGATAATCACAAACATCAATTACTTTTTCATCAAAAAATTGTACTTCATCAATTGCGATAACATCCACAGTTTCATCAAGAAACATAAGAATATCCTCAGCATGAGATATCGCATAACTTTTTACTTTGCTTCCAGCATGGGAAACAATATAATCTTCCTCATAACGGTTATCAATTGCAGGTTTGAAAACCACTACTTTTTTCTTCGCAAATTGTAAGGTATTGATCCTTCTAATAAGCTCTTCTGTCTTTCCTGCAAACATACATCCGGTAATTACTTCTAAATAACCAGGATTATATTGATGATACATCATCGCTTTCACCTCGCTGTCTTTATTCTATAATAAAACGACACAAAAAATAAGCGTTTCTATCTTATTTCATACATATTTAAAAAGAAAATATTCACGAACAGAGATAAGCATCGCTAGGTCTCCATTATTCCATTCTCAATCGCAAAATCTAAAAGCCAATCATAAACATTCTTGGACGTCATCGAAATTCCCAAAACAGGGTCACTCACAATACTTTCCAAGTACTTATTGGATGCTGTTTCATCCCATAAATGATCAATCATAAGTGACTCTGTCAATTTCAATAAGTGACCCGAATACATCTTATCACTGATGGTTCTGGCCTGTTTCATTTGTTTTTTATGTGCTTTTTCATAATCTTTGGCCTTGTCCACATCCATAAACAAAAGTACTTGATAGTGCGTCAATGCCAACAATGAATCCACCATGTTTATGTCATCATTTTGAGCATACTTCAACATCTCTAATGCTGTTTCAAATTCCAAATTATAAAGCGATTGTTCTACATAGTAGGCAAGTACATTACGTTGTACTGTTGTTTCAGTGCCATAATATGAATAATCATGATCAAACACATAAGAACTGAGCGCAACACCCGAAGTCATATCAGCATTTACCTGTAATAATGTATACAGTGCTTCCACAGTTTTGGGATATTGTTTCAATGCACGGTGATTTGCGCCATCGTTGATCACACCCTTTGAATCAATCCAATTCACAAATGCAAAGAGCAGATGGATGTTGAGAAATATCCAGAGAAAGGATGCAATCATAAAATTTTGAATGGGTATTAAGGCCATCAACAATAAGAGCCCAAACACAAAGAGCAAATTAAAAATAACACCACCTGCATTGTATAAATATACGGGTTTGTCACTACGATTTGGTGGCACCATTAAACACTGACCTGCTGTACCAACAATCGATTGACGATACCAACGAAGTTTTCCTTGTGAATCATGTTTAATCAAGAAACTCCGATATCGAAACATCAAAAATTGATATCCCGTGAATCTTCCCATCACCAAATGACCCAATTCATGAATCAAAATGGTGAGTTCAGAAGAGAGTATCAGCGCCACCAAGACCCAAACAATCTTGATGACAGTTAGATCTTTAAATAGAATTACATCGTAAGATCGAATTAAAAGACCTTGAAGAAAAGATATAAGCACAAGCACACCATAAATTTTAACATTCTCTTTAAATTCGGACATAATCTGGCTCCATTTCTAATTAAGTTATAAAAAAACGAGGATTAGTTTTCCTCGTTCTTAATACCATATTTACTATTGAATCGTTCAATACGTCCAGCTGCTTGAGCAAAACGTTGTTTACCAGTGTAAAATGGGTGGCAATTTGAGCATGTATCAATACGGATATCAGATTCAGTTGAACCAACTTGAATTTCTGTACCACATGTACTACATGTTACATTAACCATGTTATATTCTGGATGAATTCCTTTTTTCATAATCGTCTCTCCTTCCGCCTTAGACGGGTTTCCTGTCTAAGATAAGTGCTAAGTAACAATACCATAAACCCAGCTATTCCGCAAGTGATTCATTCAAAAAGTTTGTGTTATAGTATTCCGAATGTTTTGAGAATTCCGCCTCAAGGACCTCCTGGCTTAATTTTTCAATCAAAGTCTCTTTACCAGACATTAAATTTATACCCAACCCCAACTGATTGCCATCAATATCAACACCCAATGCCGCTAAGGTCGTCGGGAACATATCCAGTACCGAAAACTCTCTATTTTTTGTGTATTCAAGTGCTTCGTTTTTAAATTGCGCATTGATAAATACGTTATAAATACTTCTGTCTTCAACACCCACCATATTTAAAGCAAAGTCATGATTCATCGTATGATGATCACCCGTTAAGACAATCGTTGTATTTTTATAAAAATCTTGGGCTTGAATCCATTTAATAAAGTCATAGACCTTATTGTCTGAACAATGAATCGCATTGGCATATGCCGAATCATAATAGAAGTCACAACTCAAATCAGTATATCCTTCTAAGAAATGGGTATCCACCGTCAACATTGTGAAATTAAAAGGTTCATCTTGCGTTGAGATTTCAAGCAGTTCATGTTTCGCATATTCAAAGAGCTTCGCATCCTCAAAACCCCAAAAGACGTTATAGTCTTCTTCTAAAACACCAATTTCCTTATAATGTTTGATATCAAGGATTTCATAATTACCATGACTCTTAAAATATGTTTCACGACTCCCAAAGTTTGCGTCACTTCCCGCAAGAAAGTAATTCTTATATCCTTGGGATACCAAAACTTCACCCAAGGTGAACACACCCGGTAAGTATCCATTCTTTTCATTATATCCAGATTCAATATTTGTCATTTGAATTGGTATACCACTGGTTTGAGCAGATAAGCTCGCTGCAGTCCATGTGGTTCCTTTAAGTTGTCTGCCACCACCCAATGCATTTGAATTTGAGAATGACGTATAGTTTTGAGCCAAATATTCCAAATTGGGAATCAAGTTCACGACTTCCTCATCGATTACGATCTCAGAAAATCCCGTTTCCATAGATTCCAATACAATATATATTAAGTTTTGTTTCTGATTTGGAAACGTCAATGCAGTGTCTGTAGGATCAACGTAGTAGCGTTCATACAAGTCACTTTCAGTACTACCGTTGATAAAGAAACTAAAGATTTTAAATTGATAGTCATACGCAAAGATCATGCAAAACACAATCACCAAACTCAACAATTTAATTACCTTAGATTTAAGATTAAAGGTGATGTTGTTCTTTTTAATATAATAAATAACCATTGTTGTGATGACCCATATTGGCAAAAAGAACAGTATGAAATTAAGGACCTGCATCCAATCGATTGCGGTTCCCTGACCGTCACTCACGACTAAAAACAACAATTGTTCGAAATCCAAATGCCCAAAACTTTTGTTGATCCACAGCGGTAACGCCATAAAGGTTACACCCAAATAGATTATGATTGTATTTTTTATTTCTCTTTTATTTTTCATCATGATGCACTTCCGTCTATATTTTATCAAAAATAATCAAAAATTACTGCTTTACTACAAAGAATTACGCAGATATCTATACTTTATCAAAAACATTAAGAAAAGAAAGGAACTTAATAAACTCTTAAGAAAAGATTAAAAAAAGGAAGCACGAAGCTCCCTTATCGATCACCATTAAAAATTGAATTCTTAACAATAACATAATCCACTTTACGAATGGATTCTAAATCTCTGCCTCCTGCATAGGAGATGGATGACTGAAGATCTTGTCTAATTTCATTCAATGTGTCTTCAATATTTCCTTTGTGTTGAATTAATATTTTCTTACCTTCAACATTTTTTCTTTCACCTTTTTGATATTCAGATGCAGAACCGTAATATTCTTTATAACGTTCTCCATCAATTTCAATGGTACTTCCAGGTGATTCTTCATGTCCTGCAAAAAGTGATCCAATCATACACATGGTTGCGCCAAATCGAATGGACTTTGCGATATCACCGTGGTCACGAATACCACCATCCGCAATGACGGGTTTACGCGCAGCTTTTGCACACCAATTCAAAGCAGACAACTGCCAACCACCAGTACCAAACCCTGTTTTAAGTTTTGTAATACAAACTTTACCCGGTCCAATACCTACTTTAGTCGCATCCGCACCAGCATTCTCAAGTTCACGAACACCTTCAGGTGTTCCCACATTACCCGCAATCACAAAAGCTTCGGGAATATGTTGTTTAATATGTTTAATCATCGCGATTACTTGGTCTGAATGACCATGCGCAATATCAATGGTTATATATTCAGGAATTAAATTTATATTTTTTAAATGTTCAATAAAAGTATATTCAGAGTCTTTCACACCCACACTGATGGAAGCGAATTGATTGGCTGCATGCATTTTTTCAATAAATGCTTCTCTTTTCTCTTCCTCAAAACGGTGCATTACATAAAAATATCCGTTTTCCGCAAGCCACATTGATAAATCTTCATCAACGATTGTCTGCATGTTCGCAGGAACAAC
>DEQB01000026.1:15535-33929 GCA_002359085.1 Erysipelothrix sp. UBA3377
CTTTTCACAATACATTTATTGGGAATTAACTGTATATCTTCATAATCAAATATTTTCATGTTTGACCTCCTGGTTTTTCAACCGTAATCATAGTACTCAATAACCTTTTGAATGTCAAAGAATATCCTTTAATTCACAAAATTCTTATGATTGAATAAACAAAACGCCTATTGGCGCTTTGTTTGATAATAATTATAGAGTTCATTTTTAGAAACATTTTGTTGTTTCGCAACGTGACTGATTGCTCGAGAAGGCGTTAAACCTTGTTCAATGGTTTCTTGAATCATCTCCATTAAACTGTCAAAATCAGTTTCTTGTTCTTGGGTGAATCCTTCCACTACAATCACAAACTCACCTTTTAAAGTAATCTGTGAATCAATAATATCCATAAGATTACCCCGTATGATTTCTTCGTGTTTCTTCGTAAGCTCTCTTGCAATCGATACACGTCTGTTACCCAAGACTTCATGTAAGACACTCAATGTTTTCTCAACTCGGTGAACTGATAGATAAAAGATTAAAGTGTGATTCAAATTCTTTATGGGCTCCAATTGTTTTTTAAGGGTACTGTCTTTACTTTCCAAGAACCCCATAAAACTAAAGGGTTGGGTTACAATGCCCGATACTACTAAAGCATTGATAAAAGCACTGCTTCCAGAAATCGGAACCACCGCATAATCCTTCTCAATGACTTCACTGACCAACGTTTGCCCAGGATCACTGATTAAAGGATATCCCGCATCACTCACCAATGCCACTGACTTCCCTTCATCCAATAACTTAAGTATCCCTTGCGCCCTTTGTTTCTCATTATGCTTATGATAACTAATGGAAGGTGTCTCAATCCCAAAGTGTTTGAGAAGCTTTCCCGTGTTACGGGTGTCTTCAGCCGCAATAATATCCACTGCTTTTAGAATCTCAATGGCACGTGGTGTCATTTCTCCTAAGTTACCAATGGGTGTTGCGACAATATAGAGTGTCGGTTCAGTTGTTTCAAAACTTTTTTGAATTTTCATGATATCACTGCTTTCCAATTTGGTTTAATTCATAAGCGAACTGATCTATCAACATACTTGAGATCACCCCAGGACGAATACGGTCATGGATTTTTAATGCGACTTTTACCAAATCAAGATTAGAGAGATCCTCACGATAATGAACCACATGCATTTGGGTAAACCATCGTATGCTTTCTAAATCAAACTTATGTTCCTTAATGGCCTGAACTTGAATAAAAATACCTGCCTCATCGTAGCTCTTGCGTTCATAGTAAGCTCTGATTTCATGGAATGTATCATACACTTTATGAAACATTGGATTGAGATCAATGGCTTTCGCTTCCTTTAAAGAAGCGGATAGATAGGACAGCACATGGGCTACATTTTTGTCAAAACCTTCTTGAACCAACGCATTTTCTAAATCAATGGGTTGGGGTTTTTCTAAATTCAAGATCATACATCTGGATTTTATGGTATCCAAGACACGGTTAATTTTAGAAGTTGTCAGAATCGCAATTATATCTGATTCTGGTTCTTCTAAAAACTTTAAAAAACTATTCATTGCAACCAAAGATGCATTATCCACATCTTCAATCACATAGATTTTATACGGTACATCCTCCAAACTGGTTTGAAGAAAACGTGATTTAATTTCTAAGACGGCTTCTTTTTTTATAATTTTATCTTTCCCACTCACAAAGATAAAATCACCGTGGTCATGATTCTGAATACGGGTACACGTTTCACAAACACCACAGCCAGCCGCTTTACAAAGCAGGCTTTGCGCAATATGATACGCAACAGCTGCCGTATCGTTTTCACCCACTAAAAGATAGGCATGCGATACTTTATTGTGTTCCCTTTGTTTCTTTATAAACTCAAGGACCTTGGGTTGTCTTTCTTGTAGGCTCATTATTTCAACTCTTTTTCTATCAATTCAATAATTTCATCCGCAATCGCTTCAACCGTTCTTGAAGCATCGATAATACGAATCCGTGGATTGTTTTTAATAATAGCTTGGTAGCCGTCATAAGTGCGTTTGAAAAAATCATTGCCCGAGGTTTCAAGACGGTCCAATTCATCACGTTTATTGACGCGACCCAAACCCACTTCTAAATCAACATCCAAAAAGAATGTCATATCAGGCATGTGGTTACCGATCGCAAATTGATTGATACTCAAAACGGCTTCAGCACCAATTTCTCTACCATAACCTTGGTATGCGATGGAACTGTCCACAAAACGATCACACAATACCAAAGTGCCTGAACTGAGTGCAGGCAGTATTTTTTCAACAAGGTGTTGTCTGCGACTTGCGGCATACAGTAAAGCTTCCGTTTTATCATCCATTGTTTTATTGGTTGGATCTAAAATAAGGTCTCGTATTTTTTCCGCAATCACATTGCCACCTGGTTCACGTGTCAACATTACTGAAATATTTTTATTTACAAAATAATTATAGATGTATTGTGTAATGGTAGTCTTACCACTACCATCAATACCTTCAAATGTCACAAACAATCCCATATGCAATACCTCTACTTTTTTAAATATTATATCATGTATTTACTGGAAGAGAACCTTTCAATCAAGATGCCCGAAAACAATACATAAACGATGGGTCCCCATACGGATGGTGCACCCAATAAGATGGCGCTAACATAGAATATCGCATCCAACGTTAACTTGGTCATAATAAAGGGTTGTTTAAAGACTTTGACACCCACCGCAATGATCCCATCATACGGTGATTTACCATAATCTTGGTATAAATATAAGGCAATCCCATACGCATAGATCAAAATACCGACCCCAAAAATGATGGCTCTTAATGCGATGTGTTGGGGATTTAAATTAAGAGACATTAAAAGGTCTATTACAACGGATATCACCAAGGGTGATAGTAAGGTTCCGATGTGAATGTTCTTTTTGTCGATTAAGTAAATAGTCACTAAGAAAATAATTGAGGTGATCAGATTCGCTTCACCCATTGATATGTTAAATTTTGTTGATAAGCCCACCCATAGAAATGAGAAAGCATCCGGACCAAATTGTGATATTTGGGAAAGGTAGGCACCCAATCCCAGTAACGCAGATCCTATAATTACTAATATAATTTTCTTCATGTTCGCTCCTATTAAGAAAAAAAAACGACCGTAGTCGTTAATCATCCGCTTTTGGTAAAATAAATACTTGCTCATCTGACTTTGACATCAAATGTTTACCCCGCGCATAATTTTGTACATAGTCTGAATTGGAAAGTTTCTCCTTTATCCCTTCCAGTTCTACTGTCTCGATGTTTAAAGTTTCAAGTTGTGCTTGTAATGCATTCAATTCCTGTTTTGATGTATGATTTTTTGTCCACTCTTGAACTGAGCTGCCCACTAAATAAACAGATGCCATCAACATGAACACCGTTAATAAGTTAGAGAATAGCCCTTTAAAACTAAACGATTTCTTTCGTTTATTGGTCATAGTATTTTCCTCTTTTCCGATCAAAATCATTCTTATTATACTACCTTATAGTTTTATTTCAAGTTTTGTCACGATTCTTTCATTTTGGTATCCGATACCAACTCAAAATACGGGGGTGCATTTTTATGCATTTTTTCACTGAGATAGGTCACTTTTGCTTTAATGTGTCTGTGCTCAAATCGAATCTCAATGAAATCACCTACTTCCACATCGCTGGATGCTTTGGCTTCTTTATCATTGATAAACACACGCCCTTCATCCGCCAATTGTTTCGCCACTGCTCGGCGTTTAATCAAACGTGATACTTTTAAATATTTATCCAGTCTCATTGGTTTTTCTCCTTTATGTTTTTTAAAATATATATTAAGTCATCCACCCAATCTTCATTGAGATTCAATGTTAATCCAATCATTTTATTCAAATACTTAATATGAATGTCATAGGATCTCTCTGAGACAATCTCAAACAAATGCATCCCATCGATACGATCACTATAGTCTTCTGTAAATCTCAATTCAATACGGTCTTGGAATTCCTGGTAATGATCAATACGGTCATCATTCAAGAATATTTCCAATCTTTTCTTCTCAAGTAACATATAGACTTCCTGAGGCAGTTTTCCATATCTATCCTCAATGTTCTCATAGAATTGTTCGAGTTGGTTAAACCCTTGAATGCGATCAATTTCTTGATAGATGTCCAATTTTTCTTTATCATCACTGGTAAAGTTCTCAGGAAGATAACCACCCACATTGGCACTGCGCAATGTTTTCTCTGGCTTTTGGGTTCCCGTACGGATCGCAATTGCCTCTTGGAGTAATTCCACATAGAGTTCAATCCCCACTGAATCAATAAATCCAGATTGATTGCCACCCAATAGTTCTCCTGCACCGCGAATGGTTAAGTCGCGCATCGCAATCTTATAACCACTGCCCAATTGCGTAAACTCTTTGATTGCTTGAAGTCGTTTTGTGGCCACTTCCGTTAAGTTTTTCTTACTTGGCACTACGAAATACGCATAGGCCAATCTATCACTACGGCCCACACGGCCTTTAATTTGATAGAGTTGCGATAAACCAAAGTTTTGAGCATTGTCTACTAAGATGGTATTCGCATTGGGAATGTCAATCCCCGTTTCAATAATGGTTGTACAAACCAAAGTGTTTATTTCTTTATTGATAAACTTATACATCACATCTTCAATTTCAATGCGATCCATTTTCCCATGAATGACCCCAACGGTTGCTTGATCCACATTCATTTGAATACGGGTCGCTACTTGGTAGATGCGTTCCACATTGTTAAAGAGATAAAATACTTGTCCATTGCGATTGATTTCTTTTTTAATCACATCATAAATGGTCTTTTCATCTTTCTCAATCACATAGGTCATCACCGGTAATCTGTCTTGAGGGGGTGTATTCAGTTGTGAAAGGGAACGAATCCCAACCAAGGACATTTGGAGGGTTCTTGGGATGGGTGTTGCACTTAAACTCAACACATCCACATTTACTTTAATTTCTTTAATCTTTTCTTTGTGCTCAACCCCAAAACGTTGTTCCTCGTCAATGATTAAGATTCCCAAATCATAAGGGGTCACATCTTTAGATAAAACACGATGGGTTCCAATCAAGATATCTACCTCACCCGCTTTAAAGCGTTTTAAGATGTCTTTTTGTTTCCCGGGGGTTACGAATCGATTGAGCACCTCTATCCTTACTGGATAGTTTTTAAAGCGCTCTGAGAATGTTTTATAGTGTTGTGAGCTAAGAATTGTGGTTGGACATAAGAAAATGGCTTGTTTCTCATCCACAATGGCTTTAAAAGCACCCCGAATGGCCACTTCCGTTTTCCCAAAACCCACATCACCACACAAAAGACGGTCCATGGGTACAGAAGACTCCATGTCTTTCTTTATTTCATCAATCGCAATCTTTTGATCCGGTGTCAATTCATAAGGAAAATCATTTTCAAATTGTTTTTGATACGGGGTATCTTTTGAGAATGCGAAACCTTTCGCTTTGGAACGATCCGCATAAAGAGAAACCAACTTATCCGCAACTTCCTTCACATTTTCTTGAATCCGTTCTTGGCTTTTTTTCCAAGCACTGGATCCCAGTTTACTCAATTTAACAGCGATGGCCTCCGATGAAATGTACTTTCTAACCAAATTAAACTTCTCCAATGGCACAAAAAGTTCATCACCATCGCGATACTGAATACGCATGAAGTCTTTTAAAACACCTTCAACTTCCCGCGTGGTAATGCCCATGTATTTCCCAATACCGTATTGACGGTGCACCACATAGTCAAAAGTATCCAATTCCGCAAGTTCATACAACGTTTCTGCTTTCGCAAACATATTATCGTATCTGAATCGCTTAAACTCTTGATTGAATAACTCTTTTTTTGTATAAACGATGGTTTTAATGTCATCTAATATAAAGCCCGAGCTCAAATCACCCAGCTTGATATAAATGCCTGGGTTTACTTGATTGTTGAAAATTTCATAATGCATGGCGTGCTTTAATAAGAGATCTGTCATTTTCTCAAAGTGTTTCTCATCTAAGATAAAGACAACA
Organism: Erysipelothrix sp. UBA3377; assembly: GCA_002359085.1. Lineage (GTDB taxonomy): Bacteria > Bacillota_I > Bacilli_A > Erysipelotrichales > Erysipelotrichaceae > Erysipelothrix. Next base: position 21,591 of record DEQB01000026.1, read on the forward strand.
CGGTGGTCAATCGCTTCTTTTCGAATGACTTGTAAGATATCGTTGATATCATCTGAAACCACATTCGCACTGTGCCAAGGTAAAGTAAGTTCCTTTTCATGTTGAAACTCATAGAAGTAAAAGGCTTCTTTTTGTTCCAAATGATAACGATCAAAATATAGATTTGAATTTGGTAAAAGAAAATCATGTTCATAGCGTTCCGTGATAAAATCACTCACTTCATGGACATTACTCTCAAGACTTCTCAATATCGGTTCGATGGGACTGATAAATAGAAATGCTTTATCCGAAATATAATCTAAAAGGGTTTCTAATGTATCCAAATAAGCCAACATTGGAAAATGACTCGTGTCATATTGAGCATGACGAATTAGATTCAATTGTGTTTCCACATTATGAATGAGGTTATCATTTTTGTTTTTTAAATCTTCACGTACATTGTTTTCTAAGGTCGTTAAATCAGAGTCACTCAGCAGTATTTCTGATGCGAAGGGGATGATTGTTTTGGATAGAGTTTCCGTTGAACGTTGTGTTTCCACATCAAAGTATCTGAGACTCTCAATCTCAATATCAAAAAATTCAATTCTTAAGGGATTATGCATACCCACCCCAAACACATCACAAATACCTCCGCGTAGTGCGTAGGTAAAGGGTCTTTCAACATATTTGACACGTTGGTACCCCATTTTTTCTAAATGAAGTTGTAGGGTATTCATATCAATACTTTGATTAATTTCAAGGGTCAGTCTGTTATTATTTAAAACATGTTTCGGACTGATTTTACGCAAGGAAGAGACTCCCGTTGTGATACAGATATCGAAGTCTTGTTCTAAAATCTTATTTAAAGCAAGGATGCGATCATATTTTAAGTGGTCAGAAGCACTGATAGCCTCAATTCTAAGTGAAGCATCGTACACAAAGGTTACAACATCCAAATCAGGGTTCAACGCTAAGAGCGTGTTTCTGAGTTCATTGACTTGGGTATCGTTTTCTTTAACGACAAAAATCGGAGTTTTGGTTTTTAAGTAAACTCCGTTATAGATCAAGGCTTCCTGGGTTAAATTAAGGTGTGACCCAACCTTTTCCTTTGATAAAAGTTGTTCAATACTTTTATGTTTTTCTAAATATTGTTTAAGTATTTCCATTTCCATGATAGGTGTTCTTGAGATCCAATACAGATACACCGTTAAGATAATCTAATACACATTGACTGGCTTTTAAAAGGGGGGTATCGGAATCCATTTTACCCAATACATAATCTTTAGTTTCGATTTGTTTGTTGTTGCCAATCCCTATTTTGAGTCTTAGAAATTCATTGGTTCCTAAATTATCGATGATACTTTGAATACCTTTTTGGCCTCCTGAACTCCCTTTTTCGCGAATTCTTAGGGTCCCAACTGGTAAATCCAAATCATCGGTAATTACAAATATATCCTCTTCGAAGAGATCATAATACTCGCATATCTTTCGGACTGAATCGCCCGATAGATTCATGTATGTTTGGGGTTTTACCAATAAAACTTTTTCACCTTTAACAAAAGTTTCTCCAATTAAGGCTTTGAACTTTTGAGTTGCGATATCGACGCCCAAATTCTTAGCGACCAAATCCAACGTCAAAAACCCAGCGTTGTGTCTGGTTTTTTCATATTGTTTTCCGGGATTTCCCAATCCAACGATAATTTTCATACTGATCACTCCTGTTTAAAAAAGAATAAGGCACGCCTTATTCTTTAGATTCTTCATAAAAGATTTTTAAATGACGGTTATTACCTTGTCCTTCACTTTCAGTACGAATGTTTTTCATTCCTGAAAGTTCCTTATGAATGATACGACGCTCATCATTTGGCATCGGATCAAGGGATGCTGCAACCTTTGTTCTTTGAACAGTCTTTGCAACACGACGTCCTATGTTCTTCAGTTTTTGGTAACGATCTTGTTTATAGTTGTTGATATCTACCATCACATAGAAACGACGTTTAAATGTTGAATTAATAACTTGTCTAAGCAAGGTATTAATCCCTTGGAGCGAACGTCCGTTTTTACCGATTAAAATTGCATTGTTTTCAGCATTAAGCGAAATATTAACATTATTTTTAACGACTTCAGTCTCAACTTCTACATCTTGACCCAATCCTTCAAAGAAAGCATTCAAATAATCATCAATGTAGTCTTTCACATCTGAGGGCGCAAAAACTTCCGCAGTCACTGAAGCACCGAATCCTAAGAATCCTTGTTTCTCCTCAGTAATAAAGTACGTCAATGTTTCACGTTCTACATTTTTTTCTTTTGCAACTTTATTTAAAATATCATCTAAAGTTTTTCCGGTATATACGTTCATTTTATCCTCCATTTCCTTATGTCTTATTTTTCATTTACATATTTGTGGTTAATGTATAGGGTTTGAATCAAGCGGGTCATCGCTGAAATTCCCCAGTAAACACTCATTCCAATATTCCAATTGAATGCGAAGAGTGTAATCATACCCAATGAGAAAATCATCATAGTTTGAGGATTTGTTCCCTGAGGTTGGGCTTGATTTCTGTGACGGTTTTTCTTGTTTTGTAGGTATTGTGGTAAGAACATGGACAATGCCTGAGAAATAACCATAACAATATAGATTACAATATATACATAGTTTAAGCTCGCAAATCCATCTTTAGGTGTTCCTGATAATGCGTGTCCTAAAAATGAACCATTGATAATTAAGTCAGCACGTTGTACTGCTTGGAAAACTGCAAGTACCATTGGTAACTGAAGGAATAGTGGAACCAATGATCCCATCATATTAACATCATGTTTTTCATACAACTTTTGAATTTCTGATGCTTGTTGCATTTGTGCATTGCGATCATCTTTCTTATGTTTGTATTTTTCTTGAATTCTATTTACTTCAGGTTGAATGATTTGCATTTTTTGTTGTTGCACTGTTGATTTGATGGTTGAACGAAGTTTAACCAAGTCAATCAAGATTGTAACAATAATCAAGGACCAAAACGCACCCGTGTAATTTGCTACAAAGTTAAATAATTGTGCAATGGGCCAAATGATAAAGATTGCAAACCAACCGTATCCTTCTTTACCCCATGGAAAACTGTCACCCAAGCGGATGATATACTCTTCAAAAATTTCTCCAGTTTCTGGATTTATGACACTCTTACAGCCCACCAGAACGACAAGCAGTAGTGCCAGTGCGATATACTTTTTATATTTTTTAAACATTCCTCTATCTCCTAATCATACGTCAACTTATATTTTAACTTGTTTGAGTAGTTTTTCCAAGTCTTTTTGATTATCTTGAAATGAACGACCCAAATACTTTTTGCGAACAATAATAATATGGTCTACTTTTGAATCCTGTAAGCGCAAAGGACGCAGCATTGTTCTAATTTGGCGCTTTGTTTTATTTCTAAAAACTGCATTTCCGAGTTTCTTAGGAACGGATATACCAACACGTGCATGGGGTTCCTTTTTTGTTTTCGTATAAATAACGTAGGAATCTGATCCTACAGACTTTCGATGACGAAGAATTTCATCGAACTCACGTGTGCTTTTGACTCTGTTTTCTTTTTTCATAATTAAAATAAAAAGCCACCCTTGCGGGTGACTTTATTAAACTGCCAACTTACTTCTTCCTTTTGATCTACGGCGTGCTAGAACACGGCGTCCACCGACTGTTTTCATACGTGCTCTAAAACCGTGGGTCTTTTGGCGTTTTCGTTTACTTGGCTGATACGTTCTCTTCATAGAAAACCACCTCCAGTTCTTCAAATTTATACGAAGAGCAAATGCTTTAAAAGTATATAAGAATTTTTGATCGATGTCAACGAATGTCACGAAAATAGAAAAATATTATTATTTTTGATGTTTTTCATTTATATATAAGTCAAGTCCTTAATTTTGTGTAAAATGCTATAATGTATATTATTATTTTATTTTGATACATCATTATGAGTATAATTGATGTATCTTCTTGTACTTGTTGACCATTCTTCATCAATATCTATAAGCATCGCACCGATTAATCTATCTGCTGATTNNTTTTTACTTTTACACAATTATATGGACTTTATCTATATATAAGGTTATTAATTTTTATTAATACTATAAATAAACAAATGTGGTTTTAATACTTAAATCATGTTTTTAGAATATGTAAATTGGTGAAAGAAATTTACATTTCCCCAAAAAGTGTATTATTTTCAAAATCTATGTGGGTAACTTTTAAAACATGGTTTATCTTCCACCATAAAATATTGGGATATTCACAATTATTTGGGTGTGTGAATTGGTGTGGAGTGGATAAGTGGATAAGTCGTGAAAGTTATCTTATGACTTGACATTTGGGTGGGTATAAAAGTATATTTATCGTAATTCTCCACAAAGATATCCACAGTTTCAACATATGTGGGAAGTTGATAACTCTATCCACAAAGTATCCACAACTAAATTATGTGGATAACTGTGGAAAACTATGAGTTATCCACTATAAACTAGGGTATCATAAATATGTGATTGTGGATAAAAAAAATAGTTCTCTTATATACTTTGAAAGGGTGTTTTTATTTGTTATTATATCTTCACAAAGGGGGTTATTATGACTACTGCTAACTTATATTTAGACGAATTATGGCAGCAAGTTAAGACCTTGATCAGAAAATCAGAATATTTCGACGATACGATTTACAATACATATTTTGATAATACAAAATTGGCGAATCTTAATGAGAAGAAAGCCATGATCTCAGTTGACAACTTTTTCCACAAACTTATTCTAGATAATGAAGTATCATTTATTGCTTCAAACTTATCTAGAATTTTGAACGTTGACGATATTGAATGTGAAATTGTGATTAAAAATCAAGGGACACCCATGCCGGTTGCAATGACACCTGAAAAACGTGTCGTCATTAAGGATGATGGGATCTCTAGCGCGCATACTTTTGACAATTTTGTAGTCGGAAGTAGTAATAAGGAAACGCATTCGGCTGCATTGGGATGTGCATATCGTCCTGGGCAGTTCTTTACGCCCTTATTTATATATGGAAATTCTGGACTTGGTAAAACACACTTGCTACATTCAATTGGTAACTACGTTAAAAAGAACAATCCTGACTCTAAAGTACTTTATATTTCGAGTTCAGACTTTGTTAGACATGTTGCGAATTCAATCAGTAATGGTACCATTGAGACCTTTAAAGATGAAATGTACGCTTTGGATGTATTATTAATCGATGATATTCAATTTATTGCTGGAAAAGAGAAGTCACATGAGATTTTCTTCCATATATTTAATGAATTGGTCAATAATAAGAAACAAATCGTCATTACCAGTGACCGGTTGCCTACTGAAATTACGGGATTAACCGACCGGCTCATTAGTAGATTTGGTTCTGGGCTCTCAGTCGGGGTGGATTCACCTGAATTTGAAACGGCTCTTGCCATTCTATATATGAAGATTCGAAACCAGAACTTGGATGAGAAAATATTCCATGAAGATGCGCTTATTTACATCGCGACCCACTTCTCAAAGGATATACGTCAGTTAGAAGGGGCTTTGAATCGGTTGTTATTCTATTCCATTGAGTTTAGTGAGAATGGAATCATTACAATGGATACAACAATTCAGGCATTTAGAGGAGATTTCACACCGCCTAAGGAACTTGATCCAAAAACAATCAAGAGATTGGTTGCTGATTATTATGGACTGACAGTTACGCAACTGGTTGGAAAGTCTCGTACTAAGGCCATCTCAAATGCAAGACACATTGCCATTTATCTCATTCGTAAACATTTGGATTTACCCTATAACAAGATCGGTGAAGAGTTTGGTAAAAGAGACCATTCCACAATTATAAGTGCTTGTGATAAAATAGAAAAAGGTATTATAAAAGACAGCTTAATGGGATCTGCTGTTAAAGAACTTGAAAGTAAATTATTCTAGAATCCACAATTTTATCCCTATATTTTCAACACAAAATATGGTAAAATAAATGAGTGTTCAACAGGGTTTTTGGGAGTTATCCACTTATCCACAGCCCTAATAGTAATAAAGACATTTAAAATATATAAATATACAGGAGGATTTATGAAATTTTCAATTTATAAAAGTGTATTATTGAAGTCACTTAATTCAGTAGGTCGTGCTGCTTCAGCACATTCACCTTTGCCTGTGTTATCTGGTATTAAACTTACAGCCAATGAAAATGGTTTGGTTTTATTAGCCAGTGATACGAATATTACGATTCAAGAAATTATTAAATCTAATGATGATACGAAATTAGAGATTCATGAACAAGGGAGTGTTGTTTTAGATTCTCGTTATATTCTTGAAGCTGTAAGAAAGTTAGATAGCTTATATGTGAACATAGAAATCATGGATGGCGCACTCACACGTATTAGTGGTAATAACGCTGAGTATGAAATTAATGGCACACCGGCCAGTTCCTATCCGAATATAGATTTATATAAACCTGAAGTTCATTTTTCAATGCCAGCTTATAAATTAAGAGAAATTATAAGTCAAACAGCCTTTGCGGCTTCAACTACTGAAGATCGTCCAATTTTTACAGGTGTTAACTTTGTATTGAATGGTGGTGTTTTAACGGCCGTTTCTACAAATAGTTATCGTCTCGCTAAGAAAACAACAGAAATTTCAAATATGAATGATGAATTCAATATTACAATTCCTGCGACAAACTTAAATGAAGTGTCTAAAACTATCGTTGATAATATTGATGTGAATGTTTATGTATCCAATAAAATCGTTCAATTCTATATCAATGAAACCTTGATTCAATCTCGTTTGGTTGATGGTCTTTTCCCTGATGTGAATCGTTTGATTCCCTCAGAATTTGGATATGAGCTTACTGTGAATGCTCATGATCTCATTTCTTCAATTGACCGTTCCTCATTCTTGAGAAGCGATGGCTTTTGGAATGTGCGTTTGGAGAGCAGTGATGAGGAAATTGTTATTTCATCCAGAAGTCAAGAAATTGGGTCTTCCCACGAAGTATTGAGCCCTATTGATTACAAGGGTGGTAAATTCAAAATTGCGTTCAATGGTCGTTATATGATCGAAGCGTTACAATCCTTTAAAACAGAGGAAGTAAAAATTCTCTTTGTGGGTGAAATGCAGGCTTTCATTTTGGTCAATCCAAATGATGATTCAGTCGTTCAACTTGTACTTCCTGTGAGAACATTTGATTAAGAAATATAAAGTATGGGTGTGAAAACATCGATACTTTTTCTTTTATCAATTTTTACTAAAAAACATGGACCAATTCGTAAATCATGTTTTTACTGTCAAATTTCAACAAACAGGGTTTTACAGTATAAACAACCAAAAATATATAATGTCTCTCAAAAGCCTTAAAAATGGCTTTTTCTATATAAATATGCTATAATTAATGAGTAAATCAGGTGGTACATTATGGAAGAAAAAACTTTTATTATGACATTGGGACAATTTTTAAAGTTTCAAGATTTTGTTAGCAGTGGTGGTGAAGCCAAAATGCGAATCCAAGAATTTGAAATTTTAATTAATGGTGAAAAAGATAACCGTAGAGGACGTAAACTTTATGCAGGTGATCAGGTTGAAATCAATGGTGATCACTTTGAGCTGATTTTAGAAGATGAAAATTAAATCATTAGAACTTAAAGATTATAGAAATATAAATCATGTTCGATTTGATTTCCATAAGCATCTTAATATTTTTTATGGAGACAATGGGCAAGGTAAAACCAATATATTGGAAGCCATTGCTTTACTCTCTTTGGGACGATCCTTCAGGATCAATCAAGATGCTTATCTTATAAAAGAAAATCAGCCTTTTTCTATGATTGAAGCTACTTTAGAAAACGATGAAAAACTAAAAGTAGTTATCAGTGATAAAGGGAAATATCTTACCCGAAATCAAAAGGTGATTGAGAAGCTCAGTGATTTTATTGGGATTTGTAACGTCGTACTATTTCATCCCGACGATCTACAATTCTTCACTCAAAGTCCAATGAAAAGGCGAAAAGAAATAGATTATGAACTGGGAAAGAATTCCCATACTTATTTATCCAATTTATCGACTGTGAATCAATTACTTGCGAATCGCAATGCTTTCTTGAAGAAGGATTCTGAGGATCAACTTTATTTAGATGTGATTGATGAACAATGGATTAAATTATCCGTCTCGATTATTGAGAATCGCCGTGATTTTATCGCAGCGATTTCTGAAACTACAGATTTGTATTTCTCAAAGCTCTCTGACTTAAATTCTAAAATTACCATTGATTATCAAACACAGATTGACTTAAAGGAAACTGATTATCTTTCTGCCTTGAAAAAAAGGGTTGATGATAACTATCGTCGTGATAAAGAGTTTAGACTTACGCATGTGGGAATACACCGTGATGATTATATCTTTAAAATTGATGGTGAACCGATTATTAATGTTTTATCTCAAGGTCAAAGAAGGCTCTTAATCATTGCGTTTAAGTTTGCGATAATCAATTGGTTGATTCAAAAGAATGATAAAGTTCCTATATTTTGTATGGATGATTTATTTTCTGAATTGGATCATGTGAAAAGGCAAAATGTGTTGGATTTATTGGATGAAAATCTACAAGTATTTATTACGACTACAGATTTAAATTTTATTGAAACAAAAAAAGATAAACGTATATTTGAAATTAAAGGAGGCAATGTTGTATGAATGAAAACAAAAAAGTAGACCATACCTATACATCTTCAGATATTGAAGTTTTAGAAGGTCTTGAGGCCGTTAGAAAACGTCCTGGAATGTATATTGGAACTACTTCTGCTCGTGGCCTACACCACTTGGTATGGGAAATTGTTGATAACGCAATTGATGAGGCTTTGGCTGGATTTGCGGATGAGATTATCGTTAAAGTTGATAAGAACAATATCGTTGAAGTTACGGATAATGGTCGTGGTGTTCCAGTAGGAATTCACGAGAAAACGGGAACTTCTTCAGCAGAAACTATTTTTACCATTCTCCATGCCGGTGGTAAATTCGGCGGGGGTGCTTATAAGGTATCTGGTGGGCTTCACGGTGTTGGGGGCGCAGTTGTTAATGCGTTGTCATCATTTATGGAAGTCATCATTCATCGCGATGGTTCTGAACACTTTCTTAAATTCGAAAATGGTGGAAAAGTCACGCAACCACTTAAAATTGTGGGTGATTCTGATAAAACAGGAACGATCGTTCGTTTTGAAGCAGATACACTCATTTTTGAAGAGGGTATCTCATATTCACATGACATATTAAGAGATCGTTTAAGACAACTTGCTTTCTTAAATAAAGGCATCAAAATTGTTTTTATTGACGAACGTGAAGATTCTGATCAAACTTTCTACTATGAAGGTGGTTTAAAAGAATACGTTGACTTTATTAATAAAAATAAAAACCCAATTCATGAAGATATTCTTTATGGTGAAGGTGAAGAAGATGGTGTAATCGTTGAAGTTGCGATGCAATATAACGATGGTTTTGTGCCCGGTATATATTCATTCTGTAATAACATCAACACCCAAGAAGGTGGAACACACGAGGATGGTTTCCGTCTTGCTTTAACGCGTGTGATCAATAATTATGCTCGTGATAAAGGCTTACTTAAAAAGGAAGATGAAAACTTCCAAGGTGATGATGTTCGTGAAGGATTAACCGCAGTATTGAGTATTAAACACCCTGATCCTCAATATGAGGGTCAAACTAAAACAAAATTGGGTAACTCTGAAGTGCGTAGAATCGTTTCTAGCGTCTATGGTGACGTATTAGAGCGTTTCTTGATGGAACACCCAGAAGACGCTAAGATAATCGTAGATAAGTCTATGGTTGCTTCTAAAGCAAGGGTAGCGGCTAAGAAAGCACGTGAACTTACGAGAAGAAAGGGAGCACTTGAAATTTCTTCGCTTCCTGGTAAGTTGGCAGACTGCTCAAGCCGTGACGCAAGTGAAAGTGAAATCTTTATTGTTGAGGGGGACTCCGCTGGGGGTACTGCCAAACAAGGTAGAGACTCGCGCATCCAAGCCATATTGCCACTTCGAGGTAAAATCCTTAACGTAGAAAAAGCAAGACTGCATAGAATTTTTGACAACAATGAAATTCGTTCTATGATCACCGCTTTTGGTACAGGTATTGATGATGAACTTGATCTATCAAAACTTCGTTATCATAAAATTGTAATCATGACCGATGCTGACGTCGATGGTGCCCATATTCGTACACTGTTATTGACGTTCTTCTATCGATTCTTAAAACCCTTAATTGAAAATGGATATATCTATATTGCCCAACCCCCACTCTATAAAGTTTCACGCGGTAAAAAACTTGTTTATGCTTACTCTGATGAAGAATTGGAAGCGGCGAAACTTGAATTCGGTGAAAAATTTGATATCCAAAGATATAAAGGTCTTGGGGAGATGAATGCTGATCAGCTATGGGATACTACGATGAATCCAGAGTCTAGAACTCTGATTCAAGTAGAGATTGAAGATGCAATCAATGCTGATGAAATCTTCAGAACACTCATGGGAGACGATGTCGCACCCAGACGTGAATTTATTTTGGAAAATGCACAAATTGCAACGAACTTAGATTACTAGGAGGAAACTATGGGAAACATAAAAAGAGTTAATATTTATGATGAAATGAAAAAATCGTTTCTTTCTTATTCTATGTCTGTTATTGTATCGCGTGCCTTGCCAGATGTTAGAGATGGGTTAAAACCCGTCCACCGTCGTATCTTGTATTCAATGTTCGACCTGGGTATTACATCAGACAAACCCTATAAGAAATCAGCCCGTATTGTCGGGGATGTTTTGGGTAAGTATCACCCGCATGGTGACTCATCAGTATATGGTGCAATGGTAAGAATGGCGCAAGACTTTGCGCAACGCTATCTTTTAGTCGATGGACACGGTAACTTTGGATCCATTGACGGGGACAGTGCTGCTGCGATGCGTTATACGGAAGCCAGAATGTCAAAACTCGCAATGGAATTATTACGTGATATTAAGAAAGAAACAGTTGATTTCCAACCAAACTATTCTGAAGAAGAAATGGAGCCCATTGTGCTTCCATCTCGTTTTCCAAACGTACTTGCGAATGGTGGTTCAGGAATTGCGGTTGGGATGGCAACAAACATTCCACCCCATAACTTAGGTGAAGTCATTGACGCATCAATTGCGTACATGGAAAATCCTGATATTACAATTATGGAATTAATGGAAAACTATATCTACGGCCCAGATTTCCCAACAGGAAGTTATATCATTGGTCGTTCAGGTATTAAATCCGCATTCGAAACAGGTCGTGGATCGGTAGTAATGCGTGGTAAAGTGAATATCGAAGACATGGGTGGCGGTAAATTCCGTCTTGTCGTTAAAGAAATTCCTTACCAAGTAAATAAATCAACTTTGGTTGAAAGAATTGCCGGCCTGGTGCGTGATAAACTTATTGAAGGTATTACAGACTTAAGAGATGAATCAAACAGAGAGGGTATAAAAATCGTTATTGAACTTCGTAGAGATGTTCAACCTGACGTTATTTTAAACCAACTTTACAGAATGACGGCTTTACAAACTACTTTTGGTGTAAATATGTTGGCGCTTGTCAACAATGAACCCAAATTGATGGGAATCTTGGAAATTATCCAACACTATGTCAATCACCAAGTAGAAATTGTTGAACGTGCTACACAATTTGATCTAACACGTGCAGAAAATAGAGCCCATATTTTACAAGGTCTCTTGATTGCACTGGATCACATTGATGAAGTAATTCATATTATTAGAACAAGTCATGACGATGCTGAAATTACTGTTAAATTCACTGAAAAATTCGGACTCACCGAAAGACAATGTAAGGCGATTTTGGACATGGCTTTAAGAAGACTTTCAGGATTGGAAAGAGAAAAATTACAAGGCGAATTCAATGAACTTCAACTTCAAATTACTGACTTAAAAGACATTTTAGCCAATGAACACAGAGTACTTCAAATTATTAAAGATGATTTAAATGAAATCAAAGTTAAATATGGAGATCCTAGACGTTCAGAAATTATTGAAGCTGATATTGATATGGATGATGAGGATTTAATCCCCGTTGAAAATATCGTTGTGGCACTCACAAAAAAAGGCTATATCAAACGAACATCTACTGAAGCTTTTCATACTCAAAACAGAGGAGGCCGTGGTGTTAAAGGTATGACAACCTATGACGAAGACTATGTGGATCAATTTACTGCTATGTCTACGCATGATTATCTACTTTGCTTCACCAATACGGGACGCGTATTTAGAATAAGAGGATTCAACGTTCCAAGTGC
>DEQB01000098.1:0-6748 GCA_002359085.1 Erysipelothrix sp. UBA3377
AAGGGGGCCCAATATTGGTTACGGACGCTTTTGAAGCACGCCTCAATAAACACCCCTTGGTATCTCTTATCAACCAAATACAAATACATAGAACTAAAGCACAACTCAGTGCGGTCTCTCTTTTCAGTGATTCAAGAGGTTTCAATCAAACTATCACCATGCGTGATGTGGTTAGTACATACCTCTACCCAAATACCTTGGTCCTCAAAAAAGTATCAGGACATAACATCAAGCAGTATTTGGAACTCAGTGCCGAGTATTTTGAAATTATCGACGGTAAGATTGGTGTCAATCCAAGCTATGATTGGCCCAAACCCAAACACTATAACTATGACATGATGGATGGATTGGATTACACCATCAAAGTCAGCAACACCCCAGGAACACGCATTATGGATATGGTATTCGAAGGAAAACCCTTTGACTTAGATAGAGATTATACCCTCGCAATCAATAACTATAGAGCTACGGGTGGTGGGGATTTCTATATGATCAAAGACAGTGAAACAATAGAAGATTTACCCGATGAAATGGTGGATATCCTAACCCAATACTTAGAAGATCATCCCATCGTTACCGTTAATCATAAAGATAATATTAAGGTTATTGTATAAGTTTCTTAGAATAAACTCCGCCACCCAAAATTGATATATGGGATCTACAAAGGTGGAGTTTTTTTATATGAAAGTAAGCATAATCTCAGTTTTTATAAGAAAATGATATCATGACAATATTTCTAGAACAATTCTATATGTTTTACATAGGTTTATTACTTTCTCCTTGTGGTTGGGTGACACATAAAAGAGGACTTGGATTTTAAGTTCTTATCTATATTTACGTAATTATTAATTGTATGTGCACATAAAAAAACCGTGGCTCCCATTTGGGAACTACGGTTTTTAGTTTGGTTTTATTGATTCCAAGCTGCTTCAAATTGTGTTGCGAAGTCAGCAAGTTCTGCATCAATATCTACGTCTTGTCCGTCAGCGATTTCAGATAAGATTTTTTCCATCATGGTTGCACCCAAGTTATAAGCTGGGTCAGCATTTGCGATTACTGGAATTGCGAACAAGTTCTTTGTTGCATCTCCAACGATTGCTGGAACTTTACTGATTTCGTTGTCTAGGTATTCTGAACTGTTTAATACAGATTCACGAACTGGCATATATCCAGTTTGGATTGCCCAGTATAGTTGTGCATCTTCTGAGATTAGATATTTCATGTATTCAAATGCTGCAGTTTTTTGTTCTGCTGTTGCACTTGTGAACATATAAATATCTGTACCTTGTGAAAGGTTGATTTCGCTAGGTCTGTTAGCCACACCGTATTCGAATTGGCCATCTGCACCATTACGTACGTGTGATTCTCCAGCCATTGAACCAATGTTCATTGCGATTGTTTGTGCTCCGAAAGGACCGGATAGGTAACGGTCTGATCCAGCAATACGGAAGTATCCATCTCTTACACCGTCAGCATAGTAACTCACAACTGCTTTACTTGCGTCGCCCGTAACATCAATTTCAGGAGTAAAGTCTACACCTTCGTTTTTAAGTCCAATTGAGTAGTAGTTATTCAATGAGTCAAATCCAGCACCAATAACTGCGCCGTTACTGCCTTCATGAATTGTGATTGAAGCTTGTTTTAGCTCTTCCATGGTTGTTGGAACTTCAACACCATATTGTGCCAAAATGTCTGCATTATAGTATAGAACTTCTGTTGATTTGTTGAAAGGAATTCCATATTGTACGCCTTCAATAACACTTGCATCCATCAATCCATCGATAATACCATCTACATCTTCCAAGCCGATTTCTGCATGGGTAATGTATGGGTTTAGATCAACCAATAGTTTATCTTGTGCTGCATTCCAAAGCCAGTTTGGATACGCTTGGGTAATAGTTGGTAAGTCTTTAGGTGAAATTAAAGTTGAATTAATTTTCGCTTGCATGTCACCGTAGCTACCTTGGTTTTGTAAGATAACTTTGATGTTTGCATTTGCTGCCATAAAGTCTTCCGTAATTTTTGTTAATGCTTCTTCTTGAGCACCGTTCATTCCGTGCCAGAAAGTAATTTCTGTTCCTTCAGGTACATCAACAACAATGTCACCATTGTCTGGGGTATCGGTGTTTGCACTACATCCAATTAATGCCAACACTAGTAATAAAGCTACTAAATATTTCTTAATATTCTTCATTTATTAATATCTCCTTTTATATTGTATTTCCTCGTTTGGGTAGATAACGCTTCCCTTGCGGATTCACCAATCTCTCTGGTTTAAGAGAATGAATGGGAATCAATAACTCTGGGGAAATTTCATCAATGATCTTTTGAAGATCATCAGGATAAGCATGACCAGAACATCTTAACTCATAAAACTCTACTTCATTTTCCTCCAACGCTTTAACGAACGGCTCATATGCGGGATCAAAAGGTCCCAATGGTACCGCGTTAGAATGGATGTAGACACCACCTCCTTTAAGGTTTTCATAATCACGATCTATTTGCCATAGATATTTGTGATCATCCTCTAACAATTCATCATATCGAATTTCATATTTTGAATCAAGTGAAAAATGAACATCTCCAATTTCATAGTAGCGTACATCCAGCCCAATGGTTGATTTCAAAATAGACGCAAACTCAGCTGTAAACACCACTTCCCTAGGACTTTGGTGGTTAATTTCAGCCAATCTTTTAATGTTTGCGGGATAAGCGTTAAACGTGATTTGTTTGTTTGGATTCTCGTTTTGTAGTGATACAAATCGATCCACCAATTGTTGTTCAGTATGAATGGACGCATCCACTTCGTTGGTAGTTTCCGGATCAAAACTAACGGTAACACCCTCAATAATTAATACATCTGTATCCTTAGCATGCTCGATATATGTCATGGTGTCGTCTTTATCAAATCCATGTAATCTAAGATCACCAGTGTAAGCGATGTTTAGGTCGGGTGTTTCAATAATTAAACCACAGGCACCATAGGCGTCATGATCAACACGCAATAAGGTAACTTTAATATCACCCACAGTAACCACATCACCATTCTCACAAGGGTTGATATCCCGTGTTGGATTGTCTTCAGGGTTTACTTTCGGTAATATAAAATCACCATTCGCATTGAGACTGTTCAATAATATTTGTGTCTCCTTCAATGCATATACTGGAATCTTAGGATCACTGAAGTTCAACATTCTTGTGTGATCCAAATGAACATGGCTTAAGAAGATTGCAGTTTCTTCAATCGTCTCATCATGATCATAAGGATACGTATAGTTGAAAGCTGGATCATAGACCCCATCCAAATGGGGAATCAAATTGTGTTCCAACATGGTTTTTAAAGATTCATCTTTTAAGTCAAGCTCTGGTTTATATTCAGCACCAAAGTCAAAGAAGATGCGACTGTTCTCATATCTGATTTCAATGACTGTACCCCCAATGGTGAGGACACCACTGTGAAATGTAAGTTTAGTTTTTTTATCCTTTAACGCCATTTTTCGCAACCCCTCTAATAATTTCTTTTCTAAATACTAAATATATAAGAATCACAGGAATAATGGTTAATGTTGCAGCAGCCATTTGAAGGTGTACATCACTACCACTTTCTGTGGTAAAAGCAGAAAGTCCGTTATTTAAAAGTCTGTGCGCTTTGTCGTTTGTAACCAAGAGTGGCCACAAGAATGAGTTCCATCCAGAAATGAAACTTAAAATCCCAACGGTCACCAGTGCAGGTCTTGATAGTGGAATCAGAATTCTTATGATAAATTCTAAATCACTGGCACCATCAATTTTAGCAGCGCGGTAATATGAAATTGGAATGCTCTTTAAGTATCCAATCAAATAGTAAATATAGAAGATACTGGTTAATGACGGAATAATTAAAGCAGAATAAGTATTGATCAACCCCATACGCGCAATGGTTTGGTAGTTGGTAAATACGATGGATTCATATGGTACCATCAACATGGATATCATTACAATCATCACTACATTCTTGTATTTGAACTCAAGTTTAACCATCGCGAATGCCGCAAGAATGGCTGTAATCACGGTACTGATTGTGGTAACACCCGAAACAAATACGGTATTTAAGAAGTAACGTACAAAGGGTGCACGTGCAAACACTTCACTGAAGTTAGACCACTGGAATACATCCGGTATTAAAGTGGGCGGAATACTGGTGGCTTCTTGATACGTCATCAATCCCGATAAAATCATATAGATAAATGGGAAGATGGTGATGACTGCCATCAGCAATACAAATGCGATCGCAATATAACCTACTATTTTTTTCAACATATTAATGTGCCACCTTCTCTGTAATTTTATTTTGAATAAAGGTAAACAATAGAATCAACAGGAACAAGACGACGGTTGCGGCCATCCCTACCCCTGGTCTTTGTGCAATATGGAACTTGTCATAAATATAGTAAACAGCTGTCTGTGCTGAATTCGCAATCCCTGGCTTTCCACCAAAGAGTGCATACACTTGCGTATAAACTTTAAAGGCACTGATAAAGTTAACGGTTAATAAGAAAGTCACTGTTGGGAACAATTGCGGTAATGTAATGCGAGTGAATTGTTCCATTTCAGTTGCCCCAAACATATCCGCAACTTTATAGTATTGTTTGTCTATATTACGGAAACCCGCCAATAAAATAATAATATTAAAAGCAAGACCGGACCATATTCCAAATATAATCAACGTAGGCATGTTCATGGAAATACTATCAAGCCAGTTGATAGGCGCGACACCAAACCATCCCAAGATATGATTGATAATTCCATAGCTTCCATTGAAAAAGTACTTAAACACGATACCAATCGCTAAGGTACTTGTGACATAAGGAATAAAGAACGTTGTCTCAAAAAAGTTTTTATGTTTAACTTTTTCAAATATAATCCAAGCAATTGTCATTGAGATAATCAATGAAATTGGAACCACTGAAAAAGCATACAATGCGGTGTTTTTCATCGCTTTGTGGAAGTTAGCATCCGCAAGGATGGTTTTATAGTTATTAATACCATTGAATACGGGGTTGGTTAAAGTACCACCTTGAAATGACATCCAAAAGGATCTAAACAATGGATAGATATTAAAGACAATAATGATAAGCAAGGCTGGGGCTAGAAACAACCAAGCTTTGGGTTGGCTTTCAGCACTGTAACGGCGCAGACGATTCATCAGTAGACCCTTTCGCCTTCTGCATCGAAAATGAACATTCTTGAATAATTAAAATCACAATGAATGTGTTGCCCCTCTATGATTTCATTTTCAATTTTCACAATAGATTTTCCGCCAATTTCATTTACTTTAAAATTAACAATACGGTCGCGTCCAATCAGTTCAACAGTTGTGACATCAGCCTCAAAAAGTCCATCTGCTTCAACAACAGTGACATCTTCTGGACGTATTCCGATTGAATATTTACCGTCAGGAATTTCTTTTTTGAAACGATCTTTTGATAGATTCTCAAGACTAAAGTTAAAAGCATCACCCACAATGAGGTTATCTTTAACTTCGACTTCAAAAATATTAATAACTGGACTACCAATGAACTTCGCCACAAATAAGTTTGCGGGTTCAAGATATAAGTTTTGAGGGTCATCATGTTGTTGAATCACGCCATGGTCCATTAAAACAATCTTATCACTGATTGAAAGCGCCTCTTCTTGGTCGTGGGTTACGAAAATGGTGGTAATACCCACTTCCTTTACCAAGGTTCTGATTTCTTCTCGAATTTGTAGACGCAATCTTGCATCAAGGTTACTTAAAGGTTCATCCAAAAGTAAGACTCCAGGGTTTTGAACCAAAGCACGGGTAATCGCAACACGTTGTTGTTGACCCCCTGACATGGTTGAAGGTTTCTTATCTCTTAAATCTTCAATTTCAGTCAATTTCATATACTTCACCGCAATGGCTTCAGCTTCTTGTTTGGGCATTTTGTTTTCCCCTACAGTCAACGGAAACATCACATTTTCAATGGCTGTCATATGTGGATACAATGCATAGTTTTGAAACACCATTCCAATGTTTCTATCTTTTGGATGCTTCTCAACCATGTTCTCATCATTTCTCATGATGGTTCCAGAAGTTGGATCCAATAATCCAGCAATTAAGTTTAGAATGGTTGTTTTACCGCAACCAGAGGGTCCCAATAAACAAACCAAATCTCCTTCTTCTATTGAAAACGAAACCGATTTAAGGGCTTCAAACCCGTTGTCGTAAATTTTTTGCAAGTTGTTAATCTCAAGCATAACTTTCCTCCTGTTAGATCCTAACAATTCATTATATCAAATATATTGAATAACTGAACTGCTTTTAACGTGATAAATGTAAAAATCCCTTAATAAAAGGGAGTTTACGCGTTTATTCGATACTCAAAAGTGATTGCACACGATGTAATTCAAATTGAGCCTCTGTTTTTGATTTATTGGTTGGCCAATAATCAAAGCCATCATCAAAATGACGTGGTAAAATATGGATGTGAAAATGATCAATAGACTGATCCGCTGCCACACCACTGGCCATCAAAACATTCGCACCTTCACAATATGAAATGGCTTCATAATGATTCACAACATGTTGTACTGTATTCATCAGGTGTCTCAAAGTATTGGAATCCAAGTCCTTTAAGTTACCCACATGTTGTCGGGGGATTATTAGAGTATGCCCTTCAACCTCTGGATTGATATCCAAAAAAGCAAGGGTATGATCATCTTCATATATGGTGTATGAAGATTTCTC
>DEQB01000098.1:6948-7803 GCA_002359085.1 Erysipelothrix sp. UBA3377
TTTTTTATAACGCGCAAATGCTTTGATAGATAATACTACCGGTATTCCCGTAAAGTTATTTGTCGCCAAAAAAATAATAAATAAAAGTCTTTCACTGATACCAATGTACATCCCTGCGCCTTTAACACTTTTTTCAGGTTTATTTGAGTAATGAGTTGGATCATAACGGTTAATAAAAAGCAGTAATAAGATATTACCAGGTTTTCCTACCAGTAACATCATGAGTACAAACTTTAGTGTTATATGGGTTGAGGTCATACCTAATAAATGTGTAACAACCAGAATACTCATGATATGGAGTATTTGATCAATAATAAAAATCCATCGATTTGTAAGTATGTTTTTATTTCCAAGGAAATATTTAAGTGTATCAATGACTCCATGGAGTATCCATAAGATAACCCAACAATATAAATCAACCATGGTTATCTTTCTATAGAATAAAATCATCAATAAACCCATCAACAATCCGATACCATATAAAGCATTATGAATCATAACATATTGAAGCGATGTCTTTTTTGCTTTCGCAAGCTTGTTATTTTGAAAGTAAAAGTCACCCAATATATGGCCTATTAACATATAAATCATTTACTTCACACCCTTTTCAATGTGTTTCGCAAGATGTTTTCTACCCTGTATGTATTGTGTGATAGAAGCTGCACCAACACGATTACTTAAACTTTGAATTGATAGATGCATCTTTTTCATAATCGTATCATATTGTATTGTCTCGTATCCACTGGATTGAATCACTGTTAAAGCCAATTCTTTTTGAGAAGATATCCATGATGACCGTAGTGCATTTTGGACTTGGAAAATACTATTATAAAATTCAGTATCGTTTTCATCTTC
>DEQB01000027.1:0-4289 GCA_002359085.1 Erysipelothrix sp. UBA3377
TGGATGGGCTACACTTTAGTGGACAAATAAAATAGTTATATCGCGATAATCAATTTTGTTTGATAAGATGTAATGAAAGAAAGTAGGTATCCATTATGGCACGACGCCCCCGTAGAACATTCACTGAAGAATTTAAAACACAGATTGTCAATTTATATTTAGGTGGCAAAAAGAAATCTGATATTTTAAGAGAGTATGACTTACACGCTGTAACACTTGATCGTTGGATTAAACAACATCAAGGAACTGGTTCATTTAAGGAAGCAGATAATCGTACTCCTGAAGAGAAAGAATTAATTGAACTTCGTAAACGTAACCAACAACTTGAAATGGAAAATGATATTTTAAAGCAAGCAGCGCTGATTATGGGACGAAAGTCAAAATAATTAATGAGAACAAAGATCGATATCCAATCAGCGCAATGTGTCAGATTTTGAAGATTAGTCGTTCTCATTATTATAGCTATAAAGAAGATATAGAAAAAGTTGATCCATTGGCTGAAAAAGTAAAAGATATCTTTAGAGATAATAAGAAAACCTATGGAACACGCCGAATCAAATCAGCATTAGAACGACAAGGATATCAAGTGTCTAGAAGACGTATTGGACGTATTATGGCTTGTGAAGGACTTGTATCAGTTTATACAAAAGCACAATATAAGGTTCATAAGACCCAGTCTAATGACTCTTCCATCCAGAACGAACTTAATAGAGAATTCAATGATCGTAACCCTCTAGAAGCAATCGTAAGTGATTTAACTTATGTCCGTGTTGGTGGCTCATGGAACTATATCTGTACAATTATGGATTTACATAATCGAGAAATTATTGGATATAGTACTGGGCCAAACAAAGATGCACAACTTGTATACAAAGCATTCAGCAGTATTAAGCATGATTTGTCACTTGTGGGTTTATTTCACACGGACAGAGGTCGAGAATTTATCAACACTCAAATTGATGAACTATTGTATACATTTGATATTAAACGATCATTAAGTCATAAAGGGACGCCCTATGACAATGCAGTCGCTGAAGCAAACTTTAAGAGTTTGAAATTTGAATTCGTATATCAAAATAAATTTAACACATTAAAAGAATTAGAAGTAGAATTAGGCGGACACATTTGGTGGTATAACAATAAACGACTACACTCGTCACTAGGTTACAAATCACCAATTGAGTATGCTTTAACAGTATAACTATAAAAATTGTCCGTTAAAGTGTTGACAGTCCACTTTTTTTACACCCACACCTATTTTACACAATCACGTCGATATAAATTATTTATTAAAACAAAAAGTGGTGTTATAATAATCATAAGGTAACAGCACATTATATATTTAGATTAATTTGTTTAGATAATTTTGTGTAACGTAAATAATTAATCTAATGTGCATCTGATTGATAACTGTGAATATGTAATCATATATATAGGAGGTGAACGGAGTATGGCTAGATTAACCAAGTTTTTATTACTAATAATAATTTTTAGTCTATCTGCTTGCAGCAATATTCAGTCTAACAGGGGATACACTTATGAGGAATTGGTACTCTTGCCATCTGAAGAGTTATTAGACCTTTTTGTTGACAATGGATTGATTATCAATAAAGGATTAGAAAATTTAAACCGATTAGAAATTGGGACATTGTTAAAGGATCAATTTGACTTTATGATATTAGGAGTAACTTCTTTAGATAGTGTGGAGTATTCTGAGATGGCATTAAATGTAAAAAATATCTATAGAGAAATTGTGGAGGGTACAATGTATACATATGATCAGTTAAAATTATTGGAAAAAGAAGAATTACTTCAACTTTTTGAGACATACGGACTAGAAATTCCAGAAGATATTTCTCATCTAGCAAGAGAACAGATTTCAGAAGTGTTAAGTAGTCAGTTTGATTTAATGATTCAAGGAACTACTTCGTTGAGCAGTGTGGGATATGCGCAAATGGCTGAGGATGTTCAAAGAATATACTTAGAAATCACAAAGTGATTTTTGAAAGAAGAATAAGAATGTTGAAAAAATTAAAAAAAATTATTATTTTGTGTTGTATGACTGCTTTGTTTTCTTCATTGTTTATAACTACATCAACAACGATTTCCGCAAGTAGCAAAAGCGATTACTCAGTCTCAGATTTAACAGATTTGTCTGCATCTGAGTTGTTGACTGTTCTTGTTGACAATGGACTTGTTCTTTCCGATGAATATGCAATTTATAATGAATTAGCGGAATCCTTTGTTGCGACATATGTTCCACTAATAGTAGACGGAACCGTTGATCCAAATGTTTCATTATTTAATGCTGAGCAGTCAAATAGCTTATTAAAAAATGTTGGGATAGTGCTTAACGATATGGGTGTAGTCTATTCAAAAAATGTTAGTTTTTCTAACTTTTCAATTGCTCCGTTAGCTAGTTATACATTAAAGGATAATACAATAATTGGCTCTTGGAGTAATTCATATTACAACTATAATTGTTATGCATATGCCATAGGTAGAAGTTCTGGTTTGCAACCTGGACAACTTTCTGGGACTTCGTTTAGTTTGACTATGAGCATTTCTGAAATGGCAAATGTAGTTCTGGAAGATTTAAGTTCACTTGGCTACTGGGGGTATACTTCCACTTCAAAACCGAGTTCATTGCCGGATGAGTATTTTAAAGTAATAGCAATGAGAAAAGATACAAGCAATGTTGATTATCATTTTATGAAGCCATATGGGTCTCTTAATACGTGGGCACATAAGCCAGGCGGAACTCAACCATTAAAATGGAAATACTCAAGTCCAGGTTACAAAATTTGGAATAACGAAGCTGTAATTAATGGGGTAACTTATGCACCCACAGTTACATATGAAAGTACCATTGTTTATATAATTTATAAATCATGGAATGATCCTGGTATGCAACCTTGGTCACTTGATCCAATTAGTTTAGATATTATCGATTTTAATATTGATGTGCTATTCGCAAACGAATAGCAAGCAATTATCAAATTATTAATCTTTATAAAAAATGATATTTGCGCAATTCCTACAATCTGTGGATTACATATACGAACGCTATGTCTTGTGCATAGCGTTTTCTTAAATAGAAAACGGTTGGAATTCAAGTATTAACAAATACTATAGAATTAGTTCAGGTTTAATATGGTGGTCTTCAACTTCTTATTGGATAGGATAAAGTAATTGGAAATGAGGTATTAGAGTATGAAAAAAAGGATAATTCTGACTTCAATCATCTTGGTATTAGTACTAGTTGCTTGTAATTTGCGGAAAATGGATATAAATACTGTACTAGACGAGTTAAATTTCAAAGGATTAGTGTAGTGGTCAAGTAATTTTGGGACACCTATGTATAAATAGAATAAAGTATCTCTGATTTCATTCGGGGTTTTATAGCCATTCGATGCATGGGGTCTTGATTCGTTGTACCAACTAAATACATATTCTGATATTGCGGTTTCAAGTTGCTTGTCACTTTTGAACTGGTATCGATTGATCAGTTCAAACTTCATGGTTCTAAAGAACCGTTCCATTACTACGTTGTCATAGGGACATCCTGCTTTACTCATACTTTGAATTACTTCATTTTTTAAACAATATTCAGTAAAGCTATATGATGCGAACTGACTACCCTGATCACTATTAAGGACCAATCCTTTAGGACGTTTTTTTGTGCCAACAGAGCCATTTCTAGTGTTTCTTTAGCGATTTCACTGGTAATCGTCCTCCTTGTTTTAGTGGCCACAATACTTCGATCGTAAAGGTCTAAGATACTACAGTTGTATTGAAACTTCCCGTCCCAACCTTTGATGTAAGTAAAGTCTGTGCACCAAACCTTGTTTTTTTCCTCAACATAAAAGTTTTGTGATACGTAGTTTGGGAATACTTCATGTTTGGTCCCTTCGACGTAATGAGGGCGCTTTTTAGTAGGGATACAGTAGAGTTTCAGCTCTTTATTCATAAATTTATGAACTGTAGTCTTACTAAGTTTTATACCTTCACGCGCTAAGAATATGACCATTTGTCGATGTCCGATAATACCACCTGTTGCATGGAATATGTCTATAATTTTGTTTTGAATGTTTTTCTTACTTTGAGAATAATCACGTTTTATATTTTTAAGATAGTTATAATATCCATTAGAATAGACACCACATCGTTTCAATAACCAACGTAACCCAAAGTGTTCTTTATGTTCATCAATAAATTTGTAAATTACTTGCCTGTTTCCTTCGCAAAGAATGCAGCTGCTTTTTTAGAAAATCATTTTCCTTTTCAGA
>DEQB01000027.1:4383-17011 GCA_002359085.1 Erysipelothrix sp. UBA3377
TTATTAATGGACGCTATTGATACACCATATTCAGTAGCAAGGCTTGCTATGGTGCGTCCATCTTGGATATTGGATGTAACAATTTTCTTCTTCATTTCTGTGCTGTAACGTTTCATATATTTTCTCCTGTTTCTTCCATTATACTGGATTATACACAGGTGTTACAAATTCACTATACCATCACAACTTAAATAGAGTTTTCTGTTTTGAATTATGAATATCTTGAAATTGAAGATTAAACGATTTATATAAGAGTAGAATTACGAATCACTGATATATTTTGTTTAAATTCAATTTAATCGTGTTCAAAATATAGTGCTAATTAGACCTAAGTATTTAATAGAAAACTTAGGTTTTTTTAACTCGTTAATTACAAAAGTAAGTTCCGTTTAGATACAATATCGGAAGTTAGTCTTTGGATACTTTTTTTATTTGGTTTTCGTGTCATCATGAAGACAGGTTGTCGTTGATTAGATTCAGATATGGAGCTCAATTATAATGACATCAACGAAACACAAACATCTTACTAGCGAAGATAGCATAATTATCTAAGAAGCATTGAATAATAATGTAGAATTGAAAGATATCTTAGAGGATATAGGAAAAGATCCAACGACGAATTAATAAGAGATTGGGATAAAAATAATTGAGACGTTCCTTCAGGGATTTTATATAAGCATATTTTGATTTTACATTGTGAAAATACGATACGAATTGATTATTATGAAGGATTCATGCTTTAGAAAGCTTCTTTGGGGATGACACAGTTGATTGTAAAGTCTTTTTGGTAAGTTAATGCGTCATCGCCTATGTTTATCCAGTTTCCTATCCCGAATTAATCTGATTAAATATCTGAACACAGTTGTAAACGGTTACATTTGGGAATATACTTAAATTATAAGAAATAGGAGGGTTGCAATGAAATTAGATATCGTTAAAGGAATTGGTGATGTTTACGCTCAAAAGTTAATGGATGCTGGAATTAATAACACTGATGAATTATTGGAGATTTGCAAAACACCAGCCGGTAGAAAGAGAGTCGCTGATGAAACTGGCATTTCTAATGATTTAATTCTTACGTGGACCAATCACATTGATTTATTAAGAATTAATGGTGTAAGAGAGCAATTTGCTGAATTGCTAGAAGCAGCTGGAGTTGATACAGTTCCAGAGCTCGCAAGAAGAAATGCCACAAACTTACATGAAAAGATGGTTGAAGTAAATGAAGCAGAAAAATTAAGTGGCAGAATTCCAAGTGTGAATCAACTAACGGATTGGATTGAGCAAGCAAAGAAATTACCGAGGGTAATTGAATACTGATTTCATAATTATAGTAAAAGGAGGTCCAGTTTATAGCTGAACCTTCTTTTTATATGGATTGCATGATCCATTAATTAAATTATGAGTATGAATATCAATTCGGTCAAAAGTTATAATACAGTTTGTTTGATTTTTATTTTTTGTAGATCAATTAATCTTTTAAAACTATGGTGTAAACATGATCGATGTTGATTTCAATTATTAGACGGGTTCAGTGTCCAAATAGTCTAAATTTACTTTTATAATATCATTCTATCGATAAAATTCATAAATCTATAATATATAAATTTGATTGCTGGTTGTCTTGGTGATCATGAATTTTCTAATTATCTTAGTTTGACTTTATAGGAAAACAATTATTGAAAGTGTTATAATTATAGATAAGAAAAGGGGTGTCATTGGATGGATAAGAACTTACAATTTGATTATGCTAAAGAGCCTTCGCGAGATATACTTTGTATTGATTGCAAGAGTTTTTATGCGTCTTGTGAAGCCGTTTCGTTGGGTTATAATCCGCTTGAAGTGAAACTTGTGGTCATGAGTTATCCCAGTGATAATCCACAGGAAAGGGGTAGTGGTTTGATTCTTGCGTCAAGTCCTGCCGCAAAGAAAGCTTACAATATATCCAATGTAAGTAGGGCCAGGGATTTACCGTATCCATACCCCGATGATTTGGTAATTGTTGCCCCGAGAATGAATTACTATATGGCCGTGAATAAAAAGATTAATAATATTTATAGAACTTTTGTGGGTGATGAGGATATTGCGGTATACTCCGTGGATGAAACCTTCTTAGATGTCACCAATTCTCTTTTGTATTTTAATGTCGACAAGGCTTATGATCTCGCAAGAATGATTCAGACGAAAGTTTATGAAGAAACGGGTATCTATGTGACAGTGGGGATTGGTGATAATCCTTTACTCGCAAAGCTTGCGCTTGATAATGAATCCAAACATAATCGAGATATGAAGGCTGAGTGGCGCTATGAGGATGTTGCGGATAAATTGTGGTCAATCCCTGAACTTACTGATTTTTGGGGCATTGGAAGCAGGACCGCCAAACGTTTGAATACCCTTGGGATACATTCAATTTATGATCTTGCGCACGCCAATTATTATAAATTAAAATCTGAAATGGGAATCATGGGTGCACAGTTGTATGCGCACAGTTGGGGCATTGATAGAACTTTTTTAGGAGAAAAGTATACGCCAAAATCTAAATCAGTAGGTAATTCACAAGTGCTTCCAAGAGATTATACGGGCCAGGGGAAAATTGAAGTGATTATAAGAGAAATGGCAGACCAAGTTGCGACAAAGTTAAGACGCGACAATTTGTACACCCAGTGTGTATCGCTTTGGATTGGCTACTCTCTAAGTTATATCGATAATGAGGGTAGAACGGGTTTCTCAAAACAAATCACAATCCCCAACACAAACAACTCCAAAACCATCTCAGATCACTTGGTCACCTTGTTTAGACAATATTATTATGGTCAAGTGGTACGAAATATTGGGGTGAATGCCACAAAACTGAGTCATGATTCAAATCAGCAATTGAGCATTTTTGAAGATTTAGAAACCATTGAGAAAGATCGAGATATTGATAAAGTAGTAGACGAAGTCAGAAGTAAGTTTGGTTTTTCGAAAATGATTTATGCAAGCAGTAAACTAGAGGGTGCCCGAGCCTTAGAAAGAAGTAAACTGGTAGGGGGACATGCGGGAGGAATGGTAGGTCTTGAAAATGAAAAAAAGAAAAAGAACTGAAAAAGTTTTCGTTGACTACAATGATTATAAAGACAGACCGTTTGGACTCAAATGGGGTACTGCATTCGCCATTGATGAATTGAATAAAGTGATTACGGAAAATAAAGAAGCAGACAATAAAGTCGTTTTAGAGTTACCCCAAATGATGCGAGAAGATATCGATAAAGTACTTCAAAGTGCATTTCTTAAATCGAAAAGTGTTTCCGTTCAGTTGAACATCAAAGATGAATTGGGCCATTACCAAGATAATATCACCGGTAAATTTGATGGAATGGCGGATGGTGAATTTGTATACATTAACAACGTTGCGATTGAATGGGTCTTGATAAGAAATATTGCGCTGGTAGAGGGTGCGGTATGATTTTTTTTGATACCTTACGTCTTAAAGAAGACACCATGCTTATTCAAAAAACGACAGGAAAATTCACGCAGTGAACGATAAATGCAGTACTTCTGAAGCGATATTATTGTCTGCTTCACTTTCAAACTTATATCTCACTCAAAAAGACACGATGCGAAACGTTTCAAAGCATCTTTTGGGACTACAAGCTCAATTTAATGCGAATCCCTATTATTCATTAATGATAAGAAGCAACAATTATGATGAGACTGAGATCATACAAAACTATGTTAAGACATGGTCTTTTCGTGGCACCATTCATTTGGTTCATAAATCAGATTTATACTTACACCTTTCATCGCGAAATCATCATCAATGGACGGATCACTGGGGAATGGACGCTTCTGATAAACCCTATTGGTCAGCCTTCATCATAGAAGCCATCAAATTCGGATTCACAACGCGTGCTGAATTGAAAAATCGTGTTTAGAAGCGAAGATGTCTGATGCTCACTTTGATTCCGTGTTTCATGGATGGGGTGGGTTGTTGCAGGAAATGTGTTTGCGAGGTTTGATTGCTTATAAACCCACAAATGCTAAGGAATTTATGATTTTGGATAGCGTTGAATTTATCGACCAACAGAAAGCACGTTTAAAAGTCATTGAACAATACTTTAAACAATATGGTCCCGCCACAATTCAAGATTGCGCATACTTTACAGGATTCAAAGTAAAGGAAGTGAAAACCCTCATTGAAGAGATATCGTTATTTGAGATTGATTTGGATGATAAAAAATACTATAGCACCAAAGTGTTATCTGATGATATTGTGATTCCAGAAATTATCATCTTAGCAGGATTTGATCCACTGATACTTGGCTATAAAGACAAAGGTCGTTTTATGAATGAGAGTGAGTTAAGAAAATATGTCACCAACACGGGTATTATATTCCCGGGTATTTTAATTGATGGAAAACTTGCGTGTCGATGGCAAAAAAAGGGTCATACAATTACGGTAAAACCTTATCGAAAGATTTTGGTTAAACATCAGAAAATGATCACGCGTCATTTGAGTGAGTTGTTTATAAAACATAAGATTGTGATTGAATCTGAGATTATTTAATCGTATATATTAGAAAATAAAATAACCCAAAACACCGCCCATAAGTATTAAATATATGGGTTTTGTTTTAAAGAATACCTGGGATAATAAGAGCATCATTAACAGTGTGATGCTTGTAAGGTTAGAGAACGTCTCTAAGGAGAGATTTAGAATTACATTGATTACGATTGCGATCGAGGCGATGTTAACACCTTTTAAAAATGCGTTAACCCACGATACGTTTTTATGTTTTTCAAACACTGGATATATGAAGAGTACAATTAAAAAGGACGGAAGGAAAATACCCAGTGTGGCGAGTAAGCTACCAGAGAAACCACCTAAGAAATAACCAATGGATGTTGCGGTTGTAAATAAGGGCCCAGGTGTAATTTCACCGATAGCAATCATGTCTATTAATTGAGTTGAAGTGATCCAACCCAAGTTATCTACGAATTCAGTTTGTAAAAATGAGAACAGGGCATAGCCACTGCCATACAGTATGGCTCCTATTTTAAGGAATACCGAAAACAGGAGTAAAAGACTGAAAGGTTCAATGGAAAGTTGTTTCGAGGAATCGACTTTTGATTTAATGATGAAGTATACACCGCCAATCAAAAGCACAATTATTTCAGAAAGTCCAAAGATCATCAAGCCAACCAGTATGGCGAGAAATACCTGGTGACTCAAAGTAGTGACAGTTTTACTTGCTAACTTAAATCCAGCTGTTCCAATGATTATTAAAAGGGCGGGAATGAGTCCCTTGGATATCATTTCCATTTCTGGGAGTGTATGGAAATGTATATATATAGAAGTAAACGCAAGTACGATTATGATTGCCGGGGAAATAAAGCTGATACCCGCAATGAGTGCCCCTTTAATACCCCCTTTTTTATGACCAATTATTAAAGCCATCTCAGTGGAGTTGGGTCCAGGGATAAGGTTTGTGAAACTCATCATTTCCAAAAACTCATCATCTGTGAACCATTTTTTTTGATCCACCACAATATCTCTCATCATAGCGTTATGCGCTACGGGGCCTCCATAAGCAAACAAACCCAGTCTTAAAAAAATTTGTGCTAATGTTTTGTAAACCATAAAGAGCCTCCTTGTTAATTTAATCTTAAAACATTGAGGGATTAAAATCATAAAGTTTACCAAGTCTTAACTTTTGTTTACGCTCTATTAAGGGGGCTTTAGTTGTTTAAAAATTAGAGAATTGCACAAAGTAGCGTGTATTTACTGTCGATCATGGTTATTTGGCATTAAGTCGTTGGGGTGACTATGTGAATCACTTGACATATTTTTGTCAAAGTCTTATGGTTTAGGTGTCTTCAGGGCAGGGTGAAATTCCCGACCGGCTGTAAACCCAGCGACCCGCAATATGCGGTTGAACTTGTGTGATTCAAGTGGCGACAGTAGAGTCTGGATGGAAGAAGAGAAAAATTTACTTTTTCTTATGGAGTCCCTTGAAGAGTGGACTTTTTTGTTTCGAGTAGGAGGAAAGTATGAAATCAAAAACTTTGTCTGTTCAAAACATTACACGCATTGGAGTGCTAGCAGGACTGAGTGTTGTGTTGATGTTGTTTGAAATACCTTTATTTTTTGCGCCCCCATTTTTAAAGTTTGATTTTGCGGAGGTTCCAGCATTATTGGGAAGTTACGCAATGGGACCTGGTGCAGGTTTTGCGATTGTCGCTGTGAAAGTGTTGTTGAATTTGGTGGTAGATGGTACCACAACCGCCTTTGTTGGTGAGTTGTCTAACTTGGTTGTGAATGGAACGTTTATTGTGACTGCAGGTTGGTACTATAAACGCAACAGAACCTTTAAAGGCGCGATTCAATCGATGATTATTGCAGTATTGGCAATGACACTGGTCGCAACCTTAAGTAATTACTTTGTGATGTTTCCGCTCTATGCGCGCTTGTATATGCCAATGGATCAAATACTCAAATTGAGTTCAAGTGTGAATCCATGGGTGCATGATTATTTCACTTTAATGGTGTTTACGGTGGTTCCCTTTAATATCGTTCAAGGTACAATCACATCGATTGTGACAACGTTAATTTATCCACGGGTATCCCATTTGTTAAAATTAAAAGATTAATACAGTAAAGACACAACTTCGGTTGTGTTTTTTTAAAATATAAATACACTGTTACTGTTAATTTGATATAATGTAGAAAACAAAGAAAGAAGGTTGAAAATGATAACACTGGATGACGTTTATCGCGCACAGAAAACTATTGAATCTGTAGTATTTAAAACACCCTTGATTCCAGCTTCAAGTAATGAAAAATATAAGAACGTTTATTTGAAGTGTGAAAACATGCAGGTAACAGGTTCTTTCAAAATCCGTGGTGCACTCAATCGCATTGCCAATTTAAGTGATGAAGAAAAGAAAAAAGGTGTTGTGGCATGGTCGGCAGGAAATCATGCTCAAGGTGTTGCCTATGCGACGCAATCTCAAAACATAGATGCAACGATTTGTATTCCTTCCACAGGTTCAATCTCTAAAATTGAAGCCACCAAACAATACGGTGCGAATGTAATTTTATGTCATGGTTCCTTAGAGGAAGCAGGAAAAGTAGCACTGAGTTTAAAACAGACCAATGACTTAACGGTCATTCATCCCTATGATCACGAAGATATCGTGGCAGGACAGGGCACGATTGGACTTGAAATACTTGAGGATTTACCGGATGTAGAAGCAGTCATTGTTCCCATAGGCGGTGGTGGTTTAATCAGTGGTATTGCTTTAGCGATCAAACAATTGAAACCAGATTGTAAAGTCTATGGTGTAGAAGCAGAGAACGTTGCTTCCATGATGACATCCATAAAAACAGGGGCTCCAACGGAAGTTTTAGCGATGGATACCATTGCGGATGGCATTGCGGTTAAAAGACCAGGTGACCTTAATTATGAGATAGTAAAAACCTATGTGGATGATATCATCACCGTATCAGAAGATGAAATATTGAACGCAATCCTTTATCTTGTTGAAAAGAATCACTTGGTAGTGGAAGGTGCTGGAGCCGTTGCTTTAGCAGCTGTATTATCTGATAAATTAGTGTTAGCGGATAAGAAAACAGTGTGTCTTGTATCAGGGGGCAATATTGATGTTGAAATGCTCAATCGTGCATTGGACAAAGCCTTGCTACAAAAAAGTCGTTTGATTGAATTCAGTGTTGAGATTTATGACAGACCGGGTAATTTGGGAAAATTAATCCAGGATGTGGCATTTCTGAATGGCAACATACTCAAAGTTGATCACAATCGCAATGAAACGGGGTTGCATGTGAATCGTTGTATCACCAACTTGGTAATCGAAACGATAAACGAAAACCACGCAAGAGAAATTTATGAAACAATATCAAAGAAAGATTATGTACTAAGATGGGAGTCAAAAAATTATGAAGACAGTAAATGTTAACGGGGCACCAGGTGCCATAGGACCTTACTCGCATGCAGCCATTGCAGGTGATTTATTATTTGTATCAGGACAACTTGGAATCAATCCTGAAACAGGTGTTTTATTAGAAGGCTTGGAGGCTCAAAGTACGCAAGCACTTAGCAATCTAAAAACAATTATTGAAGGCACAGGATTTGATGTTAATGGCATTGTGAAAGCAACCATTTATTTAACGGATATGGCAGATTTTCAAGCCGTCAATAAAATCTATGGTGAATTTATGGGAGACCACAAACCGGCACGTGTTGCGGTAGCGGTACACCAATTACCGATGAATGCTGTAGTTGAAATTGATGCGATCGTGCATGCCAATTTGGAAGACTAAAGATATTAGAAAAGGAGGCGTAAAAGCCTCCTATTTTTATATATATTTCTTAAGCGTTTCTAAAAATTCATGTCTTGGTAAATTGGCACCAAATAAATCACTACCCGGTTCCAGTACAATTCCCTGATGCAACGATCCCAAATCAAGGGGATCAAAACCAGTATCTTCTATTATTTGTTTCACAATCATTTTCGCATCTTCATCATCAGACGCCAAAGCGATAACTTTGCGGTCTTTTGCATGGGTTTCAAACTCTAAATCATGATACCCCATATGATTGTATGCTTTAACAACACGGTTGCTTCCAATTGTCTTGGAAACAAGTTCTGATGAAGAAATTGTAGGGTCACTGGGAATTCTGTTGACGCCATCCACTTCCCACCAATAATTCATGGTATCAATTACTATCTTATCTTTAATATGTGTAGTAGGGATGGTATCCATTTTGCTTAAAGGCAAAGCCAATATGATAATATCTGCTGCTTCAATGATGTTTTCTTTGGTTGCAGCGATGGCGTTTGGCACCAAGACCTCTACGGTTAACGCTATTTTTTCAACGTCTTTTGAACCTGAAATCATCACTGGATAGCCGGCTTTAATAAAAATCCGACCTAAAGTTGTACCCAGCTTACCCGCTCCCAAAATACCCAGCGTTGGTTTACGCTTCATTGAGTAGCTCCTTAACTCTTGGGATGACCACTTCACCATAGAGTTGGATGGTTCTAAAACGGTCTTCTTGTTTTTGACCACCCATACCATAGATTAAGTCAAATCGACCAAATTCCATTTCCTTGATAACACCCGCAATTTTTTGGGCAACTGTTTCTGGACTGCCTATGAAGTAGGCACCGTATTTAATCTCATCTTTAAAGCGTTGTTCAGTCATGGGTGACCATCCACGCTCACCACCCAATGTGTCTAGGGATGGTTTATAGTATTTCCAAGCGATTTCATAGGCTTCTTCATCTGTTTCAGCAATGACCCCGTGGGAGTGCACACCCATTGGGTGATTGGGTGTCCCGAATTGGTTTGCGGCTTTTTCATATAAATCCATATAAGGTTTGAAGCGTCTGTGTTCGCCTCCAATTATCGCAAGCATGACGGGAAATCCATAGCGCGCGGCTCTTATAATTGATTCCGGAGAACCCCCAACACCAACATGGACATCCAGTGTGTGTTCAATCTTAGGATATACTTGAAGGTTATCCAAAGATTGGGTATGAACGCCTTCCCAAGTGACGGGTTCATTTTTAATCAACTCATTTAATAAAGCGAGTTTTTCTTCAAACAGTTCGTTATAGTTTTCTAAATTAAATCCAAATAGAGGAAATGATTCTGTAAAGGAACCCCGTCCTGCCATGATTTGAGCACGTCCATTACTGAGTGCGTCGATGGTCGCAAATCTTTCATATACGCGAACTGGATCATCAGAACTTAAAACGGTTACCCCTGTTCCCAAAATAATATTGTCGGTAACTTGTGACAATGCAGCCAATACTGTATCGGGTGCAGAAATTGAATATTCTTCTCGGTGGTGTTCACCCAAGCCAAATACATCTACGCCCAATTTATCTGCGAGGATGCCTTCTGCTACGATATTACGTAGTGATTGTTCGTACGATAAACGATCACCTGTTGTGTCGTCATAAGCGACATCTCCAAATGTTTCCAAACCAAATTGTATTTTTTTCATGTTCCTACCTCTTTCATTGATACTATTATTATAATTTCGAATTCGAAATAATTCAATTGTATTGCTTACAATGATTGCATTAAAAATATATTTCGAATTCGAATCTTTGTCGTTGACGCATACGATACAGCATCCTATGATGAAGATACAAAAAGAAAGAAGGACATACTTATGAAGACAATCACAATTTTTGGTAAAGGTAATATGGGAACAGCCATTGGGGACTGTTTGAAGATGCGGGAAATAAGGTATCTTATATAGGATCAAAAGATACTGCAGATACATTGGGAGATATCGTTGTATTGGCAGTTAACTATCCTGTCATTGCGGGCATTCTTGATACGTATAAAGAGGCACTCAAAGGAAAAATTATCATTGATATCTCTAATCCAGTTAATACAGAGACTTTCGATGGCTTGATGGTGCCTGCGCATGCTTCTGCAGCAGCAGTCATTGCGGATTTGGTTGCGGCGCGTGTCGTTAAGGGATTCAATGTAAATTTTGCAGCTTCACTTTCAAACAAAAAAGTAGGGGACAATACAACAACCGTTCTATTGGCATCAGATGATCATGACGCGAAAGAAGACATCATCAAGGCTTTAGACGGTAGTGGTGTGCGTGTTAAAGATGCGGGTAGTTTAAAGCGGGCACGCGAACTTGAAGCCATTGGTTTCTTACAAATTAAATTGGCTGCCAGTGAAAATATTTCTTGGAACAATGGTTTTGCGTTGATTGATTAATAAATAAGAGCATGGGAGACCATGCTTTTTTTGAGCCCTTTGATATTTAGAACGAAATACAATTGAAATAGCGATGCCATACTTTTTGGTGAATCCATTTATTTATGATAGAGTAGATGTGAATTACAAGGAGGATGTTAGATGTCAATACCAAATTGTCCACAGTGCGATTCAGAGTATGCTTATGAAGACCGCAATATGTTTGTCTGTCCCATGTGTGCTTATGAATGGAGCGGTGAAGTCAGTGCGTCAGATGCACCCGTTATAAAAGATGCCCATGGTACTGAGTTAAATGATGGTGATGATGTGACAGTCATTAAGGATTTAAAAGTGAGTGGTGCTTCTGGTTCCATAAAAAGGGGTACCAAAGTTAAAAGCATTCGTTTAATTTTTGATTCAGCAGATGGTCACGATATTGATTGTAAAGTCGATGGATTTGGACCCATGAAGTTGAAGTCAGAATTCGTAAAGAAACTATAATTCGATAAAAAAACCCAGGTATTTCTGGGTTTTAATCTTTTTTAAGCACGTCTTGAACTGAAACGTCTTGCGCAAACAATGTTTTTGCGAAAGGACATACCGGTACAATTTTAACGTCCTCTTGGCGCGCCTTTTCGACTGCCGCATAAAACAATTGACTGCCAAATCCTTTACCGCGATGTACAGGGTCGACTACGATACTCTCGATAATGATCATGGTATCACCAGCTTTTGAATAGGTAAGTCTTCCCGCAAGGTTATCTTCCTTAATCAATTGTAGTTGATTGTCTTTGTCTTGAATCATCTTACATGTCTCCTTTTGTGTTCTATCATCGATGCCCCTTTTGAAAGGCATGGGTATTAATTTTTTTATATTATAACATATCGATTTCAAATCTTGATTATGCGTGCATTAATCGGTACACTTAAATTGGAGGTAAGATATATGAAATTAGTTTTGGTGAGACACGGATATACGGAAGGAAACGACCAGGGATTGTATACGGGTTGGAGTAATACCATGTTGTCGAAAAAGGGAATTGAAGATTTAAAGGAATATCGAGAAACTTACGACTATCCAAAAACGGATCGTTACTATACATCTGATTTAACGCGTACCATTGATACGTTTAGATTGTTGTATGGTGATACACCGATTACAGAATCTACGTTTGCCTTTAGAGAGATTAATTTTGGGGAGTATGAAAACATTCGTTGGGACAGAGTTCCGGGCATTCCATACAATGAAGCCTACATTCGTAACCAACCGCACGTACAGGGTGAAACTGTTTCTCAAGTGAGTCTTAGACTTTTTGGGAAGTTAACAGCGGTCTTGGGTGAAATGAAAGAAGCAAACGAAGACTCCGTTACCATCGTTTGTCATTCAGGTGTGATTAAAACAATTATTATGTTTTTATCGCCCATGTCCTTTGATAATTACTATTCAATTGATACCCCAAATGGCTTGGGATATATCTTAGATATTGATTTTGATGAAGCGAACAATTATTTAACATTAAACAAATATAAACCCATTGAATTAAAGAAATAGGGGAATGTCATCATGTTATTTTTCGAATTCATACTTGAATTTATAGCGGAGCTATTTTTTGAGGCGTCCTATGAAACAGTGAAAGGTCGCGTTGGACCCAAGTGGTTAAGATATATTCTCATCACAATCATTGTAATCTTTATGTTGGTTGTGATTGGATTCTTTGTATTGTTGGGTGTAAAACTCATTCAAGAAGAGAAGGGTGCGATAGGTTGGCTTTCCATTGGTTTTGGAATGATCTTTGGCGGCTTATTCCTAAAATCCTTTTTACGTGATATTAGAAATAACAAAACTGAATTACCAAAGACGCAGTCTCTATGAGGGGTTGCATTTTTCTTTGGTGA
>DEQB01000027.1:17111-32314 GCA_002359085.1 Erysipelothrix sp. UBA3377
CCAAAGTACGATGCGGAAAATACATTCCCCTATGAGGACTTTGCGTTACTGAAGGAAGCTGGATACTATAAGGCTTTGGTTCCCAAAGAATATGGTGGTTTTGGTCTCAGTTTGAAAGAATTGGCACAGGAACAAACCCGTCTTGCGAAAAATGCTCCAGGGACTGCTTTGGGTATCAACATGCATCATGTGATTGTGGGTATGGCCAAGCACATGGTTAAAAATGGTAACATGCGAGGCGAACAGATTTTAAGAGATGCTGTGAATGGTGAACTCCTAGCATTTGGAATTTCTGAACCCGCAAATGATCGTGTGCTTTTTGGATCAATCGCAAAAGCAACTGCCACAGACGATGGTGGATACCTGTTCAATGGCAAGAAAGTGTTTATTTCTATGGTCAATCAATGTACTAAGTTAATTACCTATGCACAAGAAGAAACAGAGAACGGTCCATTATCGATTTTTGCTTATTTGGATAAAAACCCAGAAACCATCATTGCGGATGACAATTGGAATGCATTGGGAATGCGCGCAACGCAATCAAACAATGTTTTATTAAGGGATGCGTATGCTTCTGAATCTCAAATTCTTACAAAGGTAAAACCAGGACCGACATTTGATGCGGTGGTTTTTGGAATTTTTGGTTACTTTGAAATCCTTTTGGCTGCAACGTACCATGGTATTGGTGATCGTGCCGTTGAATTGGGTATTGAAGGCACCAAGAAACGAAAAAGCATTTCCAATAATACAACCTATAACAATGATAAGGACATTCGTTGGCGTATTGCGGATGCAGCCATTCGACAAGATGCGGTTAAGGACCAAATTAATCTATTAGCAGATCAATTCGAAACGGGATATGATCATGGTTCACTGTGGATGCCGAAACTGTCTGCAGTAAAAAACAATGCGGTTGAAGCTTCCAAACATACTGTGGATCAAATAGTACGTGCACTGGGCGGTAGCTCATATTATAATACCCATGAATTATCGCGTTTACTAAGGGATGTTTATGCTGGATTGTTTCAACCTTCAGATCAAGAATCACTTCATAATGCATGGGCTTCAGTTTTAATGGGACCCATTGGTGATTAGAGGATGACTGTATTAGAACTTTTACATCTTTTAAAAGAAGGTGAAGTGACACCAACGCAGCTTGTACAGCAATCAATAGATACGATTAAGAAAAATGATGATGCGATCAATGCGGTGGTCCATCCGCGATTTGAAGCAGCATTGAAGGAATCTAAAAGAGATTATTCAAATACAGTTTTTAAGGGCATGCCGATTTTATTAAAGAGTTTGGGCCAAAACTTAAGGGGAGAACCCAGTACGGCTGCTTCTTTATTGTTGAAGGATAGTATTTCAAATACAACAGATCATTTCGTTCAAAAGATATTGGATTTGGGATTCATTGTGTTGGGCCAAACCAACAGTCCTGAATTTGGGTTTAAGAATATCAGTGATTCAATGTTGTATGGAGATGTTAAAAATCCCCGTGATACCACCAAAACACCGGGTGGATCCAGTGGCGGGGCTGCAGCGGCTTTAAGTTTGAATTATGTACCCGTTGTAGCCGCAAGTGATGGGGGTGGATCGATACGTATTCCCGCAAGTTATACGAATTTAGTTGGACTCAAACCAACTCGTGGTAGTATGCCCACTGGACCCAATGGTTATCGAGGATGGCAAGGTGCTTCCGTGAACTTTTTCATCACTCAGGATGTAGCGGATGCAGCATTCTTATTTGAACATATGCAATCCAATACGATTCAAGCGCCTTTTAACTATGTTAAGTTTAAAGATAATAATAAAAAGAACTTGAGGATTGCGGTAAGTGATGTGTCACCGGTTGGCACTGTTGTGTCTCAAGATGCGAAAGATGCATTGAATGAAACGGTCAAAACTTTGAAAGACATGGGACATACGGTTGAGTATGTGACGCCACAATATGACGGTATGCGTTTAATGGAAACCTACTATATGGTCAATGGTGTTGAAACAGCTGCGATGATGAAATCCATTGAAGCAAGCCTCAATCGTAAAGTGCGTATCGATGATATGCAACTGACATCATGGTGCTTGTACCAATATGGCTTAAGTGTTGAGGGATATCAAGTTGTGGATGCTTTAAATTACTGGGACAATGTCAATGCAATCCTGCATGCATTTCATGAAACTTACGATGTATACATTACGCCTACCAATGCCGATGTGGCTCCTGAATTTGATAAAGTTTACCAAGATGAAGCACTCTTAGAGCGGATGCGAAACATTGAAACTGATCATAATCCTTATGGGGTGGTTTGGGATATGTTTGAGCACTCACTGCGATATACGCCCTTTACGATGCTTGCGAATATTACGGGACAACCCGCAATCAGTGTGCCTTTTTATGAAAATGAGAAACAGGAAGCTGTTGGTATTCAGATCATGGCACCCAAAGGTGCAGAATCCCTTCTGTTTGAAATTTCTGATGCATTGATGCAACACAAGAACCGATTATAAAAATCGGTTTTTTTAAAGTCATAATAATATATAAATATCTCTCAATAAAGTATGATAATAAAAAAGAGGTGAAGTTATGGATTATCAAGTTTTACTCTATTATTTCTATACAGATATTGAAGATCCAAGTGCGTTTAAAGATGCACATAAATTGTTTTGTGATGGACTGGGATTGAAGGGACGTATTTTGGTCTCACTTGAAGGTATAAATGGTACCGTTTCAGGGTTAACCAAAGATACTGAAACGTATATGGATGCACTGAGAAATGATCCTTTATTCAAGGGGATTGTTTTTAAAGTTGATCCATCAAGTGAACACGTATTTGACAAAATGAAAGTAAGGGTTCGCGATGAACTGGTGAATTTGAGTTTGGAAGAAGACTTAGACCCAAGAGAAGTAACGGGGCGTTATGTATCTCCCGTTGATTTCTACCATCAAATGCAGTCTGAGGATACTGTTGTGATTGATGCTCGTAATGATTATGAATTTGACTTGGGGCATTTTAAAAACGCAATTCGTCCTGATATTGAAGTATTTAGGGATTTGCCCCAGTGGATTGAAGAAAATGAAGCGATATTGAAAGACAAACGCATTTTAACCTATTGTACAGGGGGTGTGCGTTGCGAAAAATTCTCTGGTTGGCTGGTTCAAAAGGGTTATGATGATGTTGGACAACTGGATGGTGGTATTGTGACGTATGGTCGTGATGAAGCGATCATGGGTAAAGATTGGGAAGGGCAGTGTTACGTGTTTGATAAACGGATGTCTGTTCCCGTCAATCATGTCAATGAATCCATTGTTGGAAAAGACTATTTCACAGGGGAACCTTGTGAACGTTATATTAATTGTAACAACCCGAATTGTCACAGGCAGATGTTGGTTTTGGAAAAAAATGAATCTAAGTATATGGGAAGTTGTAGTGACGCTTGTCGTTTACACCCCAACAATCTCTATACAAAGGCTCACAATTTAAGTCGTGAATATATTGAAGATTTAAATACATCTCTTAAGAGTGCCCTTTAATTTAAGGCTTTGTTTGCATATCCTTGTGTGTTGATTTAAAATTAAGGGGTGGAGGTATGTGATGAAAGCAATCGATAAAATGAAGTTGGGGTTATGGTATGACGCCAACTATGATGAAGATTTGAATACCTTACGTTTGAAGGCAGATGATTTATGTTTTGAATTGAATCAAACAAGGCCTTCTGAAGTAGCAAAAAGACATGAAATATTAAAGTCATTGATATTTGACTTGGGTGAATCTGTAACCATTCTTTCTCCCTTATACGCGGATTATGGAATGTATGTTTCCATTGGAGACCATACTTTTATCAATCACAACGCTTATTTAATGGATGGGGGCGGTATCACCATTGGAGACCATTGTTTTATTGGACCCAATTGCGGTATGTACACAGCCAATCATCCCTTAATCAGTGCAGAAAGAAATATGGGCTTTGAACAAGCGAAACCTATTGTGATTGAGGATAACGTATGGATTGGCGCGGATGTTACCATTACACCCGGAGTGACCATTGGAGAAGGTAGTGTTATTGGCGCAAAGACCTTGGTTAATAAGGACGTTCCTAAAAACGTAGTAGCAATCGGAAATCCCGTAAGAATACTGCGCTCAATTACTGATAAAGATTCCATAAAAAAGGAGATACTATAGAATGAAAGTAGATTATCATGTACATACTATCTATAGTGATGATTCCTGGTATTTAATGGAGGATGTCATCAAAGATGCGATCGAAATGGGGCTTGATGAAATATGTTTTACGGACCATGTTGATTATGGTGTTAAACCGGATTGGGAAAACAAGCATCTCGCAAGACAATACAAAGGTGAACCTGTTTTGAATGTGGATTATCCACGGTACTTTGATGAATTTCGTATGTTGAAATCAAAGTATAAAGACCAAATCAATTTGAAAATTGGTTTAGAGTTTGGGATACAAATGCATACCATTTCGCAGTTTCAAAAAATTTATGATACGTATGAGATGGATTTTGTGTTGTTATCCATTCATCAAGTAGAAGATCAGGAATTTTGGACTGGAGATTTTCAAAAGGGAAAAACAGAATTGGAATCATATGATCGTTACTATGATGAAATGTATCAAGTGATTCACAATTATAGTGACTATAGCTGTTTGGCGCATATGGATTTAGTGCGTCGATATTTGGTGAAAGAAAATGATCAGTTTGAACGCTGTAAACCCATGATTGAAAAAATATTAAAAAAAGTCATCGCGGATGGTAAGGGTATTGAAATCAATACTTCATCGATACGTTATGAAGTACCTGGACTGACCCCATCAGTTAAAATCCTTAAGTTATATAAGGCATTGGGTGGCACGATTATTACCATCGGTAGTGATAGCCACAATGAATCTCATTTGGGATTTGGGGTTGAAGAGGCAAAAGATATATTAAAGGAGTTAGGTTTTACATCGTTTTGTACTTTTGACAAAATGAAACCACAATATCATACATTATGAATCAAATAAAAGAACATTTATTATCAATTCCCACGTCTCCTGATAAAAGAAGGATCCGTGTTTATTTACCGAAAGATTATGAGATAGAGACCAAATCATATCCTGTTGTCTATTTTCATGATGGACAGAATATATTTTATGATGATGAATCATTCTCAAAACATTCTTGGCGCGTCATGGAGACTTTAGAAAACAATCCGGACTTACCGGGTATGATTGTGGTTGCGATTGACAATTTGGATGCGCAAAGATTGGATGAATATTCACCGTGGCAATTTGAATTCAGAGGTCAAAACAATCTGGGTGGTCTTGGGGATATGTATGCAGAGTTTTTAGTGCATCAAGTGAAACCACTGATAGAGCATACGTATCGTGTTAAAACCCAAAAGGAATATACTGCATTGGCGGGAAGTTCTATGGGTGCTATTATTTCTGCGTATATGGGTGCAGCATATCCTGAACACTTTGGGAGGTTGGGTATCTTCTCGTTGGCGAGTTTCATTTTAAAACAACCTTTTGAAGTGTACTTAAAGACTGCGAAGATGGATTTATCACAACGTATTTTTATTCAAGTTGGTACCAACGAGGGGGATCAGTACATTTCTCAGCGTTATTTAGACTCAAGTCTTGACTATATGAAGTTACTTTTAATGAAGGGTTATAAAGTTCATGACTTACATTTAAAGGTCATGGCTGAAGCGAGACATGAAGAACGGGCATGGGCCAATGCGCTTTATGATTTCTTGAAATTTATTTCTATTGACTGGTAACCTCATACATCGTATGGGGTTTTATTTATGAATACAATAGTTAGGATCAATGGTGGACCATTCTCATTTATAAATGTATGGTGAAAAAACTTAATATTAAATCTAAAAGTGGTATAATATTAACGAATTGACACGGAAGTGGGTTAAATATGAAATTAAGTGAATTATTTGAAAATCAATTGGATATAGAAATTACGAATTTGACAACGGATTCACGATTCAGTCGTGAAGGCAGTTTGTTTTTTTGTATTGAAGGGCTAACGCAAGATCGTCATGATTTTATAGACGATGCGATAGGTAATGGCGCAGTTGCGATTGTACATTCCAAAGACGTAAAAAAACAAGAAGGTGTTGTCTATATTAAAGTCGACGATGTTTATAAAACCTTGGAACACATAACAGATCTGTACTATGATCATCCTTCTCAAAAGATGTTTGTGGTGGGTGTGACTGGAACCAATGGAAAAAGCACCATCACCAGTACGTTGCGTCATGTCTTAAATCGACTCAACTCAAGTACTGGATATGTGGGGACGATTTCAATTGAGTATGACGATGTGGTTGAAGCACCTTCACTGACGACACCTGATGTCATTGAGATGCATGATATCTTAAATAAGATGGTTCAAAAAGATGTGCAGAATGTAGCCCTTGAGATATCAAGTCAGGGTTTGGATATGCGTCGCGTTGATACACTTGACTTTGATGTGGCTATCTTTACAAACTTAAGTGCTGAACATATGGATTATCATAAGGATTTGGAAGATTACTTTTTAGCTAAAAAAAGGTTGTTTGATATCCTAAAACCTGAAGGCAGCATGATTTTAAACGTGGATGACCCTTATGGAAAAAGATTATATGACATGGATTATTCCCAAAAGAAGATCAGTGTTTCATTTGAAGGGAATGCGGACTATGTCGTAGAGGATTTAATTTTAAAAGAAACAGAAACAAGATTTACGTTGGTTCATAAAGGCGTTAAGTATCCCGTTATCACCAACATGCTGGCGAAGTTCAATATTTATAATTTGGTGCAGGTTATCGCTTGTGTTCATGAAAAGGGTTATCCTTTAGATGCGATTATACCGTTAGTGCTTGATTTACCCATCGTTAAGGGTCGCGTTAACATGATTGATGAAGGACAGGATTTTAAAGCTATTGTTGATTATTCTCATACTCCCGATGGTTTTGAGAAGATTTACCAGTATTTGCGTTCTATTACACAAGGCAGATTGATTACGGTTTATGGCAATGCGGGTGGTCGTGATACGACCAAGCGTCGTGTTATGGGTAAAATCAGTGATCAGTATTGTGATTATATCGTGATTACGGAACAAGATCGTAGGACAGAAGATGTCAGTCAAATCAAAGATATGATGGTAGTAGATATTAACGAAACGCCATTTGTGTTTATTGAAAAGCGATACGAGGCCATTGAATATGCCTTAAACTTTGCGCAAAAAGGGGACACGGTAGTGGTCTTGGGCAAAGGGGATGAACGCTTCCAACATGGTCCTAACGGAAAAGAACCGTGGATGGGTGATGATGAAGCGGTGCGTACAATATTGAAATCACAGAATTTGGAGATGATACAATGAAACAAAAACTTTGGAAAATCAGATACTATATAAAACGTTTATTTGGTATGGAGTGGAAGACTTTCTTTGAGAGTGTATCCTT
Organism: Erysipelothrix sp. UBA3377; assembly: GCA_002359085.1. Lineage (GTDB taxonomy): Bacteria > Bacillota_I > Bacilli_A > Erysipelotrichales > Erysipelotrichaceae > Erysipelothrix. Next base: position 24,575 of record DEQB01000027.1, read on the forward strand.
AGCGAAAGAAAGAAGTCGTAAGCCATGGATTGTGATGTTTTTTGATATCATTATCAGTTCATTTCGATATAATGCCGGTTACAATGATTACATTGAATTTGAATTCTATTTGATGAACCACGCACAGCGTCAAAGTTATTTGACAGCACCGAAATCGATGGCTATCGCAAGACAGTATAACGATCGTGAACGTGCAGGTATTATTTTGGATAAATCACAGTTTCATAAGTATTACGGTAAATTTGTTTCCCGTGCTTTTTTAGATTTAACGGAAGCATCATTGTCAGAATTTACAGACTTTATCAAAACGCATAAAAACGTGATGTGTAAGGTTGTGGATGGTAATTCCGGTGTGGGTATCACGAAAGTTGAATATTCAGAAGCGTTGGATATTCAAGCATTGTATGATCAGTGTTTGAATCAAAAACAAACTTTAATCGAAGAGTATTTTGTACAACATCCAAAAATGGCTGAATTGTCTGCTTCATCTGTGAATACGATCCGAATGGTGACCTTTGTGGATAAACAGGGTGTACCGCATATTATTACCCTTGCATTGAAAATTGGGGTAGGCGGATACGTTGATAATATTGGACAAGGAGGTATGTATACCATTTTGTCTGAAAATGGTGAAGTGGTTGTGCCTTTTATTAATCAGAAGGGTGATCATTTTTCAGTACATCCTTTAACGAAAATGAATTTAATTGGTTTTACCGTTCCGAATTTTGAAGTGATCAAACAACAGATTCTTGAAGTGGCTTTGGTGATTCCAGAAGTGCGCTATGTTGGATGGGATATTTCAGTGAATGTATCGGGAAATCTTGAGATTATTGAAGGCAATCCATTTACGGGTACCTTCCAGTTACCGGCATCCTTGGCTCTAAATAAGATGGGTGTCATGCCTGTGTTATCACAGTATTTGGATTAGATGGATGTGTTATGATGGAAAAATTTAGATTTTATATTGCGATGATCATGGCCCGATTGAGTTTCTTTGGTTTGAAATTATTGGGTCGTAATGCGACTCATTTACCAGGTGTGATTGCGGTTCGCATTTGTCCCAATGTTTTGGAATATTTAGAAGTGGGTCAACAGTTTGTGGCAATTACCGGTACCAACGGAAAAACATCTACCACCAATATGGTCGTTTCATTTTTGGAAGCGCAAGGGGTAGATTTATGTGCCAATGTTATGGGAAGTAATATTGAAGGGGGCATTATCAGTGCCTTATTAACGTCCACCACATTCTTTGGGAAAAGCACAAAAGATGTGACCGTCTTTGAGGTGGATGAACGTGCTTCTTTATATATATTTCCTTATATTAAACCCGATCTTATTGCGGTTACCAATTTGTATCGTGATTCCTATGCGCGTAATGCCCATGTGGACTATATTGTGGAGACTTTGGAAACCAGTATTCCCAAGTCGAGTACTTTGATTTTAAATGGGGATGATATTTTGACCAGTAATCTGATGAAAGATAATAAGCGTCGTTATTTCTCAATTGCGCCCTTACGCCAAGAAGTAGAAGTGAAGGATAGCTTGATTCAGGACTCTGTCTATTGTCCTGTGTGTGATCATCCCTTAACTTATGATTTTCAAAGGTATCATCATATTGGTCGTGTGCACTGTGAGCAGTGTGGTTTTACAAATTCTAAGGCCGATTATGAAGTCATTGGTATTGAAGATTCGCAATATATTTTACAAGAAGAAGGTGCGCAGTACACCTATCACATTAACACTGATAATATGAGTGATCATTATAATATGTTGAGCGCCATCAGTGTGTTAAGAGAGATGGGTTATGACCATGCTTTAATTCAAGCTTATTTTGAGAATATAAAAACGGTTGAAACGCGATATGATATGGTTGAGAAAAATGATAAACGCTATGTGACCATGTTGTCGAAGGATCAAAATCCAGTCGCCAATTCACGTGTCTTTGATTTTATTCGCCAACAAGAATCTTGGGGTAGTCGTGTTATTGTTATGATGAACGAAGCCCATGGTTATGAAAAAGAAGTGCGTGTTGTGGAAAATATGGCGTGGCTATATGATGCGAACTTTGAATATTTAAATATTCCTGAAGTAAAAGCCATTTATTGTGTGGGAGCTCGGGCCCATGAATATCAATCCCGTTTGGCGTTGGAATCTTTTGATTTGAACAAAATTCATGTGTGTGAAACACTGCCTGAAGATATTGAGTCTTGTGACACGGTGATTATTCTACATTCTACGAAAAACATTCCTGCTGCGTTTCGTTATCGTCAGCAATTGATAGAGAAAGGAGTCTCTTGATGAAAGTTGAAGTTTTGTTTCCTGAAGTGTGTGCACTCTTTGGTGATCATGGTAATATCTTGTTTCTTGAACATGTATTTGGAAAAGAAAATGTGATTAAAACTTCATTCATGGAAACTCCGAAATTTTTGAATGAATCCATTGATTTAATCTATATGGGGGCGATGAGTGAGAGAACCCAAGTAAAAGTTATTGATAAGTTAATGCCGCATTATGATGTTTTGCGTACGAAAATTGAAGCAGGCATGAAAGTCTTGTTTACGGGGAATGCTTTTGATATTTTAGGGAAGCTTATTATTGACGAAGGACTCAATGTAATTGAAGCACTTGGGATCTTTGAGTATGAAACGAAAATTAAGCGCAATCCACGCTTCAATGATGTGGTGTTGGGTAAAGATAGTAGTGGCCTTGAAATTGTGGGTCATAAAACGCAGTTTACCCAGAGTTTTGGGGATAATGCTCAAAATTATTTCATCCAAACAGAAGTTGGAACGGGTATGCACAAAGACAGTCAGTTTGAAGGGGTAATGTATAAGGGGTTAATTGCGACCAACTTAACGGGACCGCTATTGCCTTTAAATCCGGATTTTGCGCAGAAGTTTCTAAATGTTGATATTGTTGATTATGATATTTTAATGGCTGCGAAGCTAAAGAAAATTAATGATATTCGCACGTATTATAGTAAATAAAAACCACTTTGGTACGGTGTACCAGAGTGGTTTTCTTATATAAACATCTCAATTTCTTCATCTGTTAATGGTCGTGATTCCCCGGGGAATAATGTATCGTCTAGTTTTAATTCACCGATTTGAATTCGTCTTAAATAAACCACTTCATTATTGCATAAATGCATCATGCGTTTAACTTGGTGGTATTTACCTTCCGCTATGGATAAATGAATGGTTTTATCGTCCAAAACTTTTGTGTAAGCCGGTTTTAACGGTTTATCATCAAGAAAGACACCTTGTTTTAAGATGTCGATGTATTTTTCATCGAAGGATTCCTTTAGTTCAACGTAATATGTCTTATATATTTCTTTTTTACCGTGGCTGATGTTGTGGGAGAAGGTTCCGTCGTTGGTGATTAAAAGTAATCCTTCTGTATCAACATCCAATCTTCCAACCATAATATAATCTTCTCGATACGTTTCCAAAAGCTCTAGTGCAGATGGGTAAAGTTCTGGAGTGTGTGTGCATTCAAATCCTGCAGGCTTGTTGAGCATGAGATATACTTTTTCTTCATATTCAATGCGTGTGCCATCCACAAAAACTTGGTCGCTTTTCAAATCGACATGATGTTTTGCGGAAGTAATGATGGTTTCGTTTACTTTGACAAGTCTTGATTTTAATAGGTATCGGACGTCTTTTCTACTTCCAAACCCTGTATGAGATAGTAATTTATCGATGCGCATGATGGTGCTCCTTTATATTTATCGTTATCGTACATAATTATAAGTATTATACCATGCATAAGTAGGGTGAAATTAAACAATTTTAAATATTTTCTCATGTTATTGTAAAGAATTGTAATGTTTGTATGATAAGATGTATGTAAGAAATGAGGGGAGATTTTAGGTAATGTTAAAAGGATATATATTGCAGGTATATGATGCCTCAAGAATGATGGTATTGATTATTTCTTCAACGCTTCGTGGACCCTTGATTTTAAATTTGTCCAATACTGTTTTTTATGACCCAGAAGGAAACCTTTCATCTTTTGATATTTTAACACAATACCAAGCCATAGAAGTTGAGGTGGATGATATGATGACACTATCGTTGCCTCCAATTACCAACGCAAAAACATTGGTTGTGTTACAAGATGCTTATCATCTCGAGGGAATTTTAAAAATGATCGATGAAAGATACATTCTAGAGACAGTTGAAATGGGAAATGTATGGTTAAATATGGATGAGGATACGTATGCTGTAAACTTGGATGAACTGGTTGATGAAGCTGTGGTCGTCATTTACAGTGGTGCGATGACGCGATCCATACCTCCCCAAATATTTGTGAATGCATTGGTAGGGAAATAAGTGGTTTTATATTATGAATTTGAATTAAGAATTCATAGCATTGAAAGTCTCAAAGAGAAAAGAAATGTATTGAAAAGTTTATTGCAAAAATTAAGGCAAAAGTACAGGATTAGTGGTGCAGAAATTGGAATCCATGACCAAAAATCTTTTGCGATAATCGGTGTTGCAATCGTTGGGAATGATGGCGTTTACTTGGAAACGGTAATGAATGACGTGATACAGTTCATAGAAATAAATTATCAAATTGATATTATAGATTATAAAAAAACATATCTATAGTGGGAGGCAAACTTGAAAAAGCGTTTTGTAATAGACAACTGGAGACCGATATTGGCAGCTGCAATCATACTTTCAGTGTTGTTTTTTGCTTCAAGTTTTAATTTCACCAGAATGCTAAATAATTATATGTATGATCAAATGACCAATGAAGCTGAGAAAATGGCACAGATGAATGAGTTTACAATTAGTACAATCAATAGATCTGTGAATCATATTCGGGATTTGTTGGTAAAGCAGATGGACTTGGCAGCTACCTCTATCATAAGAAATGCATCTCCTGAGGATCCAAAGCAAATTGAAAACATCATGCAACACTATTCGATTGATGAAGTGAATTGGTTTGCTGCAGATGGCACCATCGTTTATAGTAGTGAGGATTATGAGGGTGTTGTTCTGGGGAGAGACCATGCTGTGTGGCTCTTGGTTGATAATAATGTTAATCGTTATGTTGAAGGTATCCGAAAGGATCTATTTACAGACAATCAATTTCTGTTTTTGTATTTAAAGTTAGAAGATGACACAATTGTACAGTTGGCAATAAATGCTGAAAGAATTACTGAATTAACCGATGAGTTCTCATTTGAGAATCATATTAAAGAAGTATTGGAAGATGAGAGAATTTTGAATGTGGTTGTGTATATTGATCAGTTGAGTGAGCCTCAAATTTATGGGCATGGTGAAATGATCAGTAACTTAACGCCCTCTCAGTGGAAAGGTATTTTAACGCAATATAACACTACGCGTCGTGGCACATATGAGGGCAAACCTGTCTTAGAAGTATCGATGCCCATTACTGAAAATGGCGTAAATGTGGGTGGCTATTATGTGATGTACTCTTTTGAGGATACACAGATTTTCCTGAGAAATGTATCGTATGTCATTTGGGGGTTATATTTGGTAATCCTTGTTGCGATGATATTTTTATTAATTGTTATATATAATAGAAATCAAGAAATTAAAGATGTGGTATATATTGATAACCAAACTTTTTTCTATAATCGTGCTTATTTATCGGAGCGATATATGAAAGAAATGTCTAAGTTTTTAAATAGTAAATCCAAGGGGGCACTGTTTGTTATTCGGAACCTCAGACGCATGGATTTATTAGTAGACCGTGAAGCGTTGGATCAACAAATAAGAGATTTTGCGCAAGTTTTACGTCATGACTCAGGGAGCCAAGAAATATATCGATATGCAGTGGATGCTTTCTTAGTTGTATATCATAATGATGAAGTTGAAAGTATCACGGCCTCTATTGAAAATGTATTTAAACATGTTCATGTGGACTGGGATTTGAAAGTCGGTATTATCGAAAAAGATGAAGCGATGAAGAACTTTAAAGACATCATGAACAGTGTTGAAGTTGCTGATCTCACCTTAAGAGGTGATTTGGAAGGTAAATACATTCTCATGAACAAACAAATCAGTGATGAGATTATTCATCTTCAGCGTATTGAACATGACTTACGAAGATTATCTTCCGCTGGTTTTGGTGAGGAACTTCATATTGAGTTTCAACCACAAATTGATGCGATAGATCATAAAGTTGTCGGATTTGAATCCTTAACGCGGTGGATTCATCCGGAATTGGGATATATATCGCCGCACTTAATTTATCGTATCGCTGAAGGTACGGATTTTGAACGTACACTTACCAGGTGGGTTATTGTCGAAACGGTTAACTTTATGAAAGACATGTATCTACGGGGTCTATATGACATTAAGGTGTCTTTTAATGCTTCGGTTAGTGTGATAAAACAGCCAAGATTTGCGCATAACCTAATCGAAATACTTGCACATGATAATATCAACCCTCGAAATATTGTGGTCGAAATTACAGAAACTAAATATGACGATGAATCTGAAATCTTCTCAGAAAATATTAAATTGATTCGGGAAGCAGGAATCGGGATTGCGATTGACGACTATGGTCGTGGATACTCATCAATTGCGCGTTTGCGAGATTTAGATATCACAATTGTAAAAATTGATAAGGCATTCGTTGATGATATTGGTGTTGATAATCGTTTTATCACGAACATACTGAGTATGGTTAAAGAAATGGATTTAAAAATTGTGGCAGAAGGTGTTGAAAATGAGTCTCAAAAACAGTGGCTTGTTGAAAATGGATCTTTTGTAATTCAGGGTTATTACTATAGTAAGCCCATGAAACAAGATGCAGCGATTGACTATATTATAGATTTCAATAAAGGTGAATAATGTTATAATGTTAAAGAAGAGGAGCGATGTTTATGATTAAAAGATTGATTGTCAATGCAGATGACTTTGCTTTAACGTCCGATATTTCCCGAGCAATAATTGAGTCTTTTCAAAATGGCGTTGTTACATCAACGACGATATTGGCAAATTGTGATGCTAAACTATTGGAAGAGGCCATAGAACTCTCTAAACAGAACCCAGACTTAGGAATTGGAGCCCATTTGGTTTTAACCACCAGAAAACCCATATTGAAGGAGCATAAAACCTTGGTGGATGTCTTTGGTAATTTTAAATATACCACAGGCTCATTTGATGAAACAATCGATGTTGAAGAAGTGTATCTTGAATGGAAAGCCCAGCTTGATCGTTTAAAAGCTCACTTTAACTTAACACACATTGATTCACACCACCATGTTCATATGTCACCCAAACTACACAGCATTGCACGTAGATTAAGTAAAGAATATAAGTTGCCTTTACGTTCTCGTACAGATAATTTCCCATTTGGAATTAAGACTGCCTTTGGATTTCAAGGAGAAAACGCAACGGTAGAATACTTAAAATCTGTCATTGAATCAGAAAAAGGACTGTTAGAGATTATGGTTCATCCTGGCTATGAAAATGATATTTTCTTAAAGGAAATTTCTGATTATAATACTGAGCGATATACGGAACTAAAAGTTCTCTGTTCAGACGAAATTAAAACATTTTTAGAGGAGAATGAAATAGAATTGGTAAATTATTCATTCATTCATTTGAAATAATATGCATTTAATTTTCGGAATTATTTCAATTATATTTTTAGGATTCTCATTTATAGCAGTGGTGCTACCGGGTTTACCCGCAACACCCTTTATTTTTCTGTCGGTTTTCTTTGCGATGCGAAGCTCAGAAAAGCTAACAAATT
>DEQB01000081.1:0-4325 GCA_002359085.1 Erysipelothrix sp. UBA3377
GCACTGGTCCAAACATCGTTAATACCTGCATTTCGACAGCCAGATAACAAAGTGCACCCCATCCCAGGTATTATTTCACCCAACACGGATGTATTTGAATGCTTATATAAGGTAGATGATTTTACATGGGCATTATATAAATTGTAGGAACCTTTTGTTCCATCATATTTCAAGGTTCGCTTAGAAGAAATTCCATTCCATCTATATGCAGCTGTTTTGAGTAAATTACAATCGCTTGTACTTACACCGTCTTCACATACAAATGTGACTGTATTATACTTAAAACCACCTGCAAAAATTTCTGCATCAATCTGAAATAAACTGATGATAAATGTTGTCATTATACAAATTATTAATAAACGTAACCACGTGTTCATTGATTATTTCATTAAATCAATCCTCCCATAATCAACAATTTACATTAAATAATACTAAAACTGTATTTTATTTATACAACCAACGGGTCTCCGTTCATCAATTTTGGTCTATACATTAAATGCTTCCTCCCTTTATATTTCCATTATAAATGTTCATCTAACTAAAGTAAATGATGATTTACGCAACTTTTGGCACCTTAATTACGATCCATATCACGGTCATTTAATCACTTAAAAAGCTTCTTTCAAGTTATACATCTGTTGAAACTATTGGGATTGAATAAAAAAAGCCCAACCGAATTTCGATTAAGCTTTTCATGTCATAATAATTAAATATGGATTGGCAATCCCAATGAAACTTCACTGGCATCCATAATTGTTTCTGACAAGGTAGGGTGCGCATGAATTGTTAAGGAAAGATCCTCAATATTCATACGTGCTTCAACAGCAAGGGCGATTTCAGCAATAATATCTGATGCGCCAACACCTGCGACCTGTCCACCAAGGATGAGTCCAGATTCTTTTTCAGTGACCAAACGTACAAATCCTTCTGTTTCATTCAAGGATAATGCGCGACCGTTTGCGCCAAATGGGAACTTGCTTGCTTTCGCATCAATGCCTTGATCTTTCGCTTCTTTCAAAGTAAGACCCACACTGGCAAGTTCAGGATCGGTAAAGCATACAGCAGGAATTGCGACATAGTCAACTGCTACATTTTTACCAGAAATGGCTTCAGCTGCAATTTTCGCTTCATAGGAAGCTTTATGAGCCAAAGGAGCTCCTGCAACAATATCTCCGATTGCGAAGATATGTTTTTGGGAAGTTCTGCTTTGTGCATCCACTTCAACCAATCCGCGGTCTGTTAATTTAACACCTGCAGATTCAAGTCCCAAGCCATCTGTATTGGGGCGACGTCCAACCGTTACCAAGACATAGTCTGCCTCAACTGTTTCAGTTTTTCCGTCTGCCTCATATGTTACAACAACACTATCGCCCTTATCTTCAGCAGATTTGGCCATCGCGTTGGTTACAATCTTGACACCTTTACTTTCAAAGTTATCTACTACAAGTTTCACCATATCTGGTTCAAATGCAGAAATAATTTGAGGCATTCCTTCAAGAATTGTTAATTCAGTACCCAAGTTCGCAAAGACTCCTGCCAACTCAGATCCAATGTATCCTCCACCGATAACAACCAATCTCTTTGGAATCTCCTTCAAGTTTAGTGCTCCAGTAGAATCAAGGATACGACCACCAAATTTAAATCCTGGGATTTCGATAGGGCGGCTTCCTGTAGCGACAATCGCATTTTTGAAAGTATAACTTTGTGCATCATCACCGTCAATAACACGCAATTGATGTGTATCATTGAAGAAAGCTTCTCCTCTGATAATCTCAACTTTGTTTTTCTTTAATAGCATTTCAACACCGGAAGTCAATTGCTTAACCACTTGGTTGTCTTTCCATTCTTGCGTTTTCGCAAAGTCAATTGTGACATTTTCAGAGAAAACACCAAATGACTGAGAGTTTTTCGCTTCTTGGTAACGGTGTCCAGCATTAATCAATGCTTTTGAAGGAATACATCCAACGTTTAAACACACACCACCAATAAATTCACGTTCAATAATGGCTACTTTTTGTCCCATCTGTGCAGCACGAATCGCCGCCACATAGCCTCCGGGGCCTGAACCAATAACAATCGTTTCTAGTTCTAAGGCTAAATCTCCAACAACCATCTTATCCCTCCATTAATAATAATTCTGGGTTATTCAATAAACGTTTCAATTCATTCACTGCAAGTTGTGCAGTCATACCATCAATAATACGGTGGTCGAAGCTCAATGAGAGTGCCATCATATTACCCACACCGATGGATCCATCTTTAAGAACAACTGGTTTTGTGTCAATGCGACCAATTCCAAAGATTCCCACTTCAGGATAGTTAATAATAGGTGTAAACCACAATCCTCTTGCTGAACCAATATTTGAAACAGAAACTGTTCCTTCACGCATATCAGGTCCTTTTAGATTTCCTTCATTAGCAAGTGTTGCCAACTCAGAAATTTCTTTAGCAATTTGGAAAATGCTCTTTTGATCAGTATTTTTAATGTTTGGTACATAAAGACCCGAATCAGTATCCACTGCAATACCCACATTGATAAAGTGCTTGTGAATGATTTCATCCGTAGCATCATCAATGCTTGCATTTAGGAGTGGGAACTTACGTTGTACGACCGCAACAGCCTTAACAACGTATGCTAAGAATGTCAGTTTAATATCTTGCTCTGCAGCAATATCTTTAAACTTCTTGCGATGTGACATAAGATCTGTAACATCCACTTCGTCAAACAATGTAACGTGCGGTGCTTTAGACTTAGAGTTAACCATTGCTTTCGCAATAGCTTTACGTGTCATCGTCATTTTTTCACGTGTTGTTTCACCCTTAACCACAACTGGTTTAGGTGCTTCAACCTTAGCAGGTGTTGCTGTTTCAACGACTGTTTCAACAGGTGCAACTGCTTCAACTACGCCACCACCACTTAAGAATGTGTTCACATCATTTAAAGTAACGTGTCCATGACGGCCCGTTGCTGAAACTTGAGTCAAATCAACGTTGTTATCACGCGCGAATTGACGCACTGAAGGCATTGCCAACAGACGACCCGCAACCGTGTTATCAGCGTAAACCACGCCCGCAGTTTCAACAGGTGCTGCTGCAACAGGAGATGCAGGAGTTGAAGGTGCTGCAGTCGCAACAGGTGCTGCGCCACTTCCATCAAACTCAACCAAAGCATCGCCAACATTTGCGACTTCACCTTCACCCACATAAATCTTAGTAATCGTACCAGATTTTGGAGAAGGTACTTCATTCACCATTTTATCGTTTTGAATTTCTAATAAAGGTGCATCCGCACTCACAGTGTCACCAACTTTAACAAACCATTGAACGATTTCTCCCTCAATAATTCCTTCACCCAAGTCAGGCATATTAAATACAAATGCATTGCCAGCTGGTGCTGATGCAACAGGTGCAGCTGCAGGCGCAGCCGTAGGTGCAGGTGCTTCAGCAGTAGCTGCAGTTCCATCACCATCAAACTCAACCAGAATATCTCCAACATTCGCAACTTCACCCTCTGCTACTAAAATAGCAGTAACGGTGCCACTCACTGGAGATGGTACTTCGTTAACCATTTTATCGTTCTGAACTTCTAAAAGAGGCGCGTCTGCTTCGATTTTGTCGCCAACTTTAACGAACCATTGAACGATTTCGCCTTCTATAATCCCTTCACCGAGATCAGGCATTTTAAATACAAATGACATATTTCCTCCTTAATCAAAGTTCATAATTTCTTGAACTTTTTTAACGATATCTTCTTCATTGGGTAGCCAATCATTTTCAGCCAATCCAAATGGATACACAGTATCAGGAGCAGCAACACGACCGATAGGTGCTTTCAAGTTTAAGATTGCACGTTCTGCAATTTCAGCCATGACTGTTGCACCCACACCTGCTTGGCGTTGTGCTTCTTGTACTACTACTAAACGACCTGTTTTTTCAACAGAAGCTACAATTGTTTCAATATCAATTGGAGATACAGTACGCAAGTCGATTACTTCAGCATTGATGCCTTGTTCTTTCAATACATCAACTGCTTTAAGTGCTTCACGAACCATATAACCATACGTAACGATTGTTATATCACTACCTTCATGTGCAACAGCAGCCTTATCCAAAGGAAGTGTATAGTATCCTTCAGGAACTTCTTGTCTGAATGAACGGTATAATTTCATATGTTCTAAGAATACCACTGGGTCATTGCTTTCAATAGATGAAAGTAACAAACCTTTCGCATCATACGGGTTACTTGGGATTACAACACGAATACCTGGTGTATGTGCCATAAGGCTTTCCAAGTTATCAGCATGTAATTCCGGAGTATGTACCCC
>DEQB01000081.1:4506-9072 GCA_002359085.1 Erysipelothrix sp. UBA3377
CGGTCTTCACCATACTTCGCTTGCAAACCTTCAGTCGCACGGAAAACTCCACCGTTAACACCAACGTCTTCACCGAAGATCAGTGTGTTTTCATCACGCTCTAAAGCAATATCAAGTGCTTCGGTAATGGCTTGAATCATTGTTAAATTTGCCATTATTGTCCCTCCTTAGCTTTAAATTCTGCAATTTGTTCTTTAATCGTGTTTGTAGGTTCTTCGAACATAACTTCTAAGAACTCAGAAACTTTTTGTTTTGGAGTGCTGTCAGCAGCTTTAACTGCATCTTGAAGTTCAGCATCAATTTTTTCCATCAACGCAACTTCTTTACTCTCATCCCAAATTCCCTTTTCTGTAAGGAAATTACGGAAACGAATCAATGGGTCTTTCTTATCCCATTCATCGAAACTCGCTTGATCACGGTAACGTTTAGGATCATCACCTGATAATGAGTGAGGACCAAAACGAGATGTGATGGTTTCAATTAATACAGGACCATTTCCAGCCAACGCCCAATCGCGCGCTGCTTTACTGACTGTATAAACCGCAAGTGGGTCCATACCATCAACTTGAATTCCTGGTATACCTGCCGCCACAGCTTTTTGAGCCAATGTAATCGCAGCAGTTTGTTTGTGACGCGGTGTAGAAATCGCATAACCGTTATTTTGGATATAGAACACTACGTTAGCTTTATAAGCCCCCGCAAAGTTGATTCCTTCATAAACGTCCCCTTGTGAAGAACCACCATCACCTGTATAAGTGAAAGCAACATTTTGTTTTCCACGTTTTTTAAGACCCAAACCAACACCGGCTGCTTGCACATATTGTGCACCAATAATAATTTGAGGTGGAATTGCATGTAAATCTTCAGGATACTTATTTCCCTCAATATGTCCTCTACTCCACAAGAATGCTTTGTGTAGTGGTAAACCATGTTTTACCAACTGAGGAATATCACGATATCCCGGTAACAGTACGTCCTCTTTATCGAAAGCGTATAAACTCGCAAGCTGACTTGCCTCTTGACCTGCTGTAGGTGCAAAGAAACCAAGACGCCCTTGGCGAGCTAATGTAGTTGAGCGATCATTAAGAGCGCGAGACCACAACATATCGGAAAACAATTCAATTAATTGTTCGTCCGTTAATTCAGGCACTAAATCTTCATTCACGATTTTACCTGTTTCGTCCATAATTTGGACAAACGGAAATTGCGCATCAACATTTTTAATTTGCGCATCAAAATCCAATGGATTAAATTTCTTACGTTTTGTCATTTTTCCATTCCCTTCCTATGGGCATTGCCCTGCCTATATACTTTATCAAGTTTAAGGCTTTCATTCAACAAATTAACTCAAACTTGTGAAGAATTTGAGTTTTTTAACAACTAGTGAAAGATTACACTAATTATTTCATCCAAGATGATACTTCCGAAGTATAAATCCAAGTCAAATTCACTCAAAACAGACGCAACATCCTCTGTTTTAAAACGCACACCCACTAACTTATCTTCCACTTCCTGCACATCATTCAGACCCAAATAATCACCCATAAAACGAATGGATTGAATCTTCCCTTCCTTAACATCCATCAAGACCTCAATGCGACCCCCACCAAAGCGCTTGGAATTCTTTAAATTAAACTCAGGTGAATAACCATAAACCCAATCCCAAGTAGAAAACTTAGTTTCAGCTTCATGGGTGATTTTATCCAAATCCTCTTGCGTTAAGAAAATCTCTTCATCTTGATTTTTATTGGACAAATGATAATGTAATTCATCCCAAAAATTTTCCAAAGTAGATCCTTCGGGTAGATGTTCCTTAATCGTGGTAACACGACTTCTCACCGACTTAACACCCTTAGAAATAATCTTATCTGGATCCACATTCAACGCCTCAACCATGTCCTCAATATTCACATCATAAATCAACGTACCATGATGCATCAACCTATTACCAGACATACGTTGAGCCACACCAGAAATCTTCTTACCATCGATCAAAATATCATTACGACCACTTGCTTCAGATTTAACACCCATGGCCGCAAGTGCATCAATAATGGGTTGCGTATACTTTTTAAAATTAACTTTACCCGGATCATCCACATTAATAATAAACGTAAAATTAATGTTACCCAAGTCATGGTACACTGCACCACCCCCCGAGACACGCCTTGCGACATTGATGTTTCTACGGTCAATAAACTCCTGATTCACTTCCTCAGCAGCATTCTGGTTTTTACCAATAATAACCGAAGGCTCATTACGCCACAAATAGAAATAATCTTCACCCACATCAATATGCTTCATCGCATATTCATCCAATGCCAAATTCATATAAGGATTGGTTCTAGGGTTCTTTAGAAATCTCATTCACTCACTCCTTTATCTCTCCTTATATTTTAGGTATAATAAGAAAGAATTACAACGAAAAAGAAAGGAAAAAGTATCTTTAAAGATACTCGTATACAAAATATGATGCAAATTGACCTACAAACACCCTCACTTGTCTTCTCAGCGACCTCACTTTTAATGCTCGCCTACACCAACCGCTTTCTAACCATCGCCGGATTGGTCAGAGATTTGGTGAACAGACACGAAACCAATTCCGAAGATCCAACGATTTTGAGCCAAATCGCAAACCTACAAATCAGACTCAAATGGATTCGTTTGATGCAACTATGGGGGGCTGTATCATTTATCACTGCCATCACATCCATGTTTTTACAAATGTTTCAAAACATTCCAAACACAATCGCAACCCTGGTATTTATACTAAGCCTAATTGCCATGTTGATATCCCTGAGTTATTTGATAAAAGAGTTACTCCTATCCAACGACGCACTCACCTATCAACTTGAAACATTAAAAAAGGAGAAGGCCCAATAGCCCACTCCTAGTGCATTAATCGATTCTCATCGGTTGCTTGTTCTATAAAATCATCCAACGTATCAAATACATCTTGAATTTGATGCACATCAACATTAGATCCATGATTCATAATAAAATAATGAACCAAAGGGTCTGCGTTTTTCTCTAAAAGAGAGGTTCTAAACGCACCAATAAATGACAACATCTCATCTAAGAACGCATCGTTCAAACGATTGTTTTTAATTTCCAAAACCAAATTGTCATAGTCATCTTCTATCTCATAAATACTAATGGGACGAAAGAATGGAAGCACAATTTGAGGCCCGCTGAGTGAGTCACTATTCACTATAAGAATTTGACGATAATTTAAGTTATCCATTGAATCATCCTTTCTCTTCAAATATATTATATCACACATCAAAAAAAAGTACATTAGGAGGCCTTTATGAAAAGACTACAAGAAAAACTAGAAAATCAAACTTTAATTCTATCCGACCCCATATCCATCAAATACTTTACCGGATATGACAATCAACCTGGTGAACGCTTAATGGCACTGGTCATTGAAAAAGATGACATCACATTTGTCCTAAATGCCATGTTCCCAAAACCTGAAACATACAACGCTGTTTACTACCAAGATTCAGATAACCCCATCTCTATTTTAGAAAACCACATCACACACGACACCATTTTAGTAGATGGTAATTTACCCAGTCGCTTCCTCATAGGTTTAATCAACGAAAACAGAACCTTTCAAAACGGTTCCCATCTGATTGAATCCATTCGAAACATCAAATCAAAATCAGAAATAGAAACAATGAAAGAAGCATCACTACACAATGATCGCATCATGAGTGAACTCATAGACGAAATTCACGAAGGCATGCGAGAAATAGACCTTGCGAACATCATCAAAGAAAAACAATCAACCAAACCCTTAAAAGGCGTATCCTTTGAGCCCATCGCAGTCTTCACAGAAAACATCGCCAATCCCCATGCGATCCCTTCTGAAAGAACCTTAAAGAAAGGCGATGCGATCTTAATCGATATGGGAGGCATCTATCAAGACTACCATTCAGACATGACACGAACACTCTTCTATGGCGAAAATAAAGTGATTGAGAAACTCTATGACATCGTTTTAGAAGCCAACCTCAAAGCCATTGCGGCCATTGAAGTGGGACAACCCCTTAGCAATGTTGATAAAGCAGCAAGAGATGTGATTGAAAGCTATGGTTATGGTGAATACTTCACCCATAGAACCGGACATGGTATCGGTTTAG
The DNA here is from genome assembly GCA_002359085.1 of Erysipelothrix sp. UBA3377. Taxonomy (GTDB): domain Bacteria; phylum Bacillota_I; class Bacilli_A; order Erysipelotrichales; family Erysipelotrichaceae; genus Erysipelothrix. The sequence continues at coordinate 8,658 of DEQB01000081.1, forward strand.
AAACTCATGAGAACTTGGATGTATCCAGCAGTAATCAAACCTTAATTCAAAACGGCATGTGCTTCTCCATTGAACCGGGTATCTATATTGAAGGTGTAGGCGGCGTTAGAATTGAAGATTTAGTCACCGTCGAAAACGGTAAAGCCACCGTTTTAAATCATTTTACAAAATCAAAATTAAATCTCTTAAAGTAATCCACAAAAAGGGCATGTGCTTCAAATATGAACACATGCCCTTTAATAATTTATTAAATAATATCTCTTTTCTCAGGAATAATTACCCACATTAAGATGTAAAGTAACAATCCGGATCCATAACCAAAAAATAAAACTGCCATAATGATACGAATAATCGTCACATCAATTCTGAAATACTCACTCAATCCGGCACATACGCCACCAAGCATACCGCCATC
>DEQB01000081.1:9132-10156 GCA_002359085.1 Erysipelothrix sp. UBA3377
TAATCTGTTTTTACATTTGCGATTGCATCCACAATATCAAGGCCTTCTAAGACCTGTCCAAATGCAGCATACTCACCATCTAAATGCGGTGCATCTTCATGCATGATGAAGAACTGACTGCCTGCACTGTTTGGATCCATAGCACGCGCCATCGACAAGACACCACGCGTATGTTTGATGGGATTATCGTATCCATTGGATGCGAATTCCCCAACGATATGGTGACCCGGTCCCCCAGTACCATTACCAATTGGGCATCCCCCTTGGATCATAAATCCAGGAATAATACGGTGGAATGTTAAACCATCATAGTATTGTTTATCCACCAATGATAAAAAGTTCTCAACGGTGTTGGGTGCTGCAGCACCATCCAATTCCACACGGATCACACCACGATCTTTAATTGTAAATTCTAAATTTGTTTTCAAAGCTTACCTCCTATTTATCGGTTACTTCCAGTTTATACAACCCTTCAAGTAACCCCGCTTTCCCATATATAAAGGGACGTGTTTCCAAAGTCAATTCAAAGCCGTTCTTTCTATAAAAAGCACTCGCTCTTTCATTTTCCTTCAAATCCCACAACACGATTTCATCATAGCCTCTTTCAATCAATTCATGGACCATGGCTTTCAACAACATATTGCCATATCCCCTATCTACTGAGTCCAATCTCAAATACAGGTGCGTGATTTCATTTTCAGATACGGAAGAAACACCAATAATCTCGCCGTTATCATCAATTAAGATAAAAAAATCGCGCAGATCATCAATCGATTCGAAACCATCCTCAATCACTTCAGGCATCAAATAATCTCGATACGTATTTCTAAAGCTATCGGTATAAACGCGTGCAATCAAATCTAAATCATCGCCGGTTTTAATATTTCGGACTTCCATATCATCACATCCTTATGGTTTTATAATAGCATTATTCTAAAAAAAATAGAACTCTTAAACCATCACTAATTGTAAAGAATGAAAACACACTCAAGAAAAAAGGATTGAACCCCGTCTCAGACAGAAC
>DEQB01000015.1:0-12583 GCA_002359085.1 Erysipelothrix sp. UBA3377
AGTTCTGTTATGAATTCTGGATTAAGTAAAGTATCTACTTTAACGTCGTTTGACAAAACTGAAATGAAAAGAAAGTGGGGAAACTAATGTGAAAAAGTTAGTTATTTCTTTGTTTTTAATTCTTTTTTTAGTAGCGGGGTGTTCTAATGTTCGAAAAACTATTGTTAGACATGCTGCTTCATCAGTAAATGACCATAGCGATCTAATTGATATTTCTGATCTTGTTCTACGCATTAGAGTTACTGACTCCTTAACTGAAGACAATAGTTTTGGTGAAAACGGGGAAAACGGCTTAATTTATGATTTTTTCTCTGAAAGAAATATTGAAGTTTTAGAAGGTTTTGATGCTGGCAATTCAGATCTAGAGACTATTTTCCATAGTGAAGCATTAATTAAAGGAACGTATTTTACATTTGAACATACGAGGGAACTAAAAAAGAATAAAGAATACATTGTTTATTTGACGTATTCTGAATCGTTGGATGGCTATATTATTCCCGTTTTTGAATCGGCAATTGTTCCGTTAGATTCTAAACAAGCCTCAACTAATGATGCACAAGCCAATCTGTCAGAGTTCATTACCTTAATCGCAATGGATCAGGATATTTCGAATGAGCAACTTAGAATGTTGGCAAAGGCAAAGTATCATGAATCAATACTTGAATACAAAAATGTTGAACGTGTAGAAAAAGAAGTCGACAATGTTAAAATAACTTATGAGATCGCGAATAGTGGTGCTGGGAAAACACACTTAGAAATCAATGATTTACAATACGAGGTAGAGGGTGAATTAACTTCTATGTTTCCGAAACATTAATATAATTCCATATTGCCTTTACTTTTAGCTAAATTAAAAATATATTGAGGCACCTTTTATTATCACTTTATAGTATATTTTAGGCTCTATAAACTTATCTTAGCAACAAGAAATCAATCGATATTCGATTGGGTTTTTTCTTGTGTGCGTAGGTATCGTTGAAAAACTACATTACTATGATTTCTAATAGTTTTTTGTAGCGTATAGAAGTTTTAATATTTAGTTTGGGTCTAATTTATCATGTTTGTTGTGTGAGATTTTATGAATGAATTCTCTTTATATGAAAATTGTTTCATGATTGTTTCAGAGTATCTTTTAAAATTATGAATTAAGGGGGTCTTTTCTTATGGTTTTCACACTCATCACACAATTTCCCAAAATTGGAAATGGGTTATTTGAGGTGTTTGTGATGTGTTTATAAAATTTAGAGTGTCTGTTTAGTGGGGTTTTGTGTTCGTTTATTGAGTTTATGAAACAATTTTCAGTGATTTATGAATATTTTCAAAGTATATGAATTTTAATGTAAAATTCGTTGACATTTAATTTCAATGCGATATAATAATGACATACAGAATAACTACTGTATGTATTTTTTCATAAGGAGGAGAAATAATGAAAAAGTTATTAACATTATTGGTAGTAGGTTTACTTGTACTTGCTGGCTGTTCAAGCGATAAAGATCAAGTAACAGATGCTACATTGACTGTTATCAACGGTGCTCCGATGGTCGGAGACTTTGTTTCTGGATACGGTAACAACTCTTATGACACAGGTGTTCGTACATTAATCAATGGCGAAGGTGTCTATTATGTTGATGCAGTAACCACGGAAGTGCTACCTAACATGAACGTGTTAGCAGAAGAGCCTACTGTCGAGGAAGATGAGGCAGGAAATGTCACATATACCTTTAAGCTTAAAGAAGGCCATAAGTGGTCAAATGATGCTGACATCACTGCATTAGACTATGTATTTTCATTCTTGTTTAGAGCAAACCCAGCATACTATGATTCAGCCGTAACACGTTACGAATCAACAGGTTATTACCTACTTGGTTATACTGCATATAGAGATGGTGAAACAGATGTATTTGAAGGTGTTAAATTAATTGACGATTATACATTTGCATTGACAATTGATGCAGCAAACCTTCCATACTACTATGAAAGAGTCTTTGTTGCAGCAGCTCCAGACCCAACTAACGTTTGGATGCCTAATGCAGAATTGAATGCAGACGGAAACGGTTTTGCAAATTCAACAGATGACATTACAGCAGCAGCGAAACTTGTTAAAGAAACAGAAAGATTCAGTCCTTCAGTTTCATCAGGTCCATATATTTTGGATAACTACGATTCAAACAACGTTGCAAGTTTATCAATCAACCCTAATTACTCAGGCGACCATGAAGGTAAAAAACCAACTATTGGTAAGATCGTTGTTAAAAACGTTGAATCTTCATTGTTAATCGATGCAATTATCGGTGGTGAAGGTGACTTGACGACTGGTGTTATCGATGGTGCTGACATTAAAAAAGGTAGAGAAGCTGAATTAAGCAGAGCTGCCTTCGCAAGAAATGCATACGGTAAAATTTTATTCAATACTCAAAAAGGAACTACAGCTATTAAAGAAGTACGTCAAGCAATTGGTTACTTAGTTGATAGAGGCGAATTCGTTGAAGCCATTACTGGTGGATATGGAAAAGTTGTAGATGGTCCTTACGGATTGGCGATGAGTTTCTATAACAATAAATCAGAAGAGATTACATCACAAATCCATCAATATAACTATAACCCTGAAATTGCTAACGAATTGTTAGACAAGACAGACTATGTATTCGAAGCTGATGGTGTTACACCATTTGATGCAACTAAAGCATCTGAAGGTGGAAGCTACTTCCGTCATAACGCTGCTGGTGAAGTACTTGAAGTAAATCACTACGGTACCGTTGAAGCTTCAACAGTTACAGACTTAATTAACTCATCATTGCCAAATACAACAGCAGCTGCTGGACTTAAATATACTGTAACAATTGGTGACTGGACAACAATGACCGGTTCATACATGGTTGAAGATGTTGAAAACCCATACCAAGGATATAACTTTGCGACTTCTTACTCAGCAATTTACGATCCTACACAATCATTCCACTCTGATTTCGATCTACTTGGAAACTGGTCACGTATTGCCGATCCTACATTGGATGCAGCAATTGAGGCACTTGTAGGTGTTGAACCAGGTAATACAGAAGGATTCGAAAATGCTTTCGTTGACTATGTTGTTGCTTGGAATGACTTACTACCTGAATTACCATTGTACTCAAACGAGGTCTACTCATTTGCAACTGACCGCGTTACTGGTTTAGATAGTATGACACCAACAGCTGATTGGTATGACCAAATTGTTTATTTATCTATTGTTGAATAATTCTGATTATACTGTATAATTAGATAGACTATTTACATAAGAAGTGGGTGAGTCTCACTTCTTATGTTTGTTATGTAAAGGGGTGTAAGTTATGTTAAAGTACTTATTTAAAAGAATAATGTCACTCATACCAGTGGTAATAATTATTTCAGTTTTATTATTTGGTTTGGTTAAAACAATGCCTGGGGATCCAGTTTACGCATTGATGCCACCTGAAATAAATGATCCTGCTGAATATGAGCGTATTTATGCTGAGATTAAAACGTCCTTAGGTTTGGACAAGAGTCTGGCAGAACAATATGTATTGTGGATAGGAAGAACGCTAAGTGGAGATTTAGGACAATCTACACTGTTTAGTCGTCCTGTAGTCGACGTAATAAAAACACCAATGAAAAACACTGTTTTATTGAATATTGTTTCTACATTATTGTCGTTTATTATATCAATTATTGTCGGTATTAAATCGGCAGTGAAGCGTGGGAAATTATATGATAAGTCTTGGCAAGTGTTCTCATTGGTAGGAATGTCGTTGCCGACGATGTTAATTTCTATTCTGTTGATTTACGTTTTCTCAATTAAATTGGGATGGTTTCCAATTGGGGGTATGCCTTCTGTTCCAGATGATGGTTCATTGGGATACTACGCGGTATTCTCTAGATACCTTGTATTACCAATTGTTACACTGACAATTGGCTCATTTGCGAGCACGATTCGTTATGTTAGAAATGCAATGATTGATGTATTAAACAGTGATTATATTAGAACAGCACGTGCAAAAGGTCTTTCAGAAAAAGTTGTTATTTATTCACACGCTTTCAGAAACGCTTTGATACCTGTTGTTACGGTTGTTGCAGGAAGTTTGGCTGGTATATTTGGTGGGGCTTCTATTACAGAGAAAATTTTCTCATTTAACGGGATTGGAACTGTTTTAATTAACTCAGTTACCAATCGCGATTATTACTTGATTTTGGCGCTTAACTTGTTCTATGCTGTCCTGTCATTGGTTTCAAATGTGATCATGGACATCTGTTATGCACTTGTAGACCCTAGAGTTAAGTTGGATTGAGGTGTATTAGATGAAAACTATTAAGAAAATATTTAAAAGCATAGGCGCTATGTTTAGTTCGTTATTCACAAGAAAGAAACCACTTGATGATTTAACGGAAGCGATTGAAAACAATGAAGTCATTGTGAGTCCATCCAAACAAATTGCGGACAACTTCTTTAGAAATAAATTAGGAGTCATTGGTCTTGTTGGATTTATCTTGATTTTTGTGATCGTATTTGGAATCAGTGCATTTGTTCCTTATAACGAATATAACTTTGAAACTACATTACAGAACTTGCCACCTGGTAAGGGTTACTTGAATGTAGATAAAAATTTAAATGGTGAAAATTTGGTTCAAATTGAAAGTGGTGTTTCATTTTCAGTTGGATTGGATACGGAAGGAAAACTTTACTTCTGGGGAAAAAATCCACCTCAGTTTAATGTTTCCGAAATTCTTGAATTAACAAAAGATGAAAAAGTTGTAGCGATTGCTGCTGGGGATACGCATATCTTAGCGTTGACTGAAGGTGGCGATTTAATCGGTGCTGGTAACAACGACTTTGAACAAGCGAGTGCTGAGTTTGGTTTAACCTCTCAAATGGCTGGAAGAACCATCGTTAAGATGGATGCTGGAACGCGTTTGTCCGCAGTATTACTCGATAACAATCGTATTTACGTTTGGGGTGCTACATTACCCAACGACTTGGATACCATTCCAAGTAGTGTTCAAGGACATGTTGTGGATATCGCTGTGAGTCCATACAACGTGGTCTTATTGTTGGACGATGGTACTGTAAGAACCATTGGTCGTCAAGGATCATCCGTTGCGACGATTCCTCCTCATTTAACAGATGGTAGTATCAATTTGGTTCAAATTACAGTTGCGAATAATACCGCTGCCGCACTGGATGATACAGGAAAAGTTCATTTATGGGGTGACCAAAGTGCAAACATGAGAATTGCAGATGATGCACCGACCAATATAACTTTCATTGCGAGTGGTAGATCATCACTCTATGCACTGACTGAAGATAAACAAATCTATGCTTGGGGATTGAATAAGTTTGACATTGTAAGTGGTGCGAATAAGAATACGAAGAATGTTGAAACAATTTTCTCAGATTACTTCCAAACATATGCTGTAACTGAAGATGGTAGAATTTCTGCATGGGGTAACGATGGTTACTTGCTGGGTACTGACGACTTGGGTCGTGACTTGGCTGAGCGTTTAATCCAAGGGGGACGTGTTTCTCTTGTGGTTGGTGCTGTAGCTGTTATTATTTCTGCAGTAATTGGTGTTATTATTGGACTGATTGCCGGATTTAACGGGGGTCTTATCGATAACGTATTAATGAGAATTGCTGAAGTATTCAGTTCGTTCCCATTCTTACCGCTTGCGATTACCTTGTCGGTCATGTTACCACCTGATACGTCTCAACAATTTAAATTAATCATGATCATGGTTATTATGGGTCTTCTCAGTTGGCCTGGTGTGGCGCGTCTTGTGCGTGGTCAAATCTTGGCTGAAAGAGAAAAAGACTTTGTACTTGCTGCCCGTGCATTGGGACTAAGAGAAAGTACAATCATTATTAAACATATCTTACCCAGTGTTGCGAACTTAATTATCGTTAATATGACGTTAAGTTATGCAGGTAGTTTACTGACTGAAGCTGGATTATCCTTCTTAGGATTTGGGGTTGTACCGCCAACACCTTCATGGGGTAACATGCTGAGTGGTATTACTGGAACAACCACCATTGAATTCTACTGGTGGAGATGGTTATTTCCAGCGCTGTGTGTTTTATTTACAGCACTAAGTGTTAACTTAATTGGGGATGCGATGCGTGATGCAGTTGACCCAAGATCGAATGAAAAATAGGAAGGAGAAATTATGGAAATGAATGAACAAAACACATTAATTAAAGTAAAACATTTGCAGAAATTTTTCCCGATTAAAAAGAAACATTTTCTGCAAAGAAAACAAGAATATGTAAAAGCGAATAAAGATATTACGATTGATATTTTTGAGAATGAAACATTGGGATTGGTAGGGGAGTCTGGAAGTGGTAAATCCACTTTGGGACGTACCTTAATCCAGTTGTACGACCAAACTGCGGGGGTTTCTATTTATTATGGTGAAACCATCAATGAATACATGCCTGCGTATGTTAAAAAGGTTGCGAACTCAATTCCTAAGGTTTTTGTCTCTCAATCCGATGATTATCAAAAAGTTAAAAAACTTTCTGAACAAGTTAAAGAACTTGAGGGCGATGCACAAGCTGAAGTCAGTGAAACATTGCGTTTGGCTCGTATTGACTACGAAAACAAGTATGGTAATATTTTAAGATTGGCTGGGGGATTGCTTGCGGGTGATTTGAATAAAGCAAGAGATTTATTGCTTGAAAAATACGCTGTCGGTAGTAAGTATGCTGAACTTGAAAAAGAAATTGAAATTTTAGAAATCCGTGGTAAAAGTGGTGCTAAAGTTAATGATGATAAAATTGCAGCGTTGAAAGTGACGTTGGAGAAGATTAAAGATGAACTTGACAAAGTGATTGTCAAAATCGAAGATTATCGTCAGGATTTGGTAAATGAAAAGCATTTCCAAACTTTTGAAAATTATCATGATGATGGTATAGATTTATCGTCACTCACAAAGGAAGAAATGCGTTATTTACGTAAAGACGTTCAAATTATCTTCCAAGACCCTTATTCATCTTTGGATCCACGTATGACCGTGGGTAACATCATTGGTGAAGGCTTGATCGCTCACGGAATTTTCGATAACGATAAGTCAGAAGGGTATAGCGAGTATATCCAACAAATTATGGAGGAGTGTGGACTTGAGAGTTCATATATTCACCGTTACCCTCACCAGTTCTCTGGTGGTCAAAGACAAAGAATTGGTATCGCCAGAGCCTTGGCCTTGCGTCCTAAGTTTATTGTCTGTGATGAGGCTGTAAGTGCGCTTGACGTATCAATTCAGTCACAAGTTATTAACCTATTACAAGATTTAAAAGATCGATTCAACTTGACCTACCTATTTATTACGCATGACCTTGGGGTTGTACGTTATATCTCTGACCGTATTGCGGTTATGTATTTGGGTAATATTGTTGAGCTTGCACCAGCAGATGAAATCTTTAGTAATCCACGACACCCATATACAAGAGAGTTGTTGAATGCGATTCCTAAGATGCAACGCCCTGGTCAAGTCATTGAACCTTTGCCTTTATATGTTGAAAATGATGTATTCGAATTCCACTATAAAGAATTAGGAGAAGCTGACAAGGATTGGTATGAAGTGGCACCGGATCACTTTGTTGCTTGCCATCTTAAAGATAAGAGTATTCTTGAGGAGGAGTTGTAAAAATGAGTTTATTAGAAGTTAAAAATTTACATACATACTTTGACACAAGAAGAGGTGTAGTTAAAGCCGTTAATGGAATTTCATTTGAGGTTCAAGAAGGTCGTACACTGGGAATTGTTGGGGAAAGTGGTTCTGGTAAGAGTCAGACTGCCATGAGTATCTTAAAGTTATTTGAAAACAACCAACGTATTGCGGATGGTGAGATTTTCTTTGAAGGAAAACGAATTAACGATTTATCTGATAAGGATTTACAAGACATTCGTGGTAATGAAATCTCAATGATTTTCCAAGAACCCATGAGTTCATTGAATCCTGTGTTTACAGTGGAACGTCAGTTAAATGAAGTATTGATGTTGCACCAGGACTTAAATAAAAAAGAAGCGACCCAAAAGTCTCTTGAAATGCTTAGATCTGTAAAGATTACCAATCCTGAAGCGGTGATTAAACAATATCCTCACCAATTATCAGGTGGTATGAGTCAACGTGTTATGATTGCGATGGCATTGGCATGTAATCCAAAGTTATTGATTGCGGATGAGCCAACCACTGCACTTGACGTTATCATTCAAGCAGAAATCTTAAAACTGATGAATGATCTTAAAGAGGACTTTAATACGTCAATCATGTTTATTACGCATGACTTAGGTGTTATTTCTCAAATGGCGGATGACGTTATCGTTATGCACCGTGGTAAGATCGTTGAATCAGGATCTATCCTTTCGATTTTTGATCGCGCAACACACCCTTATACAAAGCGTTTAATGGCTGCGTTTTTGAAAACAGATATCAGCCGTCGTAAAGGTGAAAAAGAAACTGAACAAGATCTGTTCTCAGCTGAGAATGATGTCTTTGACTTTAAAAACTTCCGTGAAAACAATGAAGCAGATGGTGACTGGCATGAAGTGGGTCCCAATCACTTTGTTGCATGTAGATTGAAGTAAAATGTTTAGAAGACGTAAAAGTTTACTTGCGAATGAGGAAGAAAACTTAAAACGTATGGAGAAGGAAGAATTTGAAAAAGGGGATACCCTAGCCCTTATTCTTGCAGCTCTGATTACGTTTGTTCCGGCACTCATATTAGTTTTAGGACTCTTTGTGCTCATTATATGGTTGATATTTGGTTAAAGGGAAGTCTAGTACTTCCTTTTTTTTGTGGGTGTGATATAATTAGTTAGTCGATTAACTAAAAGGAGATTCACATGGAAGAAAAACTAACCAATCGCTTTAGAGATTTGGCGAGAAAACAAAGACAAGTAATCTCAAACTACCTACAAAACTATGGTATCTATCTGGGTCAACATCGGACCATTTTTAGGTTACAGAAGCATCCAGATATCACGATGACCGAATTGGCTCAACTCCTAGAAGTTTCCAAAGAGTCGCTTTCTGTGAGTATCAAGCGGCTTGAGAATGGTGGGTTTGTGACAAAAAGTATGGATGAAAAAGACAAGCGTAGAACTTTACTGCGTTTGAGTGAAAAAGGGGAAACACTGGCGGATGCGTGTCGTCAAGGATTTGATGACATCAACAATGCGATGTTTCAATATTTTAATGATAGTGAAAAAGAAACACTTTCTATTTATTTCGATAAAATGATTGAAGGTCTTGAAGATGTGGAGGTAATGCATGAAGAGAATTCTTAAATATTTTAAACCAAACTTACCTTTAACATTGTTGGGTATTTTATTGGTTGGATTATCGGCTTTGGTTGAACTTTACCAAATCCGAGTTATGGGTAATATCATTGATATTGGGATTGCGAATGCCGATATGAATTTAATTTTAAAACTCGGTGGCTTGATGATTCTGTTAGCTATTGTTGGCGTTGGGGTTGCACTGCTGGGATTGATTATTCCCGCAACAGTCACAAACCGTGTGGCACACCGTTTGAGAAGTGATCTATATGAAAAGATTCAAAAGTTTTCCGTTAAAAACGTTAATAAGTTTCAAACGGCTTCTTTGATTACACGGCTCACCAATGATGTCGACTTTATTCAAAGAACGGCACTGATGACTTTGAGAATGTTTGTAAGGGCACCGGTGCTTTTAGTAAGTACAGTTTATTTAACTTATATCACCAATCGTTCTTTATCAAGAATACCGATGGTAGCTGTAATTTTACTTGCGATTGCGATGGGGCTGGTAGTCACAAAAGGTTTTCCTAAGTTTATCAGAGTTCAAGACAGACTTGATAAGTTAAATAAGAAAATACAGGAATCTTTGATGAATATTCGCGTTATCAAATCATTTGTGAGAGAAGATTATGAAGATCAACGTTTCAGTGAAGAAAATAAAGAATACTATGGTGCAGCATTGGATGCGCATAACTTAATGTTATTGATTGATCCTGCTTTATCTGTTGCGATTAACTTTTCAACTGTGTTGATCATGTGGTTTGCGTCTTTTCTAATTCTTGACCAACAAACCCTGACCATCGGGGACTTATTGGTTTTTGTGAACTATTTGAGATTTACCATGTTCTCTATGAATATGATGACCCATGTGTTCATGATGTTTACGCGTTCTAAAGCATCTTTAATGCGTATCAATGCAGTCTTTGATGAAGTGATTGATATCAATAATAAGGAAGATGCGATTGTGACTGATTTAAAGGGTCACATTGAGTTTAGAAATGTTTCATTTAAGTATTATGAAGAAGAAAGTGTTAAAAACACGTTATCGAATCTGAGTTTTACCATTAAACCCGGTGAGAAGATTGGGATCATCGGGAGTACTGGAAGTGGTAAAACGACGTTGGTTAACCTCTTGGGTCGTTTGATTGATCCAACGGAAGGTCAAATATTTGTGGATGGCCTACCCATTTCTGATTATGACATTAAGGCATTGCGTAAGACCTTTGGATTTGTGCCACAAAAGAATGTGCTTTTCTCAGGTACCATTGCGTCTAATTTGCGATTGGGTAATCCTGATGCGGATGTGTCCTTAATGGATAAGGTCACGAAGGCTGCTTCGATTCATGCTTTCATTGAGGATTCAATTGATGGTTATGATACAGTAGTCCAACAGGGTGGTGTTAACTTTTCTGGGGGTCAACGACAAAGACTTTGTATTGCGCGTGCACTTGCGATTGATCCAAAGGTATTGATCTTGGATGATTCTACTTCTGCACTAGATGCGGCCACTGAAGGGCGTGTTCGTGAGGCGGTCAACGAGGAATTTAAAGGATTAACTTTAATATCCGTTGCGCAAAAGATCAGTTCCGTTGCGAATATGGATCGTATTATCGTGTTAAATGAAGGTGTAATTGTGGGTTATGATACCCATGACAATCTGCTTGAGAGTTCAAGTGTTTATCAAGAAATCTATCAATCTCAAATGAGAAATGGGGTGAGTGCATGAGTAACAGACGTATGGTCGCCAGTGGGGCGCCCAAACCCATTAATCAGGGGGTAACACTGAAAAGGTTGTTGTCTTATTTGGGAAGAAATAAATCGTTATTGTTTGTGGTTATTTGTTTATCTGCACTCTCAACTTTGGGTGGCTTGTATACTGCGTATGCGATTTCTCCTGTAATTACAATTATTGAACAGGGATTAAAGGGTATAATTTCGCGTTCAGAGGTTACAGTGCTATTGGCAAGACAGTTGTCTTTCTTAGCGATTATTTATGCTTTGGAAATTTTAATGAGTTATCTGGCAGCGCGTTTAATGACCAAATTGTCTCAAAGAACGGTGTATAGTATCCGTCAAGAGATGTTTGAACATACCTCTCGTATTTATGTTAAGTATCATGATCAAACCAGTCATGGTGACTTAATGAGTCGTTTTACCAATGACGTTGATTTGATTCAAGAAGGTTTGAGTACTGCAGCTGCATCCATGGTTGTGAATGCGATGACCTTAGTGGGGACACTTGGGTATATGATTTATCTGAGTGGTACACTTTCCGTGGTGACTTTAATTGTGGTACCGATTTTATCTTTGATTTCGCGTACGATTGTGCGTTATAGTCGTCGTTATGCGCGTCAACAACAAATCGCATTGGGTGCTTTAAATGGTTATATTGAGGAGAGTGTTGAGGGTCAATCGGTGATGCAATTGTTCAATCATGAAGTGGATTCTTTTGAGGAAATGAAACGATTGAGTGGGGATTATCGTAATAAGATGAAATTGGCTCAAATTACATCTTCAATGATGTTTCCTTTAATGCAAAACATCAACAATATTAATTATGCCTTGGTCGGTATTGTGGGTGGTTATTTGTCCATCTTTAAAGGCTTGGGGATTGGTCCTTTGGGTGCATATGTGAATATGACGCGTCAATTGGGTCGTCCGATTAATATGCTTGCGAACCACTATACGATTCTTCAATCGTCCCTTGCAGCATCTGAGCGTGTCTTTGAATTGTTGGATTGGGCGAAGGAATCTGTTTCTGAAGAAGATATTGAAGCTACAGATGTGGTGGGTGATGTGATCTTTAAAAATGTGGTCTTTGGGTATGATTCAGAAAATGTAGTTTTGAATGATGTATCTTTTTGGGCCAAGAGTGGCCAAAAGATTGCGTTTGTGGGATCCACGGGTGCTGGTAAGACAACCATCACGAATTTAGTTTCGAGGTTCTATGACATTCAAAAGGGCGAGATTACGCTGGATGGGATGAGTATCTATGATATTGATCGTTATAGTCTTCGTAAGAACATCTCAATGGTGCTTCAGGATACAAACTTGTTTACAGGTACGATAATGGAGAATATTCGTTATGGTAACTTGGATGCGTCGGATGAAGCCTGTATGGATGCGGCGAAGTTGTCCAATGCCCATCATTTTATTGAGCGTTTGGAACATGGTTATCAGACGGTGATTGATGGTACAGGTGACTCCTTATCGCAAGGTCAACGTCAGCTCTTAAACATTGCGCGTGCTGCGGTTGCGAATCCTAAAATATTGATTTTGGATGAAGCGACTTC
>DEQB01000015.1:12664-15874 GCA_002359085.1 Erysipelothrix sp. UBA3377
ATGGAGGGTCGTACTACTTTTGTGATTGCGCACCGTTTGTCGACGGTTCGTAATGCGGATGCGATCTTGGTACTTGAAAAGGGTAAGATTATTGAGCGTGGCGATCATGAGACTTTATTAAAAGAAAATGGGCGTTATGCGTCACTTTACTATGGTCAATCCGAATTAACTTAAAACTTAACGTAAGTCGTGATATAATTACTCTGTGGAGGATGTGTCATGAACGTTGAGTATATTAATAAAAATGGATATATTGTGGAAACAGACCGAGCGGTTTACGTTTTTGACTATGTGGAAGGTAGATTACCGGCTGCATATTTACGAAATGGAAAACCGCTTTTATTCTTTGTTTCCAATAATGGTGTCCATCATTATTCAGAGAGTATTTATAATTATCGCAAGACGGTAGTTTTGTCTTATGATGTGGATGTTACACCTTATAGTCGTGTTTTTAAAATGAAATCCAATGAGATGATTCATTTGGGGTTTGCGAAAGTATATTCTTTCAGTGATCTCAATGAGGGGATTTCGTATGCGATTGTGGAGGATGATGTTCGTGTGTTCTTTGGGGGTCGTTTGAATATGAATGAAAATGACGGTCCTTACCAAAAGGAGTTATACTTTGATTTGGTACATAAAATAAATAAATATGCACCCTATACCATTGCCATCTTGGAAGTAAATATCAATGACGGGTTGCGTTATATGGAAGGGGCTCAGTATTTTATCAATCACTGTAAGCCCAGGCATTTGTTTCCCCTTAATTTTGGGGAGTTAGACGGGTTTAATGAATCAATTAGAAATCGTGAACTTAAGTTTTATATGCCTAAGTTCAGCAATCATAAATTTGAGGTAGAAAATGTTTAAAGGAATTATATTTGATTTGGATGGTACGTTATTGGATACGAGAAATGATATGGGTAATAGCGTAAACTATGTGTTACAACAAAGGGGTTTAAAGACCCACTCTTTGGAAAAGTACAATCAGTTTGTGGGTAATGGGATTCCCAAGCTCATCGAACGTAGTTTCCCAAAGGGTTGTGATGATTTGAAAAGTGCGTTTGATGATTTCATGGTTTACTATGGGAATCATTGTACGGATTATACGTTACATTATGAGGGTATTGTCTCTCTTTTAAAGACTTTGAATGCATTGAACATTCCAATCGCAATCAGTACCAATAAGGTGCAATCTCTAACAGATACGATGGTTGCGCATTATTTTAAAGACATTCAATTTGTGGATGTGATAGGGGATCGTTTGGATGGTTTGAATAAACCCAATGCACACTATCCTAATCTTATTTTGGATAAAATGAATTTGAATCATGATGAAGTATTGTTTGTGGGAGATTCCAATGTGGATATTCAAACCGCAAAAAATGCGAACTTAACCTCCGTGGGGGTTGCGTGGGGATTTCGGGGAGAAGTTGAATTGATTGAGAGTGGTGCCGATTATATTGCGCAAACGGCTGAAGACATTTTAAGTCTTGTTCGTCCCCAAAGCCTTGTGTTAAAATAATTGAAGAAGGAGATATGAGATGGATAATAGACAGAATTTAGTGTATGTGTGTGGACATAAGTATCCAGATACTGACTCAATTGTATCTGCACTTGCGTATGCTTATTTAAAACAAAGACAGGGCGTCAATGCGGTTGCGACGCGGTTGGGACCTGTTAATGATGAAACGAAATATCTTTTGGATCGCTTTAAAGTGAATCCACCTTTACTTTTGAAGGATGCGCGCGCTACTTTAGAAGAAATTGAGATGGATGATGTCAGTACGATTACTTCTGAAACCACCATTCGAGAAGCTTTAGAAATTATGGGTGAAACGGGCAGACAAGCCCTAGCAGTGGTCAATGAAAAGAATCAACTCCTAGGCGTAGTTACAAATTCAAACCTGAGTTTTGTGGCGGTTGGAGATACGGCCCATACGATCGGGATGTTGAGTCGTACGCGTGTTGAAAATATTGCGAAGACCATTGAAGGTAAGATTGTATATGCGCCCCTTGATTTTAAGTTTAATGGGAAAGTAAGTATTGTGGCAATTGCTTCCACAAGACTGGAACATTATGAAGTTGAGGATAGATTGGTTATTATTGGTAATGATTCTGAAGCGCAAATGGATGCGATTGAGAAGGGTGCTGCCGCCATTGTGACGGTTTGGACCGATATGATTGCGCCACATGTTGTTGAAAAAGCAAAAGAGAATGGCACTGCGATCATTATGAGTTCTTTGGGTACGTTAAATACATCTCGTTACTTATTCTTCTCAGCCAGTGTTAAGGAAGTCATGACTACGGATCTTGTTTTCTTTAATAAGAGTGATTATGTTGAAGAAGTGGGTAAGCGTATGTTGAAGACGCGTTATCGTTCTTATCCGGTGGTGGATGACCAAAATAGAATTTATGGATTTGTATCGCGTTATCACGTCTTGAACAGACAAAGTAAACGTCTTATCTTGGTGGATCATAATGAGTATTCTCAAAGTGTTGAGGGGATTGAAGATGCTGAAGTGTTGGAGGTTATTGACCATCACCGTATTGGTGATATCAGTACTGCCAAACCGATTCTTTTTAGAAATGAAATTATTGGTTCTACAGCTTCAATCATCACAAAGATCTTTAGGGAGAATCTCATTGATATTCCCAAACAAATGGCGTCTTTATTGTTGGGTGCGATTATCTCTGATACGCTCAACTTTAAATCACCCACAACCACTCCTCAAGATCATGAAATTGGGAAATACCTAGCAGAGATTTCTGAAATTCAAATCGAAGATTTCGCAAGAGATATCTTTGGTATTACTACGTCTCTTAAGAAGAAAAACTATACGGATATTATCAATCAAGACATTAAGAAGTTTATGATTAGTAGTAAGAATGTGATGGTTTCTCAGGTTGTAGTATATGAATTTGATGAAGTTAAAAATATTGTGGATGACTTTGAAAGTGGCATGGAAGAATACGTTAAAGCCAATTATCTTGATTTATTGGTGGTTGTATTCACCAGTGTGTCAGACAATGGTTCGATTATTCTGGGTGCAGGTGATTTGAAACCGGCTGTCTCTGAGGCTTTTCCAAGTAAGGATGGCGAGAAAACGGCTTTCTATAGTGATGTGGTTTCTCGTAAAAATCAAATCATTCCCGGAATTTCATTGGCGATTGAACAATATATTGCATAGAAGGGCTCAAAAGAGTCCTTTT
>DEQB01000015.1:15951-25250 GCA_002359085.1 Erysipelothrix sp. UBA3377
AGTAAACAATGAAAAAAAACAGCGGATTAACACTGGTTGAAGTTGTCGTTGCTTTAGCAGTATTTATGATTGTTGTTGCGATGGCTTTTCCAATTTTAGCGCAATCAGGCCTTATCAACGTGAAATCTAAAGAAAAATTAGATGCACAGGAGATAGGGATTTTAGTCGTTGAGGAGCTATTGGTTGTATCTGAATCTCAAACCAATGAATCTACACTCATATCATATCTTGATAATACTGGCCTCCCAAGTTTTGGCCAGCCTTTTATGTGTGATTCAATTGTTTGCACTATAAATAAAGACAACTATACAGTCACATTATTGTTTAATAACATCGACACTTCGAATCTGGTGAAAGTCAGTGTGAATGTAGACAATATGAAATACGAAACATTGGAGTGGCTCATCTATGATTAAGAAAAAAGATGGGTTTACACTGATAGAAGTGATTGTGGCCATGATGGTAACAGGAATTATACTGGGTACAGTATATTTCTTGTTTATTAAAGCTTGGAACATGAATATGGAACAAAACGAATATATCAATGCCCAAGATGCCCTGAGAATCAGTGGCTTACAAATCGAATCGGATGTTAGACGTTCAACGCAAAGTATTACGATTAATACAGATGGCATGTGTTATGACATTATAGATGACACAACCATTACCTACTGTCTACAGGATAACACACTCATTCGAAATGGTTCTTATTTAACAGATAATGTAGACTTACTTACGATTGAAATGCCCTCTGGCAATGCTTATGTCGATATCAAACTCAAAGGATCCTATAACGGAAAGGAAATTTCTCATGAAAAGAAAATCTACCTTAGAACTCCTTAAAGATAAATCAGGAGCAGCACTCATAACAGTACTGGTTATTTTCTTAACACTTGTGGTGATTGTTACTTCAGCGACCATGATGGCACACGCAAACTTTATGCGTGCTCAAAAGACTGCTAACTTCTCTTCTGCCTACTACGTTGCAGAGACGGGTTTAAATGAAATGATTGATACTTTTAAGACATATCATGAAGAGATTTCATCAGATATGAGTGGTACTGAAATTCAACATGAACTCAGAGCCTTACTCGGTTTTAATGGGGCAGAATTTGCAACTAAAGAATACGGAAAAGTGATGAACGAGAATGCATATGCAAATATTTATCTTGAATATATGGGTGATGATGAAGAAACTAAAGTTTTCATACTCACATCTGATGGGTATTTGGGTAACAATTCTCGAACAGTTTCTACAACAATACGATTAAGAAGTGGTTCAAATGGTACATTATTTCAACCTGATGCAGTTGTGAATTTAGATAAAAGCTTTAGCAATATACCCATTCAATTTGGACATGGTGGTGATGTTCATACGCTAAGGGGACCTTTTATTACGAACAGACCCATTCACTTTACAAGTGGAAATCCAAATGTTGTATATGGTCCGATACTTTCAAATAGTACAATTGAGTTTTCTAAAGTCATCAACACATCTAACAAACCTGTATTTATTACTTCAGGAAATATTACGTTTAGAAATAACCAAGATCACACCTTTCATGCAATCATGTTAAAGGATGATGCAATCTTGACTTCAGAAGTGTCGTCAAATAATATTAGTATATCTTACTTATTTGTCCCAACAAATAGAATGAATGAAAAAATACTCTTTGGGACTGATGATAAGTTCAATATTTCAAATATAATCTATTACAACCCAGTTAACTTTGACCCTTATAATGCAACGATTACGAGTGCGACAACCGGTCATAAACTAAATAATGAAATGATCTTTGGATTATCCAAAGAGCAAGGCGGACAATATAACTATAAGGAATATTTTCACGAAGATTTTATTCTAGATAATATAAGTGAAGCATCCATTGACGAATACTATCCATCTTATTCATTGCCAATTGCGCCAAGTAGTACTAAGACAGATGATGTACTTTTATTATCTGGGGTTGTTGACTTTACAAATGAAAATGGTACTTACTTTTATGACGAAATTCGAACAAGTAATAACTGGAATCCAATCACTGTTAATGTCGGAAATAAAAAAGTAGTGCTGGTTACTGAGAGACTGCAATTTTTAAATACAATACTTACTGTAAATATTGAATATGAAGGATCGCTTGAAATTTATGTTGTACCCAAAAATGGAAATGTTATCGATTATAAAGATGTAAAGTTAGAGTTTATTGAATCAAATATCAATTATGAAACGAAAAGCGGCAATAACGAGATAAAAAACCCATCCAATAGATTTCGGATTATTGTTCCTAAAATGAATGGTACACAAGCACAACGTACTATGATTGTAATGAACGCATTCATTAAACCACATAAGTTTACCGTATTAACAGAGAATATGAATTTGGAGAATTTGGGTGTGTTTGCGGGGAATTTTATATCCTTGAATGGCGAGCAAGCCATCTTCAAAAACGCTGGTGGAAATTCTGATACGCAACTCGTCTATTTCCCTAATGGCACCATAATTGTTGAAGGTGGTACAAATAAAGGTGTCTTTATTTCTAACTCATTTAGAGCAACAGGATGGGCAACTTACGAGTTTAACACAGAATATGATAAATCTAATTCTGATGAAATTTTTGGTGAGATACTAGAACCAGGTAGTGGTGGCAATGATACAGATGGCATTCAAGGCGAATTTTATATAAGTCCAATTCGGGAGGTAGATTGATGAAAAGTTATAAGGTAACAATGATTGATCGTACAGGTAAAACATTGACAGATACAATACCTGCCGAAAGTGAAGCTGTTTTACTTTCTAGTGTTAAGTCTCAAGGGAACTATCTTCTTAAGTATGAGGAAGTTTCTACGATTACTAAGAGTCGTAGTAAGTTGGGTTTGGATAAGTTGGTTATCTTTACTTACCAAATGAGCGCGATGATGTCGGCGGGTGTAAGTATTATTGATTCTTTGCGTATGATGCAGGATAAAGCTACTAAAGCTGAAGATAAGAAGATATATAGAAATTTGTATGAAGAGGTTCAAAAGGGTAATTCTCTGTCTGTTGCGATGATGGAACAGGGGGGTGCTTTTGATGCGATGTTGATTAGTATGGTTAAGTCTGGTGAGTCTACGGGTTCGTTGGATGAGACGCTTAAGACAATGTCTAATCAATATGAGCGTGATAAGAAGATTAATCAGAAGTTAAAGACTGCGAGTATTTATCCGATGGTTTTGTTTGTGGTTTCTGTATTGGTTGTGTTGGTGCTTGTGACCTTTGTGTTGCCGGGTATTATGAATTCGTTTCCTGAAGCTGAGACGCCTTTTCTAACGCGTATATTAATGGGTTTGTCTACTTTCTTGATTACGAGATGGTATGTGGTGTTGATGATTGTGGCAGGTGTTTCGGCTGGTTTTGTGGCCATCATGAATAATCGTAAGACGCGTATTAGAATTGATCATTTGTTGTTGAAGTTACCGGTTATTGGTAAGTTGATGGCGACGGTGTATTCTGCGCGTGTAGCGCGTTCGTTTGCGTCTCTTTATGGTCATGGTGTGAATGCTTTGGAGATGATTGAATTGACCTCCAGTGTCATTGGGAACGCTTATTTAGAAGATAAATTTGATCAGGTGTATGTGGATGTGAGTCGGGGTGGACATTTGTCTGACGCGATTAAACATGTGGGTTATTTTGATTCCATGTTGCCAGCGATGATTAGTGTTGGTGAGGAAACAGGTGACTTAGAAGGTATTCTGGATAAAATTGCGGATTACTTTGATCAGGAGTCTGAAGCTGCGTTGACGCGGTTAGTTGGACTGATTGAACCTATTATGATTGTTTGGATGGGGATTGTGGTTGGATTGATTGTGATATCGATTCTGCAACCGATGTTCAAAATGTATGGAAATCTAGGATAAGAGAGGTGATGTATTGTGGCATGCGTTATAGAAATTAGAGATCGTGAACTTTATGTCTTGGTTGGTAGTGGGAATCATAAGAAATTGAAGGTTCAAAATGCTTTTAGGATTTTTCTTCAGGATTCTCTATTTATAAATCATGATGTTAATTTGAATGAATCTATGATTAATTATGTAAAGAATGCTTTGGAAGAAAAGGGCATCAAAGATAAAAAAGTACACTTGGTAATCAATCATCGCACGATTTTATCTAAAAATTTGACGGTCCCTAAAACTGATAAGAAAAAACTTGGCTTTTTAGTGACCAATGAAATGACGACTTCCTTTAATCTAACGCGTGACTTTATTGTAGATTATCGTGTCTTAAATGAATTAGAAGTTGAGGGTCATAAACAGTATCACGTTGCAGCGAGTGCGATGCGCAGAAGTTCAATAGAAGGTTTGGAAATATTTTTTGAAGGAATGGGTATGAAAATTCAGTCCATAGAAAGTGCTTCGAATGCATTTCTTAATTTTGTTGAAAAGTTTGATGTGGTGGATACTTTTGATCCAGTGGTGGTCATAGATGCTTCTTCATCTTATATTCGATATTTTATGTTTAACCATAAGAACTTTATGATGATGCGTTCTGTGTTAATTCATATTGACGATGATGCGAGTGTTATTTCTAAGCGTGTTGCGCATGTGCTTGATTTATTAAATCAATCGCAACAAGGGGTAACTGGTAAGCCAATCACAAAAGTAATTGTGGTGGGTTATGAGAAACGCTTTAAATTTATTGAACAAATTTCTGAACAAACGCTTAATATACCGTCTTTAGTTCCTGAGATATTTGGGTCTATTACACCCAATGATATTGGACTTTATGACTTTACGAATAGTGTGGGGGTGTTGGTATGAATAAAAAAATGAACTTGTATCAACAGTATCTGGCCCATGAACAAAGGTCTAAATCTGTGAGTACTGCAGGTGCTGCATTTGTTTTATTTGGGGCCCTGGCTCTGATTATGGTTGCCTATGGTGTGAGTTTGATGTTTCAGCAATCTTTACTTAAAGGTGAAATTGCGTCTTTATCTTCTTATATCAATGCGCCTGCGAATGTTGAACAATATGAGGCAGCCAATGCGATTGCGATTGAAAACTCAAATCTCGCAACATTTAAAGACTCTCTGGGAGATATTAACGATGTCTTGGATACGAAACAAGGCCATGACAGTCAAGTGTTGACAGAGCTGTTAATCGCAACACCTGCGGGTTTAAGAATTGATGATTTGACCATTACTGAGTCTGTGGTTGTGATTCAATATAGTAGTAAAAGAGAAGTAGCTTCTTCAGAATATATTGAGAATCTAAAGAACAGTGGTCTTGTGAAAGAGGTTAACTATGATGGATATCAATATGATGCGGGTAGTGAAAGATATACTGGATCTGCAACCATCATCTTAAGGGGGAATTACTGATGACTAAATTATCGACGCGTGAAGTAGTTCTTCTATCTGTTCTGTTATTTATTATGGTATTTGGTTTGGGTATTCTTTATTGGATTAATCCCATGATTGCGAATATTGAAGCTTTGGAAAGTGAGAAATCGAATTTAGAAGTTCAAGAAATTGAAATGCGTACAAGAATTGCTCAAACAGGTAAGTTGATGGAGAACCGTGAACAATTACTGGATGATGTGGATGCTTTGATGAATGAATTGTCAGATCCACTTAAGGGAGAAAGTTTTGATCGATTAACCCAAAGCTTAGCCCGTGATCGTAAGATTAAGATTCAAAGTGTGAGTTATGGTGCAGCCAGTGTTGTGGCACCTTCTGCGCAATCAACGCCTGTTCAAACGTATGAGTTCAATCTTAAAGAATTGTTGGATACATATTTGAATTACAGTCCAAGTGAAGTAACGGGTGTTTCTACGGATCATCAAATCTTAAAGCAATCGCTTGTGATTGAAGTTGAGGGTAGTTATGCTAATTTACAACGTTTCGTGGGTGATTTGAGTAATGTGGGTCAGACCAATTACATAAAAAACGTTTCTTATACAAGAAACGATCATGAAATATTTGATGATGAAGGTAATCCAACGGATACGGAGACTCAAGAAAGTGCATCCATTGAAATTGATGTTTATTTCTTAAATAAAGAAATACCAGGTGGTTGGGTAGGCAAATAAAAGGCCTATATACCAGTTCGCAATATTTTGTCCGTAGAGTAAGCTTATAAATAAACCAACACAGAGAAAGGGTCCGAATGGAATCGCATCCTTTCGATCGTGTTTCTTATTCATAAGTGTTATTACGCCATAGATACCCCCGATGATTACAGCAATCACAAAAGCGACGACGATGTTTTTGGTCGCAAGATACGCTCCAGAAGCAAACATGAGCTTAATGTCTCCGCCTCCAATACCGCCAGTTATATTGGCGATGATGAGTAGGGGAACACTGATAATTAATGCGCCGAATACAACATCGGTGATGGGTTTCTTTAATAAAATGGCGTCTATGAAAGCTAAAATTAAAATTATGATGTGGAATCGATCAAATATTAACATCGTATCTATATCGATAAATGCAATTACGATTAAAACTGATGCGAATGTCATTGCGATTATGGATTGGATGGTATATCCAAAGGTTAGGTAAACCAAGACATACGCGATTCCTGTTATGAGTTCAAGTAAGGGATATCTTAAAGATAACTTTGTATGACACTTCTTACATTTACCTTTTTGAATAAAGTAGCTGACTAAGGGAATCAGTTCTAAAGGTGTTAAGTCACGGTTACAGAATTCGCACCGTGAGCGTCCCGTTGAAATGGATATTTTTTTGGGTAAGCGGTCTATAACCACACCTAAAAAAGAACCCATGATTAAACCTAAAATTAAAACAAATATTTGTATCATAGCGTATCACCATGATTATTATAGCAAAGAAAGAGGGAATTTTATGAGAAGATTAAAATTTGGAGAAATATTGGTTGAAGAAAATCTCATCACTGATGCACAACTTCAAGAAGCGTTGAATCGACAAAAAACGGTACGTAAGAAATTAGGTGAAATCTTGATTGATATGCGTATAATTTCTGAGAATGAAATGTTGGTTGCACTTTCTAAGAAGTTGAAGTTCCAATACGAAGATAATCCTGTTCAATTCATGGATGCGAGTGTTCGTGACTTGGTATCTCAGGATTTCGCTCAAAACAATAAGATATTACCGCTATATATTGAGAATGGTACCCTTTTCTTTGCGACAAATGATCCTTTGGATTTTGTGACCATGGAAGATTTAAGTATGATTGCTGGATTTGATACACTGCCTGTTATTTCACCCATGAACACAATTGAACATGGATTGAACGTACTGTACAAAATAGATGTTACAACCAATGACATCACACAGTTAACAGATCAAGACGAAGAAGATTTAATGCGTCGTGTTGATTCCGCACCGGTTGTTAAGATGGTAAATAACATCATCAACAGTGCTTATGGTGTTAATGCATCGGATATTCATATTGAACCCGAAGAAGATGCGACCATCATTCGATTTAGAGTGGATGGTACTTTATCTCAACACATGGTGCTTCAAAGAAATCTTCATGAACTCATCGTTACGAGAATTAAAATTATTTCAAACATGAACATTGCAGAAAAGAGAAAACCTTTAGATGGTTCTTTCAGACATACTGCAGACTATACGGAAGTTGATATTCGTGTTAGTTCCATTCCCACACCGCTTGGCGAGAAAATCGTTATGCGTTTATTGGGAGCGGATCGGAATATCAAATATGATTTGGATACCATTGATATCAGTGAGGAATCCAAACAAAAACTTAGGGACCTTTCTAAAGTTCCTAATGGTATCTTGCTACTAACCGGTCCAACGGGGTCTGGTAAAACCACAACCCTGTATTCAATGCTCAATGAAATTTCAACACCTGAAATCTCTATTGTAACCATTGAAGACCCAGTAGAAAAACAATTTGACGGTATCACTCAGGTTCAGATCAACGCCAAGGCAGGTTTAGACTTCGCCTCAGGCCTTAGATCCATACTTAGACAAGACCCTGATGTTATCATGGTCGGTGAGATTCGTGACTTGGAAGTTGCCCAGACAGCCTTGCAGGCTGCAGACACTGGTCACTTGGTTATCTCTACCATTCATACTAAGGATGCTGTCTCCAGTGTATCCCGTCTGATTGGTTTGGGCGTAAAGCCTTATGAGATTTGTGACTCTCTGGTTGCGGTTGTTGCTCAGCGACTTGTTCGTCGGGTTTGTCCTAAGTGTGCCCGTAAGTATGATCTTCCTGCTGATCACTTCTATCGTAATCTGTTTAAGCTTGGTGATGGTACAATTACCCTTACTAAGGGCGAGGGGTGCACTGAGTGTAACATGACAGGTTACAAGGGACGCATGGTTATTTCGGAGTGCATGGTTTTAACCTCGGAACTTAAAGAAGCTATCGAGCTTCGTAAGCCTTCTACTGAGCTTTACCGTATCGTCAAGGAACAAGGGTTCGTTGATATGATTGCGGATGGTATTAATAAGGCACGTGCTGGGGAAACAACTCTTGACGAGCTTGCTAAGTTCGCACAGGATCGCAATCTGGAGGTATTATGACATCAAAATTTTCTGGTAGATACTTGATCTTGGACATTGGTAAAGCCGAGACTAAGATCATGGATGCCAGCATTGCAGGATCTACGATCACCGTGTTTAAGACGGTAGATATGAAGGATATGACTCCTTTTGTATCTACCGATTCTTTTATGCTCGGTAACATCAGAGGATTCGTGGAATCATTGGTTAATACTCTGAAGTCTTTCAACATTAAGACTTCTCGAGTTTTGGTATGCTCCTCCATTCTTGGTATCCGAGTAGCCTGGGAAGATAAATCTTCAAAGACTTACAAAGACTCCAAGGAGTTGGATAAGTACTACCAAGAACAGATTGGACGTGCGACTTCCAATCTGACGATTTCGGATTACAAGTTGTATGGATGCCTTCCGAGTGAGACCGATCTGCGTTATCGTGTTATGACACAGCGTGGCGGTCTGCTGCTCTTGAAAGACTTCATTGCAACTATGCATGAGTATGGGCTTAATGTGCAGCACATTGAATCGTCTACTTCTGCCATGCTCAACTTGAGTGTCCTCTTTAGCCACAGCTATGACCTACCTACCACAGTTCTCATTGATATGGGAACTAGTGTCACCATTTGTATGTTTACTAATGGTGTTCAGGTGACTACCAATACGTCTACCTTCCCGTTGACGACTTTGGTGAGGGACCTGTCAGTTGAGCTTGGTGTACCTCCGATTAAGATTAAGAAATACCTGTATAAGATTGGTGCTATTCGTACAACTGCGACTGAGTCTGAGTTGTACAATGATAACATCGATGCTG
>DEQB01000100.1 GCA_002359085.1 Erysipelothrix sp. UBA3377
GGCTCTGTTTCAAGTTCCACATTACCACTGGATAACTTGGATGCCTCAATGAGATCTTCCACCAGATGTTTCAGACGATCTGATTGTCTTTGAAGCACCGTTGTATATTCACCAATGAGATTCAAATCATCCGTTTCACGCAATAAATCAACGTAATTGATTATTGAGGTAATGGGCGTTTTAATATCATGACTGACGTTGGTGATGAGATCTGTCTTCATGCGTTCACTTTTCATTTGTTCACTGACTGCGTTGGCAGTCGCATTTGAAATTTGATTTAAGTTCATGGTGAGCTTTCGTAAAGGTCCTTGGAAGTTATGGACATCAAATTTGAAATCCAAATGCCCCATCGCAATGGTCTCTGTACCCAGTGTGATATCATGCACTTCAATCAAGTGACGCAATACCACATATCCAATTAAAATATTTTTAATCAAAAGAAATATCCAAATATTCAGTGGAACGAATTGGAAAACGATGATCAAGATTAAATCCACAATCGCATTCACTATAAGACCCAGTCCCACCTTAACAGTCATGGAAGTATCTCTTAGAACATAACCCATACGACTCGCGATTTTATGAATCAATGTGTTTTTATAAAACACCCCATACTTAATACGACGCATCACACTTTGAATTAAAATTAAACTCATCACCAATAATACAACCAAAAAGAATAACCCATAATGATGGTAAGACACTTCCTGCGCAAACATCAACACCAAAATATAAAGACCCACAACCAATTCAAGGGGTATTTTATCAAGGGTCTTTAAACCATTGGTTTTACGCTGATTCATTAAATAAACAATGGATGAAAATAAGGCAATCAAAGAAACTATCAGAATGGGATAGACCGCAAATCTTAAACGATACGCAAGGGTCACAATCCAATTTATCACTGCATATCGATCATTGTATTCAAAATCATCCATAACGGAAACTTCAACGCGATAATGTACCGCATTATTTGAGTTCTCAATTTGCACTTGGTTATCGATCATCGCATTGAAGCGACTTTGTGCATTCATATTGAGTTCATAAATAGCCGTATCAGCTTCAAAAATGCGTATCTTTAAGTTACTGTACTGATACGATCCATTCAAACGATTCGTCAGTTCTTCAGGGTTTAACACAACCCTTCGATCGTCAGTAAATTGCTTAGAGGTGATGCTCATCATGTACTGAACACGATGAAAATCATCATATAAGAATTCCTCTAACACATTATTACTGACCTGTTCAAGGGGGCGAACGTAGCTGTCAGTCACAATCAACCCAAAGATTTGAGCCGTACTCAAAAGCGTGATACAGCTTGTGATCACAATCAATGTCACTGCCATGACCTTCTTAAACAATGTTTTTTCTTTTTTCATTTTAATGTCCCTCTCTTATCCAGTTTATAGCCCTGTCCCCATACGACTTTAATATAGCGGGGATCTGCCGGATTGATTTCTATTTTTTCTCTTAAATGACGGATGTGGACCGCAACACTGCTTTCATACCCGATGGCTTCTGCTTTCCACACCCGCTCATAAATGTCAGTGGGTGAAAATACGTGGTTGGGGTTGTTCATAAACAATCTCAGAATTTCATATTCCTTGGGGGTAAGTTTAATACTATCACCATCAACCGTAACTTCCTTTGTGTTATCATCCAGCGTGAGCCCCCCAATAACCAGTAAATCATTGATTTTATTACCTTGACCCAATTCCATATAGCGACGAATTTGACTGCGCACTCGCGCAATCACTTCCATAGCCTTAAAGGGTTTGGTGATATAATCATCAGCGCCCATCTCTAAACCCAACACAATATCCGTATCCTCACTTTTTGCTGTAATTAAAATAACGGGAATATTACGGTCCTGCCTGATAATCTTCATTGCTTCAATACCATCCACTTTTGGCATCATGATATCCAGTAAGATACAATGAATGTCTTCTTGATTCACAATGTCAATGGCCTCTTGTCCGTTATAAGCTTCATAGACTTGGTAGTTTTGAGTCCCCAAATAGATTTTTAAGGCACTCACAATATCTTTTTCATCATCACAAACCAATACGTTATACATACTTTCACCTCTTATGTATCTATTTTAATTCATATTTTTTAATATAACCATGTATCTTTCTTAAGATTTCTTTAAGATTATAAAAAAAGAATTGCGCATTTAATACAAGTCACAATCCTTTTCGTGATCATCAATCATCCCAATGGCTTGCATGTAGGAATAGATAATCGTAGGTCCCACAAACTTGAACCCCATTTTTTTTAAATCTTTTGATATTTGTCGGGATAAATCTGATTCCGTTAAATATAAACTCTTTAATACTTTTCCATCCGTATAAGACCACATCAAATCATTGAGTGAAATCTTATTTTGAACAATTAATTTCGCATTATGGATGATTGCACTGGCTTTGAGTTTATTCTTAATAACTCCATCGAAATTGATGATATCTTCAACACGCATATGTTGAATTTTATGAACATCAAAATTATGAAGACATGTGCGATACACCTCACGTTTACGTAAAATCGTCAACCAAGACAAACCCGCTTGAGCCGATTCTAAAACCAGCATCTCAAAGAGATAGCGTTCGTCATGACTTTCAACACTCCATTCATGGTCGTGATATT
This sequence comes from Erysipelothrix sp. UBA3377, assembly GCA_002359085.1. GTDB lineage: Bacteria > Bacillota_I > Bacilli_A > Erysipelotrichales > Erysipelotrichaceae > Erysipelothrix. The sequence continues at coordinate 2,647 of DEQB01000100.1, forward strand.
CAATTTCTAAAGGATCTTTGACCCAAGCACACCGTTTCATAAGAGTTCAATAACCCCTTCACATGCAGCAACAGTTTCTTCATCCCATAAGCTTACCTGAACTTCACCAATATGGGCTTTACCCAGCAGCAACATACACATGCGGCTTTGCCCAATACCGCCCCCAATGGTAAAGGGTAAGGTCCCATCCACTACTTTTTGGTGGAATTCATAATCCAAGCGATGCATCTCATCAGATATCTCTAATTGTGCCAACATCGCTTCTTTGTCAACGCGAATCCCCATACTGGAAAGCTCCATCGCTTTACCCAAGGGCTCATGCCAAAAGAGTAAGTCGCCATTCAACAACCAATCATCATAATCCGGAGCCCGCATATCATGGGGTTTACCACTGTTGAGTTTATGACCAATCTGTAGAATAAAGGTGGTATGGTGTTTCTCTACATAAGCGTTTTCACGCGCTTCAGGCGACAATTCCGGATACATATCCTCTAACTCTTGGGAAGTCACAAAAGACACATGCGGGTCTAAATGCACATCCACATTGCGATATTTCGTATGCAGTCGCATGGAAGTCTCACAAATCGCAAAAACTATCTGCTCCACAGTATCACGCAAATAACTTTCCACACGCCAACTCTCATCAATTACACGTTCCCAGTCCCATTGATCCACATATATAGAATGGGTATTATCCAATACCTCATCCCTACGAATCGCATTCATATCCGTATACAAACCATTACCCACTCTAAAGTCATACTGATGTAAAGCCATCCGTTTCCACTTCGCCAAAGAATGCACCACTTCCCCATCAACATCCAGTTCAGGCACATCAAAACGAACCGGTCTTTCTTTACCACTTAAGTCATCATTTAAGCCACTTTGAGCAGCCACAAATAAAGGCGCGGAAACACGCTTCAATTTCAAACTACCACTCAACGCCTCCTCAAACCACTTCTTGATATAACCAATGGCGGTTTGTGTATCATATGTATTTAACTTAGACTCATATCCATCTGGAACAATCGTTTTACCCATACCCACACCTATGCTTTCCAATTTTATCTATTATAGTACATCCATATCCCTTCAACAAGTCATGGAAATAAAAAAGTCACCCCGAAGGATGAACTTGATTTACATTTGGCGCGCCCGACAGGATTCGAACCTACAACCTTTTGAACCGGAATCAAATGCGCTATCCGATTGCGCCACGGGCGCTTATGCTCAATTATAATATCATATTTCACATTCAAAATGACACCTTTCTGAAAAAACCACTAAACTTGACTTCAAACAGGTATCTTAATATGATGTATTTATAAGTTACGATTTGAAGTATATATGAAAAGGAGGCATATTTTATGTTATCAATTAAATCAAAATGGACCAAAAGCATGTCATTTGATATTCAATCAGATGATGGCAATGTGATTAAAATGGGGGCTGGAAATGAAGAAGGCATGTCCCCCATGAAAGCACTGTTGGGTGCCTTATCAGGGTGTTCAGCCATTGATGTGATTGCCATTCTAAAACGCTATGTAGAGGATGGATCGCTTAAAAGCTTGAATGTTGATGCAGAAGGTATCCGTGCAGAGGGTCATCCTCAATACTATACCGACATCACTTTAACTTTTCATATTGAAGGTGATGTACCTGAAAAACGCATTTGGAAAGCGATGAGACAAAGCGAAGAAAAATTTTGTTCGGTACGTGCTTCATTGAAGTCCAATGTAATTTTAAAACTTATTTTAAACGGTGTAGCAATCCAAGAAGACAGCGTTTGATTAAACATTAAAAACTCCACTGATTATTCAATGGAGTTTTTTAAAACGATTATAAATTATACGTAATATGAGAAGTCTTCTTCATGGGGTGTCCCAAATCACGAATTGAATCAAACACCTCATTCACAAAGCTACCTTGGTCAGTAATCGCGACTTCAGGAATCATCATACCCAAGCCTTCGATTTTACCTTCAGCCAATAATCTGGCACCTACCGCTAGTGGGTAACCAGTTACCGTTCCCATGTTTGTTTGGAAAGCACTTTGGAAGTGTGCTTTCTTGCAATCTTTTGTACCATATACATCAATGACAGTTCCTGTACCGTAGTCTTCTACAGCACGTCCTTCTGGTTGGAAGCCTCCAGGATATTCTGGATTCATGACTGTGTTCTCCATTAATTTTAGGAATACCAAACGGGGTGACACTTCAACCTCTCCCACCTTAACGGGTTTTGTATCAAGGAATCCTTGGCGATCCATCTCAATAACATAGTCCATACCTTCTGGCGGATAAAATGCACATTTAATTTTAATGTTCTTAACGTTAGGTAATGCTTGGGGAATCGTGAATACTTCAGGATGACCCAAGTCATAGAGTTTCACTTTACCAATATCGCCGAATACTTCTTTGGGGAAGTCATATTCAACCACATCGGAGAATCCTTTAACAGTTTTTAATTTACCATCTTCATACGTTGTGACATCACCATAGAAGTTTTCAAACATATGGTCCCAAACTGCCGGTCCACCCTCTTCAAGTTCATCCATCAACATACTCAACTGAACAGTCTCAACTTCATCCATCAATGAAGCACCGTACATAATTTCAACAGGTATAACCCCTGGACTACCACCCAAACCAATAATAATATGTTGACCTTTGTCTTTAGATCGCTTTTGATTTTCAGGTGTCATTACCGCTTCAATCGCTTCAATATCATCACAGAAATCAATATAGTTTAAACAATCGGAATCCAGGAATGCATCCATAACAGGTTCCAACAATAAGTAATAAGGACCTGTACAGTTTGCGACCACATCTGCTTCATTCATCAACTCCAACAAACGTGCTTTATCAAATACATCCGCTTTAGAAGCTTTTAACTTTGGATTGTTTAATCCACGCACTACCTTCTCAGCTGATGCTTCATTGTAGTCAGATACCACAATCTCATCAAAGTAATCGTCCGCAATTAACTTCTCAATCACAAAAGAAGCCATGGTTCCTGCACCACCCAATATCAATAATTTCATATATTATTTCCTCCCTTTCTCTAATATATGTCCACTATTATCAATTCAAACATTGTGAATTAATTGACATAGTAATGCTATATCACAAATAAATATACATTCAAATGAACCAAACATTGATAAAATAAGTAAAAGGAAGTGAAAACCATGTTCAACCTATTTGAAACCCAAGAAGAAATAAACACAAGAATAAAAGCCTTTGAGATAAGAATATTCCCCAAGGCCCCACACAAAAAGAAGCCATAAAAGAAAAGCTACAGAGCATCTTTCCCCACCATGACATCAAATTCATCATGTATGAATACATCACCCTCAAAGACGATATTCTCAATGGTATTGAACCCGAATACAAATTCATCGCGAAACCAAAATTCACCAAAACACAAATAAAAAACCTCAAGGAAATCCTAGAGGCCGACTTAAGATCTGACAGTATTTAACCAATCCAATATAATTTCACTGGACGCTTCAACACTTTGACCATTCGTATTCAATCTAAAGTAATTTTTTTCTTGAATCTCATCTGGATAAGAATTCAAACGATGTTTATCCAAAGACCTCAATAACTCATTTTCAGAATATTCAAGATCACGCTTCGAAGGCTTCTTCAACAATCTATTCTCAGAAGCATTACGACTCAAACGCGTATCCAAATCAGCCTCTAACTCCACAAAGTAAAGACGCTGATTTTCTTTTTGAAACAAAGACTTTACCTTCTGTACAAATTCCCAATCATATGCACTATCAAAATCCCACACAAAGGTAAAGATAATCCCCTTATGATCCACATCCGAAGCTATATACTCAAAGATATCCAATCGCAACTGATCAGACAATTCAAAAGTTTTCTTATTCCAACCAATATAAGGCCATATCACATCCAATGTGACATGATTAAACAATAACGGTAATCCCAACGCTTCAGATAAGCGCTCACCCACACTCATCTTCCCCACTGCTTGGGGTCCAAATATACATATAAAGTCCATAACACTCACCACTTTCGATTGTTGTTTAAATTATATAGTAATTAAATCATTTTTAAAGTTATAAACGCAAACTTTTATCCATCATTTTTTAGTTTCATGATAAGATAGATCATAGGAAGTGATAAAGTGAAAAAAATAGAAGTTGTTGCAGCAGCAATTCAAGTTGGAGATAAAATACTCATCACAAAGAGAAGTGGTGGCGAATTTGACGGTATGTGGGAATTTCCAGGCGGTAAAATCGAACCGAATGAAACACATGAACAAGCACTTGTTAGGGAAATAAATGAAGAACTTTTGTTCGATATTATACCCCAAAAGTTTCTAACTACCGTTACCTATCAATATCCTAATTTCCATTTAACGATGCACGTATATATAAGTGAAATTGAAAATGGAAAACCCACCCTAACAGAACATTCTGATTATAAGTGGGTTTCTAAAGAAGAATTAGATAGTGTCTACTGGATACCAGCAGACGTAGATATAATCCCAAAGCTTAAGAAACATTTAAGTCTCTAATCTTCAATTAAATAATAATATAAATCATCCCTCACGGGATTTTTTAAT